>CAZQAS010000007.1:0-23998 GCA_964591285.1 uncultured Rhodothermales bacterium
AGGGCGGGAAGGTCGACGCCTTCCTGTACGACGGCTCTTTTCTGTACGACGGCTGTCGACTCGAATCTCATGGGTTGATCTCTGCTGTCTGACCGAAACGGCGGGTACTTCTAAAGACCGGGACGGTCGTCGCACAACTACACGACGTGCATAATGGCTGGGATAGATGAGCCTCCTTTTGGCCGGCTGCCGTGCACGGGGCTGAGTAGAGCGGCGGCGAAAGAGTTGTTTTCTTGTTACCTTAGTACGCTGGGGGCTGGGCGCCCCGCTGCTTTCCGCCACCGATTTGAATCTGAGGAGGGGCGGTTAATTTGGTCACTGCGCGAAACCCGCCGTACCGAGTGTTATACAAACACCGGTAGGGGTGCAGCGCGTCGTATTTCCGACAACTCAAGTTCATGTAGCATGGCGAGCGATCGGCAGAAAAAGAAGAAGCCCACCGACCCGGATAAGGCGAATGGAAACGGCACCGAGACGGCGGAGAAGGAGGCCATAACGAATGGCCAGACCGTCGACGTACCGGAGTCGCTTGGCGTTGAGGCGTCCTTCGAGAGTTACCCCGCAGGTGAATACAAGCACGACGACCTCGGGCTCTCCGATGACAACGTCCGAGCGATGTATCGCAACATGCTGCTTCAGCGGCGCTTTGAGGAACGCGCCGCCCAGATGTACGGCCGCCAGAAGATCTCGGGTTTTCTCCACCTATACATCGGACAGGAGGCCGTATCGACGGGATCGGCCTATGCAATGGACATCGGCACGGATTCCGTCATCACGGCCTACCGCGACCATGGCATCGGCCTGGCTCTCGGAATGAGTCCCAACGAATGCATGGCAGAGCTCTTTGGGAAGATCGACGGCTCCTCACGCGGGAAGGGAGGCTCGATGCATTATTTCAAGAAAGAGCTCAATTTTTACGGCGGCCACGGCATCGTGGGCGGACACATCGCTGTCGGTGTCGGAATCGCCTTCGCTCACAAGTACAGAGAGGACGGCGGTGCCTGCCTTACTTATTTTGGCGACGGTGCGGTTGGTCAGGGTGCGTTTCACGAGTCCGCCAACCTCGCGTCGCTCTACGACGTGCCCTGCATTTTCGTTATTGAGAACAATCAATATGCGATGGGGACGGCGACCCACCGCGCGTTCGCGCAGCCGGAATTTCATCGCTATGCCGCCAGCTACGGGATGCCGGGGTCACTGGCAAATGGCATGGACGTTTTCAGCGTCTACAAGGCGATTTCCGAGCATCTGGAGATGGCGCGAAACAATCAGCCCTCCATGCTCGAGGTGCGTACCTACCGCTATCGAGGCCATTCGATGAGCGATCCGGCCAACTACCGGACGAAGGATGAACTCGATCAGAAGAAGAACGAGGATCCCATCATTCGACTGAAAGGCTACCTTCTCGAAAACGACCTCTCATCGAACGAAGAATTCGATGAGTGGGACGAGGAGATCAAGCAGGAAGTCATGAATGCCGTCGAGTTCAGTGAGGAGAGCGAGTTCCCTCCGATCGAATCGATCTACGAAGACGTCTACACCCAGGAGGATTACCCGTTCTTGACGAATGGACATGCCGATAAGGAAAATTGAGAGGCAAAAGAACTCAAGACGAGCTATTTGACGAATATGGCTGAATTACAACTACGAGAGGCGCTCCGTGCGGCGATGGTCGAGGAGATGGAGCGGGATGAGGATATCTTCCTCATTGGGGAGGAGGTAGCGGAGTACAACGGCGCCTATAAGGTCAGCGAGGGAATGCTCGATCAGTTCGGCGCGAAGCGTGTGATCGACACGCCTATCAGCGAGAGCGGATTCTCCGGGCTTGGGGTTGGGGCTGCGCTGGCAGGGTTGCGGCCCATCGTCGAGTTCATGACGTTCAATTTCTCCTTTGTGGCCTTCGATCAGCTCATCAACAACGTCCCTAAGATCCAGTACATGTCGGGTGGCCAGTTCAACGTTCCGATCGTGTTTCGCGGACCAAATGGAGCAGCCGGCCAGCTCGCCGCCACGCACAGCACGGCGGTTGAGTCCATCTATTCATGCTTTCCCGGTTTGAAGGTTGTAGCACCGTCGAATCCCGATGATGCGAAGGGGCTGCTGAAGTCAGCCATTCGGGACGATGACCCCGTTATCTTCTTGGAGAGTGAGCTCATGTACGGTATGAAGGGCGACGTCTCTGATGAGGACGAATATCTGATTCCGATTGGAAAGGCCCGGATCGCACGCGAGGGGGACGACGTCACGATCCTCGCCCATCAAAAGAGCTACTGGCGCGCCCTCGAAGCAGCCGACGAGCTGGCCTCGGAGGGCTACAGCGCGGAGGTGATCGATCCGCGTACCATCCGCCCCCTCGATATCGGCACGATCGCAGAGTCGGTGCGGAAGACCAACCGCCTCGTCGTGGTCGACGAAAGCAACCCGTTTGCGAGCTTCTCCTCCGAGGTGGCCTATCAGATTCAGGAGGGCGTCTTCGATTACTTGGATGCACCCGTGGTGCGGGTCACGGCAAAAGACGTACCCGCCCCGTATGCCAAGAATCTGATCGAGTACTATATGCCCCAGACGGAGGAGATCATCGCGGCCGCGAAGCGGGTGATGTACGTATAAGCTCCTGCACGGTGGGTAGCGACGTTGAGCCTACATTCTGTTCTTACACTACTACGACCTAACAGCGAAGAATGGCGATACCCGTAGAAATGCCGAAAATGAGCGACACTATGGAGGAAGGTGTCCTCGTTTCGTGGCAGGCCGACGAAGGTGACGAGTTGTCGGCAGGCGACATCATCGCCCAGGTCGAGACCGATAAGGCGACCATGGATCTGGAGGTCTACGACGACGGCGTTCTACTCAAGAAGGTGATCGCCGAAGGCGACGCTGTTCCGATCGGCGGCCTGATTGCCGTCCTCGGTGACGAGGGCGAGGACGTCTCGGATATTCTGCAGCAGTACGAAAGCAAGGGAGCTGCGCCGGCTGAGGAGGAGGAGGAGTCCGATGAGGCTCCTGAGGAGCCTGTGGAAGCCGCTGCCTCCGACGAGGAGGTAGCACCGGCAGGTGCTCCGAGCGGTGACGGAGCACAGCGCGCCGCGCCCGCGACTCAGGTGCCGACCGCGCGTGAAGGCGACGGCCGCATCAAGAGCTCGCCGCTTGCCCGCCGTTTGGCACAGGACCACGGTATCGAAATCGCCCAACTGCAAGGCAGCGGCCCGAAGGGTCGAATCATCAAGCGCGACGTCGAAGCAGCCATCGAGGAGGGCGTCGCCGCTCCGGCTGAAGCACCCGCCTATCAACTTCCCAGTGAGGCCCTGCCGGTATCCGAGGAGGAGCTCTTCGAAAGTGAGAAGATCTCCCAGATGCGCAAGACGATCTCGCGCCGGCTATCGCAGAGCAAGTTTACGTCACCGCATTTCTATCTCACGGTTGACGTCGATATGGAACAGGCCGTGGCTTCACGGTCGCGAATCAATGAGATCGCCTCGGACAACGGTTCGGGCAAGATCTCCTACAACGACCTGATCACGAAGGCGTGTGCGCTGGCACTGCGGCGGCATCCCGACGTGAACGCTTCATACCTCGAACAGGAAGGTCAGATTCGCCGCTACAACCAGGTCCACGTGGCCGTTGCTGTAGCGATCGAAGAGGGCCTGGTCACGCCGGTCATCCGGCATGCCGACAAGAAGGGACTCGCGCAGATCGCAGATGAAACTCGAGTGCTTGCTGAGAAGGCGCGTAATCGCGAGCTGCAGCCGCAGGAGTGGGAGGGGTCGACGTTCACCACGAGCAATCTCGGTATGTACGGGATCGAGGAGTTCACGGCCATCATCAATCCGCCTAACTCGTGTATTATGGCCATCGGGGCCATCCGCGACGTGCCCGTCGTAAAGAATGATCAGATCGTACCGGGCAAACGCATGAAGCTGACGCTCTCATGCGACCATCGTCTCGTCGACGGAGCAACCGGATCAGAATTCCTGAGCACGGTGAAAAACTACCTCGAAGAGCCGCTCTCGATGCTGATGTGACTCGGCGCCGGGTCGATGCGCCCGACGAAGCTGCTCATATTCCGCACCGGTAATTCGGCCGATTCGTGATCGCAAGGCTCGCACATCTGTCTGATCTGCATTTCGGCAAGATCGCCCATCCGACAATCGTCGATGCGCTGGTCGACGAGCTTAACGCGAACGACGTTTCGCTCGTCGTAATCAGCGGAGATCTAACACAGAGGGCCCGCGAGGTCGAATATCAGGCAGCGGCCGCGATGCTGGAGGCTATCAAGCCACCAACACTCGTCGTGCCGGGCAATCACGACGTATACCCGTGGTGGAAGCCCCTCAAGCGCATCTTCAAGCCGCTGGCACGATTTGAGAAACACGTCTCCAGCGATGCATCACCGCGTTACGAGGCGGACGGTTTGGCCGTGCTTGGTATCAACTCGGCCCATGGTAGAACCGTGAAGGGCGGGCGGATCGGACGCGACCAGCAGGCGGCGGTTACCGACTTCTTCGGCCCGCGTCCCCAGACAGTATTCAAGGTGCTCGTCGTGCACCATCATCTCACTCAGATTCAGGCACTCGGGCCGCACGACATTGCGCGAAAGGCCCGCAGGACGCTCGATCGCGCAACGGAATCGGGCGTTGACCTGGTACTGTGCGGGCATCTTCACATCTCACATATCGAACCGATCGAGATTGTGCCGGAGAAGCACAGGCTCGTTATCGCGAGCGCGGGCACGGCTACTAGCAGTCGCGGTCGCAGGAAACACCGCGAGACCAACTTCTACAATGTCGTGTCTGTGTACGCGGACCACTTCACCGTGGAGGAGCGGCGGTTTGAGATCGGCGACAAGCAGTTCTTCTCCGATCATACGACCCGCTTCGAGCGGGATTTCGACGAGCCGGAATAAACGGGTTTGCCGTGAATTCCTCGTGCGGCGAGCGTGGACCCGGCGGATCCTATCCGATAGACTATAGTTACCTTCTCCGACGGCTATTGACGGGCACCACCGACCTATTTGGCCGCCCGACCCGCACGTGTCCCCGCTGTGCGGTATCGCTGTCGGAGCCATTCACACGCGGCACGTTTGCTTATCAACTCGCCACACTACGATGCGCCATCTGGTGAAGCTTCTCTCTCTTGCGATGATTCTCATATCGGCTGTGCCGCTCTCGGCTCAGGATCGGCTGCCGGTGCAGATCGACGTCGATCATGCGTCCTTCGCCTACAATGAGTCCTCGTCGCTGGTTGAGGTCTATATGTCCGTCGATGCAGCCAGTCTCGACTTCGAGGAATCCGACGAGGTGTTTGAAGCGAGGCTACCCCTCGAGTTCGAAATGGCGCCCGTGTCATCGGCAGACATCGCTGCGTCCTCAAGGGAGTCGGTGTGGGCCGATTCCGTCCTGCTGCGATTCGCGGTTTCGGATACCAGCAACATCATGCCGGGACAGCATTTCATTCATCAGGTGCGTACGTCGGTTCAGCCGGGGGAGTACGAGCTACGGATGATCATTCCGGCAAGCGAAGAATACGGTCGGCCTGAGGTCGAGCTACGACGCGATCTCGCCGTTCCAGACTTCAGTGACCGAGAGACGGCGGCTCTGTCGGGCGTGACGCTGGCCTCCGAGATCACGCAGGCGCAGGACCGTTCCGACCCCTTCTACAAGAATGGGCTTCTGATTCGGCCGAACGCAAATCAGCTGTTCGGCCAGGGGTTAGACCGGCTCTTCTACTACACGGAAGCGTACGGAACGGACGCGCTCACCGGGGACGACGACCAGTACACCGTCTACACCTACGTTGCCGAAGCGAATCGACCGCAACCGGTCGCCGGCCTCGAGAAGAGGCTCGAACGCGAATCCCGAACGCCGGATGTGCTCGTGGGTCAGTTTGATGTCGGCTCGCTCCCCAGCGGTTCCTATTTCCTGCGCGTGGCATTGCTGAACAATGAGAACGAGTCCGTCGCCGAGCGGTCGCGCAAGTTCTTCATCTACAATCCGGATGTGGAGCGCGAGCAGGTGGCCGCCGTTGAGATGGAGTTCGAGACGAGTCCCTACGCGGCCATGACGGAAGACGAGGTGAACCAGTCTCTCGAACACATCGCGATCATCGCGAATGATATGGAGAGACGGCGGATCAATCGACTTGAGGATCTGGAAGGGAAGCGTCGATTCTTGATGGACTTCTGGGAGAAACGTGACGAGAACCCCGCCACGCCTATCAATGAGTTTCGAGACGAGTTCTACCGGCGCCTTCAGTACGCAAACGACCGGTACTCCTCCAATCGGAGAGAGGGATGGAGGACTGACCGCGGCCGGACCGTAATCCGGTACGGACTCCCATCGACCGTGGAACCGCATCTGTACGATAGAGATGCCGCACCGCACGAGATCTGGGAGTACAATAACATTCCGGGAGAAGGACAGGCGATGTTCGTTTTTGCCGACGTGAACGGATTCGGTGAGTTTGAGCTAATCCACTCGAGCGTTGCCGGAGAACGTTCCCTGCCGAACTGGCAGCAGGAACTCACTCGCTTCTAGACGCCGTACGCCCGACGCAAACACTAAAAATTAGACCAGCACATGCCTGAGGCAGCTGTCGACGTTCGACACGTCTACATCGAAGACCTATCTGAACACGAAGGCGAAGAGGTCCAACTCAAAGGCTGGCTCTACAACAAGCGGGGATCGAAGTCGCTGCGGTTTCTTGTCGTCCGTGACGGAACGGGCCTTACGCAGTGCGTCGTTGCCGAGGACGCCGTCGATGCGAACGCATGGCAAGCCGCCGATGCTGCGTCGCAGGAGTCGTCACTGCTTGTGACCGGGACGGTCGTGCGTGATGAGCGCCAGATCGGCGGACACGAGCTGCAGGTCACCTCCCTGGAGATCGTCGGCAGCGCCGAAGACTATCCCATCACGCCGAAGGAGCATGGCATCGACTTTCTCATGTCGCAGCGTCACCTTTGGCTGCGAAGCCGAGGACCGTGGGCGGTCATGCGTATCCGAAACTGTCTAATCATGGCGATCCATGAATTCTTCCAGAGCCGTGGATTTCTTCAGATGGATGCGCCCATTCTCACCGGCAATGCCGTCGAGGGCACCTCGACGCTCTTCGAACTCGACTACTTCGGCGAAAAGGCTTATCTCACGCAGAGCGGCCAGCTCTACGGTGAGGCGATGGCCATGGCGTTCGGGAAGATCTACACCTTCGGGCCGACTTTTCGAGCAGAGAAGTCCAAGACCCGGCGACATCTAACCGAATTCTGGATGATCGAGCCGGAGATGGCCTACTATGATCTTGACATGAATATGGAGCTCGCCGAGGACTTCATGGTCCACGTCGTGCAGTCCGTATTGACGGAGTGCCGGGAGGAACTCGAGGTCCTGGAACGTGATACGGCACCGCTCGAGCGGGTGCGCAAGCCGTTTCCGCGCATGTCCTATGATGAGGCCGTAGATCTGCTGAAGAGCGATGAGACCGCCGAAATGCTCTCCGCTCGCACCGAGGCGATCACGAAGGAGAAGGTTGCACTGACCGACGAACTTGAAGGGAACTCGAAACGGTACGGGCAGGCCAAGAAGTCCGAAAAGCGGCGAATCGATGCACGGGAGATCGAAATTCACAAGCGACTCGGTGATATCGAGGAGGACCTGCGCAACCTGCCGGACTGGCGAAAATCAGCCCGAGAGTTCGAGTGGGGCGGAGACTTCGGCGGCAGTGATGAGACGGTGCTGACGTGGCATTTCGATCGGCCTATCATCGTTCACCGCTACCCCGCACAGGTGAAGGCCTTCTACATGAAGCGTGACCCGAATGACGACCGGCTCGCACTCGGGATGGACATCCTGGCGCCGGAGGGCTACGGCGAGATCATTGGAGGTGGCGAGCGGGCGACCGACCTCGCGTTTCTGAAACGGCAAATTAATGAGCATGGGCTACCGGAAGAGGTGTTCGGATGGTATCTGGACCTTCGAAAATATGGCTCCGTGCCTCATAGCGGATTCGGCCTTGGATTGGAGCGCACATTGTCCTGGGTGTGCGGTATCGACCACGTCCGCGAAACCATACCGTTTCCGAGGCTGATGGGACGGCTTGAGCCTTGACGGCGCACCCGTTCGGAACGACGTTTGATTGTATTTCACTCCACAGAGATTTCTGGAAAGTTTTAGCCACATTGAGGGGAAGCGTCCATGTCCATGTACACAGATTGGTGGGAAACGGGTCGAATTCTGCTCATCGCGGCCCTGGCGGGTGTGATTCTTCTCGCGCCGCAGTCGTCGTGGGCACAGATGGAGGGCCATCACGCGTACGATACCCGACGGACGGTGAGCGTCTCCGGGGAAGGAGTGGTGAACGTCGAGCCGGACATGGCGATCGTGCATTTCGGTGTGGTTTCGATTGCCGATGATCCTGAAGAGGCGCGCCGCCAGAACGCTGACGCATCGAGCCGGGCTATGAATGCCGTGCGAGAACTCGGGATCGAGGACCGCCACCTCCGGATGGAGTCGCTTCGTCTGCAGCCGCACCGAGAGTGGGTGGATGATCAGCGCCGCTACGTGGAGAGCGGCTATGAGGCGATTCGGCAGATCGTCGTCGAGGTACACGACCTCGAGCAGTTGCCCATTCTCGTTTCCACCGTGGTGCAGCAGGGTGCGAATCGGCTCGAGCGGGTGACCTACGACATCGAGAATCGAGACCAGGCCCGCAATCGTGCGCTACGGGAAGCGGTGAACAATGCCCAGGAGAAGGCGAGCCTCGTAGCGACCACGCTCGGTGAGGAACTGGGGCCCGTCCACAGTATCACCGAACAGAGTTTTGACTTTCCGCGTCCGATGGTCGAAATGCGCATGGACGCTGCTGAGACGGCGGCCTCCGCCGCGCCGGACCCTGATGCCTACGCGGCCGGCGAGCTGGAAGTACGCGTAAACGTGCAGGCGAGCTTCGTCCTCGAATAGGCGCTTTCAGCCAAGATTCACCAGGACCCGTTGAACTCGTGCCGGGTTGTGCCTACTATAGGCTAGTTTTGAGCGTCCGACGGCGGAAGATGTCTATCTCTCCGGCTCGATCGGTCGCAGCATTGTTGTGTAGCGATTAACGGTTCACATGCGCTGGGTGCGCTCGACATTTTTTGCTCGGCTGATCGCCTCCCTGCTGGTGGTGAGCCTGCTGCCGACACTCGTTGGGCAGGCGGGCCAGGCCTCGGCGCTCTCTATTCAAGGGTCGTATGAGGTGTGGATTCGCGCACAGCTTCGCGTGCCCGCCGATGCTGACCTGGAAGCAGCCCTGAACCGGGCCGCGGAAAGCAGGGCGGCGAATATCGGGGAGTTCGTGGCGGCGTTCCTTGCGGCCTACGAGAGCGAATCCCCAGAGGTACCGGCGGCACACGCATTCACGGAGCGCGACCTGACGGACGACGGGCTGATCGAGTATCTGCAGCGACGATACACGGAAATCGCGCCGGACGCGGTTCTTCCGCGCCTGCGATCGGCAACGCCACCAGTAGCGACGAGTCTGACAAGCCCATCACCCACTGCCGCTGTCGACACGACGGCACCGAAAGTGCGAACCGTGTACGGAGCAGTGACCCTCCGTAGCGGCACGGAACATGTCATTCCGTTTCGTATTCTCAGTCCCGCACGTTCACAGGGACCTTAGCACTTCCTTTTGGCCTCGTCTGCGCGTTTTGCGGACAGAGCCGATTCCTGTTTGGCCGGCCATCCTGGACGACGAATGCCTGTCTGGCGGAGCGTCGTCGCACGTTCGCGGCCCGGCACCCTATCCAATCGATCTTCAGGCAATATCAAGACTATGCAAGGGAACGGACTCAAGATCTTCGTGACGGTCTTCTTCCTCGGACTGTCGATTTACTATCTCTATCCTTCCGCCCAGAACTACTTCATCACCCAGAAGCTCAATCAGCTCGACGGTGAGGAACTCCAGGAGTATGAGCGTGAAAACCTCCAGCGGATTCGTAACGTCAAGGAGCGGGCGCTGAAGCTCGGTCTCGACCTGCAGGGCGGAATGCACGTGACGCTCGAGGTTCGCACGCACGCGCTGATCCGCGAGCTGGCGTCGGACACTGACGAAACGTTCGATGAGGTCCTTGCCGCAGCGCAAGAGAGAGCGATGCAGACCGACGTATCGATTATTGACGCGTTCGTCGACGCATTTGAGCAGCGGGATCCGGATGCTCGGCTATCCCGGTATTTTCGGAATCAGGATGCGGGGATTACGAGGCGCTCGACCAACGATGAGGTTACGCAATACCTCCGGCAGCAGGCGGACGACGCCATCGATCGCGCGATCTCGATCATTCGCGACCGCGTCGACCGCTATGGGGTCACCGAGCCGTCGATTCAAAAGCAGGGGACGCGCCGTGTCGTGGTCGAGCTTCCGGGGATTGATGATCCGGAGCGCGTGCGGAACTTGCTTCGCGGGACGGCACGACTCGAGTTTCACCTGATGGCGGAGCCGAGCGATTTGCAGCGATCGCTTCAGCAGATCATCCAGTATTTTGAGGGGGCGGAGGATCTCGAGGCGCCGGACACAACGGACGCCGGAGAAGAACTGGCGACCACTGACGAAGGAATATTGGCGGATACCGAAGGGCTCGGGGAGGCAGATACGACGGAGGCCGATACGGCCTTCGACGCAACCGAACTTCTGGATCAGCAGGAGGAAATGGAGCCCTCAAACCCGCTGCTCGCAGCCATGCAGCCGATGGGACAGGGCGTGGTTTTCGGAGTCGTCTCGGAGCGGGATACCGCGATCGTGAATCGTCTTTTGAGCCGGACTGAGGTTCAAGAGATGCTGCCGGCGAACGTCGAGCTTCTCTACACCGCCAGCCCGATTGGACAGAGCGAGGACGGACTGGAGATGTTCTACCTGCTCGGTGTTCGTGAGGAGATTGAGCTCACCGGAGAGGTAATTACAGATGCCCGGGTCGATTTCGATGAGATGAACCGCGCCGAGGTCACCATGGTGATGAACTCCGAAGGGGCACGTACGTGGGCCCGCCTCACGGGCGCGAACGTCAACAAGAACATCGCGATCGTGCTCGACAACTACGTCTACTCCTACCCTACGGTCATCAACCGGATCGTTGGAGGGCGGTCATCGATTACGGGGTTGGACTCACGAGATGAAGCGCAGGACATCGTGACGGTGCTCATGTCGGGTGCCTTACCGGCGCCGGTGGACATTATCGCTGAGCGGACGGTAGGCCCGAGCCTCGGCCAGGCATCGATTCGCGCCGGTTTCCTGAGCGTAATGGTTGGCCTGCTCGCCGTGGCCCTGTTCATGATCTGGTATTACCGGACGGCCGGCGTGGTGGCCGACATGGCGCTGCTGTTCAACATCATCTTCATCTTCGGAATCCTCGCCGCCTTCAATGCAACACTGACGCTGCCGGGCATCGCGGGCATTGTGCTCACGATCGGTATGGCGGTCGACGCGAACGTGCTCATCTTTGATCGTGTGAGGGAGGAGCAGAACACCGGAAAGACGATGAAGGCGGCCATTGAAGCCGGCTATTCTAAGGCGCTGAGCGCCATCTTCGATGCGAACATCACGACGTTTTTCGTAGGTGCCATCCTGTACTCCTTCGGGGTAGGACCGATCCAGGGTTTTGCCGTAACGCTGATGGCCGGCATTCTCTCCTCGCTCTTCACCGCGATCATCGTCTCCCGCATCGTCTTCGACTACATGGTCGTTGAGAAGCGGATGTCGGTATCGTACGGCTGACGCGAGTTTTGGCTAGATAGAATTAGGGCCGAACGGCCCATAAATCGAATAGAGAAATACCATGCGGATATTTGAAACCACGAACTTCCAGTTCGTACCCAACCGGCGAAAAGGCTACATCATCTCGTCCATCCTCCTGTTTTTGAGCGTGGGAGCGCTCACCACGAGAGGTCTCGAGCTCGGCATCGACTTCCAGGGCGGGATGGAGTTCGTCGTGGAGAGTCCGACGGAGCTCAACCCGGTTCAGGTGCGGAGCGAGCTGGCCCCCGTACTGGGCCAGGAGCCCGAGGTGAAGACCTTCGAGAACGTGAATCAGATTTTGGTTCGTACCTCGGCAGCCGGTGAAACCTCGGAGATACAAAACAGGATCGTTTCCGGCATTGCGGAAGCATTCCCAGGCTCTGATCCGGCAGTCATAAGGGGAGAGGTGGTCGGTCCGCGCTTTGCGGAGGACCTGAAGCGTGGTGCCATTTACTCCGTGCTTGGATCGCTGCTCGTCATCTTTGTTTACATTCTTGTGCGGTTCGAGTGGCGCTTCGGCATCGGCGCTGTGGCCGCTCTGTTTCACGACGTGACGATTACGCTCGGGATATTCGCCCTGTTGAGCGGCGTCCTCCCGTTCTCACTGCAGATTGATCAGGCAATCATCGCGGCATTCCTGACGATCGTCGGCTATTCGCTTAACGATACCGTCGTCGTCTTCGACCGAATACGTGAGTACTCGAATCTTTTCAAGACGGAAGGGTACGAGGATCTGGTCAATCGCTCGATTAACAACACACTTAGCCGGACGGTCATCACCTCGACCACTACCTTGCTCGTCGTAACGGTCCTGTTTATATTCGGTGGCGCGGTACTTCGCGGCTTTGCTTTCGCACTGATTATCGGCGTCTGCATCGGCACCTACTCGTCGGTGTTTGTGGCGTCGCCCGTCGTAATCGAATTGAGATTACGAGCCGCGGGAAGTCGTCGCTGATCCCGCCTTTCTTCTTCACCCAAGCCGAAAATCCAAATGAAATACGACGTCGAAGAGCGCTACAACGCGGTCGTCCTCAAGCTGAAAGGAAACGTGATGGGCGGACCGGACGGAGCGAAGCTGCATGATCAGCTACACGAGCTCAAGGATGCGGGTAAGAAAAACGTGGTTGTGGACCTTGGAAAGGTGAAGTTCATGAACTCCAGTGGGCTGGGGATGCTCATCAGCGCGATGACCACCATGCGCAACGGCGGCGGGGACCTTCGCTTAGCCAACGTCGCCGACCGGATCCAATCCCTTCTTGTAATCACGAAGCTCATCACCGTGTTCAAACACTTCGAGTCCGTAGATGAGGCGGCTCAAAGCTATGAAACCGATCCGCCTCAACCGGTTGAGCAGTAAGACGCAGCCGGGACGAACACGAGCGGTCATTTAAAGAGGCGGCGAGCAATCCCTCGCCGCCTTCATTGTGAACGGCAGGAGGAATTCCGATGCCCGTATCAGTCGTTATTGGAACACAGTGGGGAGATGAAGGCAAAGGCAAGGTCGTAGACCTGCTGAGCCGTGACGTGGATGTCGTGGCTCGCTACCAAGGCGGAGCGAATGCGGGACACACGATCTGCTGGGGCGACAAGACATTCGTTCTACACCTCGTGCCGAGTGGTATCTTCCACGAGAACGTGACCTGTGTCATCGGCAACGGCGTGGTGATCGACCCGGTGGCGGTGATGGACGAGATTCGCATGATCCGCGAGTTGGGCTATGACGTCGACGGGCGGCTGCTGATCTCGCACAATGCCCACCTGATCATGCCGTATCACAAGAAAATCGAAGAAGCGCGCGAGCGGGCTCGCGATGCGGGCGCGATTGGCACGACCGGCCGCGGAATCGGACCGGCATACGTCGATAAATTCGCGCGAACGGGGATACGTGTCGTGGACCTGCTCGACCGCGACATCCTCCGAAAGAAGCTGAAGGAGGCGATCGAGGAGAAGAATGCGATTCTCCGCGGCATCTATGATGCTGACGAACTCGACGTAGAGCAGATTATCGACGAGTACGTCGAATTCGATAAGCTCATCGATCCCTATGTCACGGACACGTCGCAGTACCTCGGAAACCAGCTGAAGGCGGGTAAGCGCGTATTGGCGGAGGGCGCTCAGGGATCACTGTTGGACGTCGACTTCGGTACCTATCCTTTCGTAACCTCGAGCCATCCCACCGTGGGTGGGTGTTGCACGGGGCTCGGGGTGCCGCCGACGGCGATCGATCGCGTGATCGGTATCGTAAAGGCATACTGCACGCGTGTCGGCAACGGTCCGTTTCCGACGGAACTGGAAGACCAGGTTGGTGAGCGACTTCGCAGCACCGGCGACGAGTTCGGCGCGACGACCGGCCGACCGCGTCGGTGCGGATGGCTCGATTTAGTCGCGCTCCGATATACGTCGATGATCAACGGCCTGACGGAACTCGCCATCACGAAGCTCGACGTTCTAACCGGGCTTGACGAGATCAAAGTCTGCACGGCTTACCGGTACGACGGCAAGGAAACGACCCGATTTCCGAGCGAGGTCCAGACGTTAGAAAAGGTGGAGCCGATCTATGAAAGTTTTGAGGGATGGGCGGAGGAGACCGTCGGCGCCCATCGCATGAACGACTTGCCTCCGGCTGCGCAGAAGTACGTCCGCTTTATCAGTGAGTATCTCGGCGTCCGCACCTCGATGGTCTCGATTGGTCCAAAGCGCGATCAGATCGTTTTGAACGGTTTGGCTGAGATCGCGCACTAATTGCGGCGTCTCAGGACGCGGATCCGTGTTTGGCTTCGGCCTGTTCATCGCGCCGACAACTGTGGAACGCCCGCGACTGAGATGAAAGCCTATCGTCACTCCGTCAAGCTGAAGCTCGGACTAATCGTCTTCGCCGGGCTCATTGCCGTTGCATCACTAGCGTACACGAATCAGCTCGCCGAGCGCCTGCGAGAGCGCGAGCAGTTCATCATACATCTCTGGGCGAGTGCACAGGAGCATCTCGCATCGGCATCGCAATACGAGAATCCGCATCTTCCAACCTTTCGCGAGCTCGAAAGCCTGCTGGTCGAGGTTGCAGGAGATCCTGCTGGCGGCGTTCCACTCGATAGCCTTGAGAAGTATCGGCAGGCGCTGGCGTGGGCGCGTTCCATGCCGCCGCCGGGCGAGGTCACGCTCGCGAGCGAGATTTTGCTGCAGGGGCAGTTCGGAATACCCGCCGTCATCACGGACTCCGCGCGTACCGAGCCGCTCGTCTGGCACAGCGTGCCCGGCGTGCCCCCTCACGACTCGCTCGGCAACATGACCGAAACCGACTCCCTGGACGTGATCAATCGCGTAATTGAGCGTACCCATGCGATGGCTCAAGACTACGAACCGATCGCCATCGAACTCGGCCCGGGTGAGAACAAGCTCGAGCAGTTCATCTTTTATGACGATTCCCGCCTGGTACGCGAACTGACGATCTTCCCATATGTCCAGCTGTTATTCGTAGCGCTGTTCATTCTCGTCGGATATATGGGCTTCTCCTACGTGCGACGCAGCGAGCAGAGCAGCCTTTGGGTGGGGATGGCCAAGGAGGCAGCTCATCAGCTGGGTACGCCCATCTCGAGCTTGATGGGATGGACGGAGCTGCTGAAGAGTGGCGATCTCCCGGCCTCGCAACAGCAGACTGCGGTCCGCGAGATCGAGGACGACATCGACCGGCTCAAACGCGTGGCGAGCCGGTTCTCCGATATTGGATCGCTGCCGAAGCTGGAAGTCACCAGCGTCGCCGTCGCCATAGAATCGACGGCCGACTACATGCGGCGGCGCATGCCACAGCAGTCCAGCCAGGTCGAACTCAACGTGGACGTCGACGGCGATCTCCGTTCTCCCGTAAACGTAGAGCTGTTCGAGTGGGTCATCGAGAATCTCCTAAAGAATGCCCTCGATGCGATTGAGACGGACGAAGGACGCATCGACGTTCGCGGTCGCCGTGAGGGAGATCGAATCCTGCTTGATGTGAGCGATACCGGCAAAGGAATCGATCGACGCAACTGGAAGAACGTTTTTAGACCCGGCTATAGTACCAAGAAGCGGGGATGGGGCCTTGGTCTAAGCCTCGCCAAGCGCATCGTAGAGGATTATCACGGTGGTACGCTCACACTGGAGCAATCGCGCGTCGGTCATGGAACGACGTTCCGGATCGTGCTTCCGTCGGCCGATGCGCGCGCGGCCGAAGGTCAGGCGGGGTAGTCGATTCGCTGCCGGAGCTCTTCCGCGTCACCCGCCGTGACGGCAACGAGGATGTCGTCGCTCCGCCTCCAGACGAGAGCTTTCTCTTCGCCGAGATCGTGTAGGTCGAAATTGCCCTCCTCTTCGATCTGACGGAGCACGTCGGGGTCGAGAACCAGGCTTTCCTCGAACCGGTCAAGGAAGGCGTACGAATAAACGTAAACGACAATGCTTCCGGCGTCGCCGGCCTCCTGGTAGATGAGGACGGGTACTTCGGCACCATCGGAAATTGATCGAATCGATACGCCCTGCAACGCCGCGCGATCGATGGTCGGTACGGTGATACGACGGCCCAGACGATCGTATACGTAGCGCTCGGCCTGCTCCGCACTAGCCGTTTGGAAGCCGGCCTGCACGTCAAGCGCTTGACCGGCGGAAAGTGAGATCAGATTCGCCTTCGGGTTCTGTCGCATTAAGCTCGAGAAGCCGTAGCCGAGCAGGCCCGCAACCGCAACAATGAGGAGAATCGCTCCGGCGCGCTTCAAGAGTCCGCGGACGAGGGTACCGCGTGTGTTGTCAGATGGCTCCTGCGCGGGTTGCACCTCGTGGTCGTCCGCGTCGGTGCGCCGAATGGATGCCATGATGGTGGGACGAACGGTCGGTGGCAGTGCGCCCAGTTCGGATTCCGCCATGCGACGCAAAGCAGCACGAACCCACTGGTCGTCGAGACCGCTCTCCATCAAATGGCGCTCCGAACGTGTGGCGCTGGAGTTGACGGCCTCACGAATCGCGCGGCGCGCGTCCTCGAGTCGTGTGCACGCCTCCTCTTCCGTTACGTCCAAGACCTCGCCGATGCGCAAACAATCCAAGTCCTGGACATCCCCCAGCATCAGCAGAAGCCGCTGTTCCGCGGAAAGCGCCGCGAAAGCTGCGGGCAATGTATGGTCCACGAACTCTACGGCGAGACGACGCCTGAAATTGCCGAGGCTGCTTGCAGGCTCGTCGGTAGCGGCGCGATCGGCTCCGTTCGAATCGTAAAGTTGAAGCAAGAGTCGGAATAGGTGCACCTGCTGATCGTCGCCGGGGATCTCCTGATCCGCACTCGAAAAAGCACGCTCGTACGTACGCTGAACGAGCCGCACGGCCTCGTCGGGATCGGAGGCGAGGATTTGGGCCAGAGCAAAGACGGCCTCGAGATGCTTCAGCAACGCGTCCTGCACCTGTCGGGATGTCTGGGATGGCGGCATGGACGACGTTCGAAAATTGTGCGACTACTCGCTGCCGCGGAAGAGAATGTTGATCGGATCGCCCTTACGAATGCCGAGGAGCTCCGAGGCGTTCCCGGCGTTGACCGCGATCTCGAGTACGCCGCTGCTGTTGAAGTGCATGAGCGGTTCGCCTGATTCGACCTCTGCGTAGGTCGCATTGACCTCCTCGAGAATCGCACTTCCTGCGAAACATCGAATCGAACGCTGCTTTCGGGTCTTCTCGAGCAGCTCCCTCGGCACGTTCGTGATACAATTCCCAAATCGATCGATGTGCGCGATCCACCCCTGGATACCCTCCTCGTCTGTGATCGGAAGCGCCCAATGCATAGGGGCGAGCCCGTCTGCAGGATGGCCGAGATCCGCCAGCGAAACACCGCGAGAAAGATGTGCCGCCGCCGGTGCGAAGATGTCCCGTCCGTGGAACGTTGCACTGATCTCGGGAGCGCGCCAGTACTTCTTGCGGTCGAGCACCACAGAGTTTACCGGCTCAACATCACCGAGCACAAGCGGAATGAGGCCGTTGTCCGGTGCCACAATGAAGTGATCGCGACCACGCGCCGCAACCGGACGTCGTTCCGTTCCAACACCCGGATCTACGACGATGAGATGAATGGTCTCCGGTGGAAAGTAAAACGCGGCATCTCTAACCACGTAGGCGGCCTCCATCACGTCTTGCGGTGCGATCGAATGCGAGATGTCGACCAGACGTACTTCCGGGTTGATTCTCAGCATGACTCCCTTCATTGCTCCCACGTAAGCGTCTCGCGTACCGAAGTCTGTCGTTAGCGTGATGATTCGCGACACGTTGGTGGATAGATGTCGATCTGCGCGAAGAAAGCTACGGTGAGTGTCGCCGACGGCGGCCATGGATAGGTCCAGCACAAAGTACGAACATTCCCCCGAAGCGACACGGAACCACAAAAGCTCCAACGGGAATTCGAAAATGGCCGCCGTATGGCTCGAGGAACGCTCCTACTCAGTATGGGTAAGCCCAGGCATGCGGTATCAGCCATCACGATGACGACAAGACGACTCGGAGATCGAGGGGAGGAGCTGGCTGCCAGATTCCTCGAGTCACAAGGGTACGTGATTCTCGATCGAAACTATCGATTCCAACGCGCGGAGGTCGATCTCATCTGCCTCGAGCCCACGTCGGATACTTCAAGCCGAGGTGAGATCGTCTTCGCTGAGGTTAAAACGCGCTCCGGGCTCGGCTTCGGCCGGCCGGAAGAGGCGGTCTCCGAAGAGAAGCGGCGTCACATCGTCCGTGCGGCACAGGCGTACCTCCATGAGCGGCGACTGGAGAAGGCAGCGTGCCGTTTTGATGTCATCAGCATTCTACTGCAGGATGGGAGTGATCCGAAGATCGATCATTTCAAACGAGCCTTCTGGGCGAACTAACCTTCCGCGCTTCGTTGCGTACCCAGAGGGCGGTGGCAACGTGTCATCGCCGGCCGGACGGTGGAATACTAATTGCACGGTTATTCATTGTCGCACCACTGCCTCACCAGCCATCCAGTATGTCTACTCTGCCACTCACGAGGTGCACTCGCAAATGGTCACTGGCCGGCATCCTGCTGCTATTGGCGGCGCTCGGGGATTTCGGCGCGGCGACCGCACAGTCGTTTGAATCGGGTGAAGGTGTCGTTCGCGTGACCGACTGGCCCGACGAGGAGGCCCGCCGGACGCTGCGCTACGACATACTTCCTTTCATCGACACGCTTACCGTGGCGTACCAGTATGCCGTCCGCGACGGACGACCTGCCCTGTCACTCGTCGTAGACTGGGATCCGGGTACGTCGGCTATCTATCGCGGCGTGCGCACGTCGAATGCCGAGATTCCGGGCGACGTTCGGATGGTCGGTCTCGATCTGAGGATCGGCGTTTTCGTGGATGGCAGGAGGGCTGCGGTGCTTTCTGTAGTTGTAGATTCGATGGTGGTCGGGCCGTACCCGGATTTCGTTGAGATCGCCCTGCCGGATCTAACCTGGGACAACGTCTTCGCCGAAACGACGCCGGAAGAGGCAAAGGCCATCTTCCTGAACGGATTTGAATTGGCAGATCTCGAAGTCGCCGGGGCCGGATTCGCCGTTTTCGATGAGGACGGCGACGTCACGAAGCCGGCGGCGGGTCGACCGACACGGTCGCAGCCTAGCCGAGTTTCGATCTATCGAGCGCCGCGGTTTGTAGACGGTTTCATAGACGTCACCTGGCTGATCGGCGGGATCTCTAGGGTGCCCTCCGCTCGTGAGGATATCCCGAGGGGATCGATGGGCCGCGGGGATGGCGGGCGCAACGCTGAGGAGCCGCGCGGAGATCGTCGAGTGCGGCCGGGTGACGGCACGGTCGGGAGGGACGCAGGAGGATCGGAGGCGCGCGGACGCAACCGGTCCGATGCTCGTGATGAAGAGCGATCGGGTACGCGCAGTGCAGACCGGCCCGCTACACGGGGTGAGGATCGGCCAAGAGCTAGAGCCGAAAGCAGTACCGATGACGATGAGAAGGGCGGATCGGAGGACCGCAAGGAGGGCGGTTTCCGACTGCCCGGCTCCGGTGGAGACGACGATGATGATGAGGATGATGACGAGCTCGTTCCGTATGCACTCGCGGCGGTCGGCGCTGCGGGCATACTGGCCGCGGTCGGCGGCACGGTCGGGTACTACGGCAACTCTCACTACGCGCCGATCGGGCTGACCTCGGGATTTGTCCGGCGCGATGGAGGTCTGCTCTTGCAGGCTGCCGTCAATGAGGCTCTCCTATTCGACGAGCCGCGTGCGAAGCGCTTGACGGTGAAGCTCTTGAGCTTCGGAAATTTCCTGAACTCCGGGCTGCAGCCTGCGCTGGGTGCCGGCGTTCTTGCCACGGCGGAAGGCGGAGAGATTACGTACGAGCCGACGCTCTCGATCGGTGCCGTGGGCGTCTACAAGATGATGCTCGTCTACGGCGGCTACGATGTCGTTCACCAGGGTCCGGAGTTCGGCGTAGCGGTGAACTTCCGTGAATTCGGATGGGGAAGGTCGAACCGTGGCGAGTGACGGCGGGCGCAAGCTTGTTGCGGTGCAGCGCGTACGAACGCCTCAGACGGTTGAAGTCTCCGACCGCATTAGTCCGTCGCTAGGAGGCTGATCGGATCGCCTCAACTGTCATCGGATCCTCGAGACTTGAGACATCTCCCGGCTCGCTTCCCAGATACGTTGCGCGGATCAACCGTCGCATGACCTTCGCGTTTCGTGTCTTTGGCAGCGCCGAGACGAACTTCACCTCGCGAGGTCGAAGCGGCTTTCCCAGTTCATTCGTTATGCGGTCGATGAGCGACTGCCGCAGGTCATCAGAAGGCGTGACGTCTTCCTTCAGCACGACGAACACGACCAGTTCTTCGCCCTTTACATCGTGGGGCACGCCGATCGCGGCACTTTCGGTAACGGTGGGCTCCGCATTCAAGATCGCCTCTACCTCGGCCGGTCCCAGCCGTTTCCCCGCCACTTTGATCGTGTCGTCGCTCCGCCCGAGGATGTACCAGAGCCCGTCGTCGTCGACGACCGCGAAGTCACCGTGCACCCACACGTCCTCGAATCGCCCCCAGTAGGTGTCCAGATATCTCTGCTCATCTTTCCAGAAGCCGCGGGTCATGCCGATCCAAGGCTTGCGTAGGATGAGTTCGCCGACTTCGCCGCGTATGGATTTGCCCGAATCGTCGAAGACGTCCGCATCCATGCCGGGCACTGGTCCGGAGAACGCACAGGGCTTCAGGGGTTTGAAGAAGTTGCCGCAGAGAATCCCGCCACTAATCTCCGTACCGCCGGAATAATTGAGGATCGGAATTCTACCGCCAAGGATATCGTCGAAGAGCCATAGCCACGACTCAGGATCCCAGGGGCTCCCGGTCGACCCGACGGCCCTTAGCCGCGAGAGATCGTGCTTTCGCGCGGGTTCGACGCCGTGCGTTTTGAGGGCACGAATTAGCGTTGGCGATATGCCGAGATGGGTCACGCGGTGGTCCTCGACGAGTTGCCACAGGCGATCGACGTCGGGATGGTCGGGGGCGCCGTCGTAGAGAACCATGGTCGCGCCGATGCACAGCGTCCCGAAAACGAGCCATGGTCCCATCATCCAGCCCATATCCGACATCCAATACATACATTCGCCGGGCCGGAGATCCATGCAGTGATAGATGTCCTGTGCGCCTTTGATCGGGAAGCCGCAGTGCGTGTGGACGGCACCCTTCGGTCGGCCGGTGGTTCCGCTCGTGTATATAATCATCACGATATCCTCTGCCGACGTCCGCTCGGTCTCCGCTCGCGGGGACTGCGCCGGCACAACGTCGTGCCACCACACGTCTCGTCCATCCGTCATCGGTGCCTCTTCCGTCATCTTCACATGGCGATGCACGATGACGTGCTCGACGGACGGTACGTTTACCAGGGCCTCATCGGCCGTGACTTTCATGTTGACGACGCTCCCCCTTCGATGCGTACCGTTCGCAGTGAACAGCGCGCGGGCGCCCGCGTCTTCGAGACGCGTGGTGATGGCGGAGGGCCCGTAGCCACTAAAGAGCGGGAGGATGATGCCTCCGATTTTCGCGATCGCCAAGAACGCGATGCAGATTTCCGGTGTCATTGGCATGTACAACCCGATCGCATCGCCCTTGCCTAGCCCCAGTGAGCGAAGCGCGTTGGCGCATCGGCAGACCTCCTCGTGCAGCTCGCCGTAGGTCAACGTGCGAGTGCGCCCCCCTTCACCTTCCCATCGCAATGCATCACGCTCGCGGACGTCCGACGTCTGCCACTTATCGAGCAGGTTGTGAATGATGTTCATGCTGCCGCCGGCGCACCACCTGGCGAACGGCAAACCATCCTCCAGATCGAGAATCTTCTCGTACGGCTCGTAAAAGACGATGCCGAGGTCCTGCAGCACGGCATCCCAGAACCACGCTACGTCCGAAACCGAGCGCTTCATGAGCTCGTCGTAGGATCCGATACCATGCTGCTGCATGAATCGGTACAGATTCGTGCTCCGCTTCGTCTCCTCATCCGGCTGCCAGACAATCGGCTGACCGAAAGGGAACGAACTGAGGCGGGCTTCCGGGCCGGGAGGGTCGCTCATAGGTGCCTTCGTTCAGGAAGTGCGAACTTCGCGCGTAAAATCAGTATATGTGCAGTGCTTATGAGGGGCAAGGAATGTCACCTTGACGAGTTTGACGAAAGAGACAAAGTCCATCCGTA
Organism: uncultured Rhodothermales bacterium; assembly: GCA_964591285.1. GTDB lineage: Bacteria > Bacteroidota > Rhodothermia > Rhodothermales > VXPQ01 > CAZQAS01. Next base: position 22,445 of record CAZQAS010000007.1, read on the forward strand.
CTATGGTAGAGAAGATCAAGAAAACGGAAGAAGAGTGGAAGCGAGAGCTCTCGCCCGAGGAGTTTCGCGTTTTACGCGAGAAAGGAACGGAGCGAGCCTTCACCGGCGAGTACTGGGACAATGAGGAGGCGGGGGTGTATCGCTGCGCGGCTTGCGGAACGCCTCTCTTCACCTCCGACAGCAAGTTCAAGTCAGGAAGCGGGTGGCCGAGCTTCTACGAGCCCGTTGACGATGAACGGGTGCAGACCGACGAAGATACGAGTCTTGGGATGCGACGAACGGAGGCTCTCTGCAGCCGGTGCGAATCTCACCTCGGACACGTCTTCGACGACGGACCGGAGCCTACGGGCAAACGGTATTGCATCAATTCGGCAGCATTAGATTTCGAGCCGCAGAATAAAAAAGAATAGGCCGAATGGCCGCGCACGTCAGTCGTCGAACGGATAGTCGAGTCCCAGCGACGTAAGCGATTGTGCAACGAGCCGTTTGTTTCGTTCGAGGACGCGACGGTCATGATCCTCCATGTGTCGCGCCATCCATCGACGAGCGTGCGGGCGCCACGTTAGATGCTCGAAATAGAGCGGCACATACTGCTTTAGCGAGTCATTGATGTGCCGGATAAGCGAGTCGCCGGCATCCCGCATCAGGTAGTTCGCGTAGGCTACGCCGGAGTTGTGATGGATGCTGTCGTCGCGAACGAGATGGTTCGACATCGCGCCGAGAACCGTTTCCTCCGTGGCAGAGGCGATGTCTTTGAATGCATGGATCGCCAGACCCTCGAAGAGCACCTGGAATGCGATTACACGCTCCTCAAGCGTATCGGAATCCAAGAGCATCTCGCCCATTTCCTCGAGATAGGGGTCGTGGTCGTCGACCGGTATCAACATGTGGCGCAGACGCGTCCATCCCTCGACGTGCCGGGCTTCATCCTGGACCATCGTACTGTAGTAGAGCACAGCCTCTCGCTCTTCGACGCGGAGCAGGAGGTCGGTAGCAGCTTCGATGGCAAATCTGTCGGCCTGAAGTTGCTGCTGTACGACACTGGCCCAGACCGCATTCCATCGCTCGCTCTCCGCGTGCGGTACAGGCGCGAGGCGCTCCCAGCCCAACTCATTGACGTCCCAAGCGCCCTTGCGTGCGGCGCGATAGAACTCGTTCAGGCGCCTAAGCGCCTTCATAGCGACATCATCCTTAGACGGCGCTGACAAATCCGGCATGTACACGAAAAACGGCTCTACTTAGACTTAGCGTATATCTCCGCAAAGATATGCAGAAATAGACTCAAGTAAAGCCTTCCGTCGAAAGAGACGGGAGCACCGCCGTACGTCATGTCTCAAGCTCTGCGGCGGCCTGACCATTCGCCCCGGTACCCTCGTGCCGTTCAGGTTTCCACGAGTACGCGTAGTCGGCGTCCTCCAACTCCAGGGCCGTCCTGGTAAGCTTCAGCGGGCGGAACGTGTCGACCATCACGGCGAGCTCCTCGGTGCCCTCCTTTCCGATCGAAGCCTCGTAGGCACCGGGATGCGGCCCGTGTGGGATTCCGCCCGGATGGAG
>CAZQAS010000007.1:24098-34186 GCA_964591285.1 uncultured Rhodothermales bacterium
TACATGAAGCCGTCCCACCCGACGACGTCGAACGGGTGGTAGCGGTAGACGTACCGGTGCAGATATCCGTGCTTCTTGATGCGCACTTCAAAGGCGCCCTCCTCGTCGTAGGTGTTCAAGTCGGTCGGCGGCCGGATGTCCCGCTCACAGTAGGGACTGTGCTCGAGAAGCTGTCCGAACTCGTTGCGATATTTCTTAGGAAAACGAATCTCGAACTCGGCCTCTATGACGAGCAGGCGAGGCGGTTCGGAGCCGGAGAACACCCACTTATGGGTCAGCGTGCGCGGGATGTGGACGTAGTCTCCTTTCGTGAACGCCACGTTGCCGAGTGGCGTCTCGAGAGTGCCCTCGCCCTCGTGCACGAAAACGAGTTCGTCGCAGGTGGCGTTCTTGTAGAAGACGTCCATCGGCTCGGTGGGTCGACAGAGTGCGAGTCGCACGTCGTTATTGCCCATAATGTACTTCCGTCCACCGATCCAATCGCCGCCGACCGCGAGCTCGCCGCCTCGGATGTGTCGGTGCCGCAGGAAGTCCTCGTCCGCGTACTCGACACGGTACGGGATCGGTTCGTCGATCCGCTCCACCAGCGTGGGTGGATGGATGTGGTACGCAATCGATGAGATGCCGCTGAATCCCTCAGCGCCGATCACCTCCTCCTGGTAGAGCTTCCCGTCCGGTCGTCGAAACTGGGTATGGCGCTTGTGCGGGACGGTACCGAGTCGGGTGTAGTATGGCATGGTTTCAATGTCGTTTAGCTACAAATTGCCTCGTCGTTCCTGCTCTCGTTCGATGGCTTCGAAAAGGGCCTTGAAGTTGCCGGCGCCGAATGAGCGGGCGCCCTTCCGTTGTATGACTTCATAGAAAACGGTGGGGCGATCCTGAACCGGCATCGTAAAGATCTGCAGCAAGTAGCCGTCCGGATCGCGATCGACGAGGATGCCGAGATCCTGAAGGCGGTCGACGGGCTCGTCGATCTTACCTACGCGGCCTTGCAGCTCATCGTAGTACGTGGTCGGTACGTGCAGAAATTCAACGCCGCGTCTCCGTAGCTCATTGACCGTGCTCAGGATGTCGTCGGTCGCCAGCGCGATGTGCTGCACGCCCGGTCCGCCGTAGAATTCGAGGTACTCGTCAATCTGGCTCTTCTTCTTTCCCTTAGCCGGTTCATTGATTGGGAATTTGATACGCTCATTGCCGTTCGACATGACTTTCGACATCAGTGCGCTGTACTCGGTCGAGATGGCCTTGTCGTCGAAGGAGATGAGATTCTTGAATCCCATAACATCTGCGTAGAACTGAACGTAGGCGTCCATTTCACCAAGCTTAACGTTTCCGACGCAGTGGTCGACGTACTTCAGACCGAGAGGTTGGGGTCGCCAGTGGGAATGCTCCCACGTGGTGAATCCCGGCATGAAGAGCCCCTCATATTCACGGCGTTCGACGAAGGAGTGGATGGTTTCGCCATACGTCTTGATAGAGGCTGTGACGACGCGGCCGTGGTCGTCTTTGAGCTCCTCCGGTTCTCGAACGGGTTCAGCGCCGCGACGGACCGTTTCTTCGAAGGAGTAGGCGGCGTCGTCGACCCACAGCGCGATGTCCTTAACCCCGTCGCCATGCTCGTGGACGTGCCGAGCGACGTCGGAGGCGGGTCGCATCGCAGTTGTGAGGACGAATCGGATTTTCCCCTGCTCGATCAGGTAGCTTGCGGCGTCGCGGTGGCCGGTTTCCGGGCCGCGGTAGGCGGTGACCTGAAAACCAAACGCAGATGCGTAATAGTGCGCCGCCTGCTTGGCGTTTCCCACGTAAAATTCGACGTAATCGGTCCCATTGATCGGAAGGAAATCTTCGGCCTCCTGGGGCGCGGCCGTCGTGAGCGTCTGTGTTTCAGCCATGGTACAAACCGGCTATCGTGAAAGCGCTTCCAAAATGGCAGAAAAAAGAACCGAGAGCGAAACTCCCGGACACTATATAGACGAGATGCATGACACTGCGTTCCGAACGAAGCCGCACCTCAACCGGCGTTCGGCGACTGGCTATCGGCACCCGACCGCGTATCAAACGCCGGGTCCTGGGATCGCATCGACGCACGCTCAGTATGCTCAGCGGCTCGCTAGCTACGATAAATGTGATCGATGAGGTAGGTGGGTGAACGCCTGGAGAATCCTTGAGAGCAAGTACTTGCTGGAGCGGCCGTGGATGAGCCTGCGAGAAGATCGAGTTCAGCTGCCGAGCGGGGTCGTTCTGGATGAATTTCACGTCGTGGAGTATCCGGATTGGTCGTGCGTATGCGCCCTGACGGAGGATGGCCGCATGGTCCTCGTAGAGCAATATCGTCATGGCGTCGCACGTTCGAGTCTCGAACTACCGGCCGGAGAAGTCGCCACCGGGGAAGATCCTCTCGAGGCGGCCAAGCGAGAGCTGCTCGAGGAGACCGGCTACGAAGCGACCGAGTGGCACATTGTCGGTCGATGCTCGCCGAATCCGAGCAAGCAGACGAGCTTTGCGCATCTCTTCGTCGCTCGAGGCGCGCGGCGTGTCGGTGACCAGGAGTTGGACGAAGGCGAGGACATATTCGTGCATCTGATGGAGCCGGCCGCCGTTCTATCGCTGGCCGAAGAGGGGGGTATGACGCACGGCATCCACATCATGGCGGTCTTCTGGGCCGCCCGGAAAGGTTTGATTGAGTGAGCCGAGCGTGCGAAGCCTTCCCCATCCGGTGAAAAGCTCGAGTGATTCCTCGCTCGGCGGTGCTCACGTCAGAAGACGGGCTACCGGCGCACGGCCCAGCGGTCGACGTCAGGCCTATCGGCGAATTCTGCTGTCGATCGTCGTAGTGACTACGCTCCTCCTGGCCGCTTGCGGGCCGCGGGTGGAGTACCGGGTTTCCGAACTGGTGCTTGAGAGGCAGAGCTGGGACACACTTCACGTGGACGTCTCGTTCGTCCGCGAGACGGCGATCGGCGGGGCTACGATCTTCGAGCCTGACACGGTCATGGTAATGCTGTTTGATGAGAACTACGACTCTCTCTATACCGGAGCGCCCGGTCCGGTGCCGGTGCCCGACCGCCGCCTTGGAGACGGCGAGCGGTTGACGATAGAAGCTTGCGGTTCCGTTATAAGCCGCCGGATATGCATCCAAGACCTCTTGAGGGCTTCGCCGAAGCGCATCGAGGTCGAGGGGGAGATCGAGTATCCGCTGGGAAGCGAATTGACCACGGGACGCTATGCGTTGGCGTTCGACGTGGAGAGACAGTTATTCGAGTCCGATCACTCTGACCAATGGCAGCCGATCAACGAGGTCGACATTTCAGGATATCTGCGGGCCTGGGTCGAGAACACCGAAGCGCGTCAGGAAGGCGCCGTCGAGGTGCCATTCGACCAGCCGCACGGCAGCTTCGATTTGAGTAGGCGGCCCAACTACCGCGACTTTCGGTACTATCTCGACTCCCAGCTGCTCGACCAAGACACCGCCTTTGTCTCCTTTGACGTGTTCGCCGGCCTGGGCGGGCAGGCTACCCGTTTGACCTCGATCCGAAAGGAAGTCTTCTGGAAGACGGACGACGAGCGAGAGGAGGACGTCCGATACTTTGCGCGCGAGGGCGCTGAGCGTGTAGTCGATGAACTCGGCTCTTTTCTCGGCGGACGCCGAGCGGTTGCTTACGTGGACGACTGGCGGTACAATACCCAGCAGCGGATCTACCGGCTCGATCTAGAGGTGCGCTGGGAAGGTTCGCTATTCGATCGCGGTAGATATGCCCTGGAGGGTTTTCTGGAGGTCCGTGAAGACGGACGGAGCGCTTCGTTTGAAGTCACGGATGCAAATCGCAGGGCAGAAAGGCGATGGAGGCGACGCGTTGACGGAAACGTGCTCCAGCTCGGCGATCTCGGCTCGCCGGCGCGCGTCAGTGAGCGTGAAGAGGCGACCGGAGAGGAAGGCTAGCCATGGGAGCCACAGCTCGGCATATGCGCAGCGGGTCAGCCCGTTGCTTCGGCCCGCTCACTGGAGGCGTGGGGTACGAGCTGGAAGCGGACCGGTAGACGCATTTTGACCTGAACCGGCTCGCCGTCATGCGAGCCGGGCACAAACCGTGTCCGCCTGAGGGCCTGCACGGCGGCCGAATCGCAGGCGGGATGAAGTGATTGTACGACCTTGATCTCGCTCGTATGCCCTTCCGTATCGACGATAAAGGAAAGAACGAGCCGGCCCTCAACGCCCTGTCGAATGGCCGACTCCGGGTAGTCTATGTGGATGTAATAGGCACCGAGCCCACCCACGATCTCGGGCATCCGATGCGCATAATCGAAGACGCGCCGACCGGAGAGGCGCTCAGGGTCTTCCGTGCGTTGGACCTGTTCCGACGATCCCGATCTCGGCTCGGAGGTTTCCGGAATCCCGTCGGGCACAAGCTTTGATTCGCCGAACCGCGTCGGGCGGGCCTCCGATTCCGGCTGCTGCCAACGGCTCTCGAGATGATCGATCGTGAGGCGCTCCTCGTCCGTTGCAAGGTACCATCCCACGGACTCGAATCGATCTTCGAGCGGAAGATGGACGGTGACTAGCGCGACGGCGAGGCTGAGCACGAGCCCGCACATCACACGGATTACGTAGGAGTCCACCGATGCAACGGCCGCGTGCAACCGATCGAACAACTCTCCTCGACGTGATTTGTCGCGGAACATGGCAGAAAGGGACCAATCTTAAGAGGCGCATCCCCAGGATCTTTACCAACTTCCACCAAATGAAAAAGTTGTGCAGACATGGCGCGCGCGCTGATTCTGACTGACGAGGAGGGGGGCGTTTCTGCTTCCGTACAGGAGATCACACCGGATCGGCTTCCGGAGGGTGACGTGCTGGTTTCCGTGCTTTACTCCAGCCTGAATTACAAGGATGCGCTGGCGGTGACCGGCCGCGGAAAGATCGTTCGTGGCGAATATCCATTCGTACCGGGGATCGACCTTGTCGGACGGGTGGAAGAGTCGAGCGCGAAATCCGTGAGCAGGGGCGACCTCGTGATCGGCACGGGTTGGGGGCTCGGCGAATCACGATGGGGCGGCTATTCCCAGCTTCAACGGCTCGAGAGCCCGCGCCTTGTGTCGCTACCCAGCGGCATGGACGCGCTCGATGCCATGGTGATTGGGACGGCGGGCTTCACTGCGATGCTCTCCCTGATGGCGCTCGAAGACCACGGCGTGCAGCCCGACGCGGGCCCGCTACTCGTGACGGGCGCTTCGGGCGGCGTCGGCTCGATGGCCGTTGCGCTTCTGGCAGCACGCGGCTACAGGGTTGCGGCATCGACGGGCTCGACGGATGCGCACGCCTATCTTCAGAAGCTCGGCGCCGCGGAGATCATAGATCGAGCGGAGTTCGAAGACGGACCCGACCGTCCCATGGAATCGGCACGGTGGGCCGGTGCCGTTGACGTCGTCGGCGGAGCGACGCTCGCGGCCGTCCTAAGCACCCTCCAGCGCCACGGGGCTGTGGCCGCGTGTGGGCTCGCCGGCGGACCGGAGCTGCACACGACCGTATATCCGTTCATCCTCCGCGGCGTACAGCTGCTCGGCATCGACTCGAACACGTGTCCGCAGGAGCGACGAATCGCCGCCTGGGGACGGCTCAAGAGCACGTTGTCCCGCGATGCAATTCAGCGGATGACGAGCCGCGTCATCGCCCTCGACGAGGTGCCGGATTACAGCCGCCGGCTCCTCGCTGGTAAGCTTCGTGGCCGGATCGTCGTCGACGTACATCGATTGGGCACCTACTCCGCTCATGCCTCGGGGCGGCCGTAATTTCGTCTGAAAGTCCAGCTGCTTACTCTTCCTGCTCGGGATACAGGATCGCGTGCACGTATCGGTCCTCTTCGAGATACTCCCGAGCCGCCTGCCGGACGTCCTCTGCATCGAGCGACTCGATCAGGTCGTAATATCGGTGCACGTCACGCACGTCCTCCTCATGCGAGTAATAGAATTCGAGAACGTTTATCCAGAAGGCGTTCGTTCGCAGATCGGTTTCACGCTCTCGACGCTGCTGCTCTTTGACCGTGGCGACGATCTCCGGATCTGGACCCTCTGCCTTTAACTGCTCGATCTGGTCAAATACGGCCTCTGTCAGTTCATCCACTCGCTCCGGTGCGCATCCGAAGCTGATCGTGACGGTGTAGGTCTCGTCCGGCCGCCCGGTCGGGCTCGCACTGACCCCCACGTTATAGACGCCGCCGCGCTCCTCGCGCAGATCTCGCCGAAGGATGATGGAGAGCACATCGCTCAGGGATCGAAGATGATGTCGTTCCTCGCGATTGAACGCAAACGGACCGTGAAAGACGACTGCCACTGCGCTCTGCTGGCCAAGCCCTTGGCGCACGGTGGTCTCCACAATACGATCGGGCTTCTCCGGGGCCACGTCGCGCCATGACTCCTGCAGGCCAGGTGACGGCAGACCCCCCAGATACCGCTGCGCAAGCGAGGTCAGCGAATCGGTGTCGAAGTTGCCGGCAAAGATGAACGTAAAGTCTCCGGCGTCAGCAAAACGCTCCCGATAATGCTTCAGCGCGTCTCCGAGGGCGAGCTGGTCGACCATCTCCACCGTAGGTGCGCGCCTGCGTACGTGATTACCGTAGAGCGCCGCCTGGAGGGAATCCTGCCACACCGCGATGGGGTTTGCCGATCGATTGACCAGGGAAGAACGCATCTGATTCTGGAACGAGGATAATGCATCCGCATCTGCCCGTGGTTCGGTGACGTAGAGATAGACGAGCTGAAGCAGTGTTTCGAGATCGTCGGGCGACGCGCTCGCGCCGAAGCCTTCCTCAAGCTCGTCGACGTAAGGACTTACGGACACCACCTTTCCGGCAAGATACTTCTCAAGCTCGGTTCGGCTGAAGGCTCCGACCCCGCTTCGCGTGACCACATGGGGTGCAATCTCTGCCTCGAAGGCATTCTCGTGGTCAACCAGCGATGATCCGCCCGGACTAAACGCGGTCATTCGAACCTCATCCTCTTTGAAGTCGGTGGGCTTCATGACCACGGTGACGCCGTTCGCCAAGGTGATTTCCGTCACGCCGATTTCATCGATCGCGCGCCGATTGATAATCTCAGCCGGCGGTGGAACGTCGGACACCAACGGCTGGTCTCGCAGCTCATCGACGTACGGTTCTACGTCTTTTTCCTGTACGGCCTCGAGCACCCGCTGCAGCTCAGATTCCAACGGAGGCGCCAAGCCCTCCTTGTCCGGCAGAATAGCGACAATCGCTCTGTTTCCATCATCCAAGAGATCGGCTGCCAGCTCGTTCACGTCTTCGACGGCGATCGTCGGTAAGAGCGTCTGGATCGTCTGGTATTCCTGTTCGATGCCGGGAATCGGTTCATGCTCCAGATAGTGAGAAACGTACTCCTGAGCGAACGCGCTCGACCTCGTCGTTTCCCGCTCTTCGTACGCCCGTCGATAGGCGCGGAGCGTTTCTTGCTTCTGCCGCTCGAGCTCGGATTCGGTGAAGCCGTGCTGCCGTACGCGCGCGGCCTCGGTGAGCACGGCCTCTAGGCCAACGAGCACACTGTCCTCGTCGACCTGCGCGGAGGCGCCGTAGAACTCCGCCGGCCTTACGAAAGCGCCCTTGAACACCGAGGCGCCAAGAAAAGGGGCATCGGCGCGTCGGGCGATCTCATCGAGCCGCGCGTTGACGATGTTGTTAAAGAGCCGGCCGATCAGCCGCTCGCGGTAGTCATCGACCGATTCCACCTGGTCGGCTTCCGTCTTGTAATAGATGCTGACCGTAGCGTAGGGATATTCCGGATCGGTGATCACCTTATAGAGCGTTTCCTGATGGCCGGGGACGTCGAAGGTCGGACGTTCGGTCGGAGCACCCACCCCGGGAAGCTCAGCGAAATGCTCGTGGATGAGTGCCTCGAAACGGTCCGGATCGAAATCACCCACGGCAATCAGGGCCATAAGGTCAGGACGATACCAGCGCTCATAGAACGCGCGGATCGTTTCCGGAGGTGCGTCCTGAATGATCTCCGGCTCGCCAATCGGCAGGCGATCGGCATAGCGTGAGCCGTGCAGCATGACCGGGATCAACTCGTCGCGGATGCGGCCCTGAGCGTTCTGATCGCTCATCCGCCATTCTTCCATGACGACGCCGCGTTCCAGCTGGATCATCGAATCCGAAAGTGTCGCGTAGGCGGCCCAATCTTCCAGAACGTCGAATGCATCCTGCACGAGTTCCGCGCTGTCCGTAGGGATGGTCAGCGTATAGACGGTCTCGTCGAAAGATGTGTACGCATTCACGTCGGGACCGAAGCGCATCCCCGTGCTCTCGAGAAATTCAATCAGCCTCTCATCGGGAAACCGGCGTGTGCCGTTGAAGAGCATGTGCTCGACGAAATGAGCGAGCCCCAGCTGATCGTCGTCCTCGAGAATGGAGCCCGCGTCCACCGCGAGATAGAGCTCCGCCCGGTTCTCCGGCTCTGTGTTGCGCCGAATGTAGTAGCGCAGCCCGTTATCGAGGGTATCGATGCGGACGTTCGGGTCGATTGGAAAGTTCGCGGCCCCATCAAAGGCCTGGGGAATCGAATCGTCCGCCTGCGCGGCCGGCGACACCGCTACATCCGATTCAGGCGCTGTTTCGCCGGGCGAGGTCTGGACGGCCTGGCTGCCTGAGCACGCCGCCACGACCAGGACACACGCTGCCAAGATAGGGATGAGAAGTGGTGCAGTGGAGCGGTGGAGAGGAGGCATTGCAATGCAAGTCTGATGGTTGGGCGCCACGTCCTCATGACCTGGATCTGGAGGACGATGCGTGTACGCGCTGGGAGGACTGAGTTCCAGCGCCTTTACTTCTTACGGTAGGACGGGGACAGGTCGATCAACAGCGCGATCACGATCCCCGCTATCGGTACGATGCTCCAGACCCCGTCGTACACGTTGACCACTACCGAGTACCACAACAGCGTCGTAGGTAGAAAAATGAATCCCAAAATTAGCAAGAGCAGGGAGTCAAAGGCGGCGTCCAACCAGTTTGAGAACAGCCAGACCAGCACGATGACGAGGCGCGGTACGAAGAGAGCGAGAACGGCCAAAAAACAGGGCATAGCGACGGGTTGGCAGTTGGAGAGCTATCGATGATGTATTCGGTTTATCCGGAGTCGGTGGATGCCGGTCACTACCGCCCTTACGTGGGTGCAACGAAAAAGCTACGCTCAAGAGTGGGTGGATCAGCATCGAAAGTCGACACATTTAAGGAGCGAATCAAGTCGGTAACATTTTGTAGATCTCGCCGGCGCGGTTCGAGTCCACCCGCGAATCCTAGAGGCCACTGAAGTGAAGTCGCACCATGGCAAAAGGTCCTGTATCCTTCCGTCTTGATGAAACTGCCGGCGGGCGACCGGTTATTCTGCTATTTGCACCGTCGGAGAAGAGCCCGGCATACGAAAACCAGATGTCCCTTTTGTCCGACGATGCATTCGTCGACGAGCTCGATGCTTTGCTAGTCCGCGTCTTCGCCGATGGGACGAGCTATCTTCGCGACGAACGTCTCGACGACGCGTCGGTGGAGATGCTGCGAACGGCTTTTCATGTGGATGAGAATGACTTTCTGATCGTGTTTGTCGGTACCGATGGCAGCGAGATACACAGAAGCGATGCGCCCGTTCAGGCATCGCTAATCATGGAACGATTTTCGAACGGATCGCGGCGAGATCACACTCCATTCTAGACCCGTCGATGGCGGGATTGCGCAGCCTCCCGCAGCTTAAGGTCGGCCTGGTGTCGACGATACCCCCGATAAGCTCCGCGTAGTATTTAGTAGACCAGGCCTATCGGGCCTTTCGACGTTCTGCACATGCGTCCCGATTCACCCTCGTCCCCAGAGCAGTCAACGTCCCCATCCGACGCCGAGGACTATCCGGTGTGGAAGCGTTGGGGCGACCTGGACGAGCACAACAGGTCTAAGGCGCGTAGTTCCGGGGAAGCAGCCTCTGAAAATGGCGCCTCGCACGCGCGAGCCAGCGATCCGAACCTCGAGCAGCTGAAGCAGCAGATCCTCAATAGGGCTGCGCAGTCGAATGTCGAGACCGACGCGGCGCGATCACAAGAG
>CAZQAS010000007.1:34286-41587 GCA_964591285.1 uncultured Rhodothermales bacterium
GACTTTTCGGCATTGGACATCCGGGACCGCGTCGTCATCATGCTGCTCTTCAAGCAGGTCGTGAAGATCGAAGAGGTCGAAGCGGCATGGCACCGTTTTCAGAGTGAGAACCAAGGCCGTTCACGCGAGCCGCTCTGGCGCATCCTCGCTCGCGATCCAAATTTCGATCGTGACCGCATTCTCGTCGAGGCCGCGCGGACGGCCGGCTACGAGCCGGCCGAGATCGATCTGAATAAGGCATCGATGTTTATTCAGGGCCACTTCGCGAGCTTCTCGAAGAACGAGTGGGAGCGCATGCTCGACCTGGTCGTCGTGCCCGTCGGCCGCGAGGAGAACCCAAAGACCGGCCGCGAACGGCTCGTCTTCGTGGCGTCCGATCCGACCCGCCCCGGTGTCGCTAAATTGCTTAGGGACCTGAAGGTCGACGGCTTCGTGCTTCGGTACGCCCCGGAGCGCCTGATCGACCGTCTGCTCGCAAGCCTTTCCGAACCGGCCGTCGCCGAGGAAAAGCTTCCCATCGGCGCTGAAAGTCAGTCATCCAGTAACGTCGAGCCCTCCGGCGCCGCTGAGGAACACACGATCCACCACGTGCCGCCTCCGGTTGTTGACGATACACCGGAATCCGTAGGAGAGGTCGCTCCTGTCCGCATGCCGGCCAGCGAAGCCGCGCCAGATCCAATCGAACGGGATCCGCCTGCGCCGCCCGCTGCCAAACAGGAGGAGAGGGCCCCGGCAAAGTCCGATGCCGCTCGCGAGCTATTCGAAGCGTGTCTGAAGGAAGCGGTAAACATGAGCGCATCGGGCATTCATCTACTGCCTGTTGAGGAGGGCATTCAGATCGACATGCGGGTCGACGGTGAACTGGAGCGGTGGCGCAACTGCCCTCGTCCGCTCGGGGACCAGCTCCTTTCCGTGGTGAAAGAGAGCGCGCTCAACATCAAACCGACCGAGATCGACACGGTGCAGGACGGAATGATCAAGCGCCAGATCGGCGACCTGACCGTCCAATTCCGGGTATCCGTACTGCCCATCGCGGGTGGATGGTCGGAGGACCGGCGCGAAAGTGTCGTGATCAGCCTCATCGGCGACGAAGCCTCAACCGTCGACCTCGAAGCTCTGGGACTTCCCGGTGAAGTACTCGATCATCTGAGAACGGCCGTTGCAGAGCCAAGGGGGATGGTCGTTCTCGCGGGGCCGTCGGGCTCCGGAAGATCCACCACGCTGAACGCGGTCCTGCAGGAGATCGTCACGCCTAAACTAAACGTCATCACGCTGGAAGAATCGATCAGCCATGCGGCGCAGGGCGTCCGTCAGGTTCGGCTGAGCCACAGGCTAGACCACGAAGATGCGCTCGAAGCCGTCCGCCGACACGATCCGGATATCATTCTCGTCGGGGAGCTGCGTTCGAAAGGGACGGCGGAGCTCGCACTCAAACTTGCCAATGCCGGTCATCTCGTATTCTCACGTGTGCCGGCGCACGACACGACGGGAGTAATCGGACGACTCTTTCGGCTGGGCGTCGATCCGTTCTTGACCGCCTACGCGATCAATCTCATCGTCGCGCAACGGCTCGTTCGTCGGCTTTGTCCGGATTGCAAGCAGCCGGCGAAGCACGTAGACGGCGAACTGCTCCGGCGGCTCGGCTTTTCTCGGCAGGAGATCGCTTCAACGACCTTCTACGCCGAGGGCTCGATTTCCGACTGCCCGACGTGCGGCGGGCGGCGATATCAGGGGACGCAGATCGTGGCGGAGGCAATGCCCTTCACGCACGACACGCGCCGGCTGATCGCGCTTGCCGACAGCTCCTTCGACGAAGAGGATGCGCGGGCGCAGGCCGTTCGCGAGGGAATGACGACGATTCGGACATCCGCGCGGGGTGTCGTGGTAAGCGGCGCAACATCCGTTGACGAACTCATCCGCGCCACCGCTGGCGGCAGCTAAGACTCATCCGGTGCTCTGCATGGCGGCTGCGATGCCGTTGATGCTGAGGAATAGTGCTTGGCGCAGCGGATCCCTCTCGTCCTTACTTGCACGGCGATACCGCCGGATAAGCTCTACCTGCAGCAGATTCAGCACGTCCGTGTACGGATTCCGAAGGGAAATCGACTTTTGGATGACCGGATTATTGCCCAGCAATTCGGACTGCCCGGTGATTTTCAGGATCGCTTCGCGGGCCTGCTCGAAATCGGATGCGATTCGCTCCGGAATGTGGCGGCCTGTGGACGCATCGGCGAGCTCCTCGTAATACTGCGCGATGATGAACCGAGCTCGTGCCATCTCGCGTTGCGCACTATCGACCACCGCTCGAAAAAACGTCCACTCGCGATACATTTCCTGCAAAGTGGTGAGGCGGTCCGGCTTTTCCTCAAGTGTGGCGTGCAGGCCGTTTCCGGTTCCGAACCATCCGGGAACGATATAGCGGGTCTGGGTCCACGCAAAAACCCACGGAATGGCGCGCAGCCCTTCAAAATCGACCTCTTGTGCCGACGACCGTGACACCGGTCGAGAGGCGATCGGCAGACGGCTGATCTGCTCGATCGGCGTCACCTGTGTGTACCACGGCCACAATTCTTCATCATCGATCAAGCCGCGATAGGCCCGCATGGCGTGTTCGGCGATGGTCTCGAGGAGTCCGGCCTCTCTCTTACCGAGCACTTTCGGCGCCTCGCCGTCACCTTTCGCCTCAGATCCCGTTGCGACGATCATCGCGTGAACGATCTGCTCCAGGTGCCGTCGCGCGATGTCAGGCAGCGCGTATCGGAAGGAGATGATCTCCCCCTGCTCAGTAAACCGGATTCTGCCGTTGTGCACCGTTGTCGGCATGGCGAGGATTGCGCGATTGGCCCGGCCGCCGCCGCGCCCCACCGTTCCTCCGCGACCGTGGAAGAGCCGCAGATTCACCCCGTGCCGACGCGAGACGGAGGCGAGTTCCTCCTGCGCCTTGTGCAGCGCCCAGTTGGCCATCCAGTAGCCACCGTCTTTGTTGCTGTCGGAGTATCCCAGCATGATCTCCTGAAAATCGCCGCGCGCCCGGAGCTGCTTGCGGTAGATCGAATGATTGTACATCACCTCCATCAGATCGTCGGCCTCGGCAAGGTCCTCAATCGTCTCGAAAAGGGGCACGATGTCCAGCGGGCACTCAACCTTTTCTCCGCGAAGGTGCCAGAGTCCGGCTTCCTTTGCCAGTAGCAGTGCCTCCAGCATGTCGGAGACGCCGTGGGTCATGCTGATGATGTAGCTTCCGACCGACCGCGGTTCCTGCTCCAGCAACTCGCGAATCACCTGGAAGCTTTCGATGACTCGCTGCGTGGCCTCGGGAAGATCGGCGCCGCGGCGCACAAGGGGACGGGGGTTTGCCAGCTCCTGTGTGAGGATATCCAACTTCTCCTGTTCGTCGAGCGCGGCATAGTCGTCGTGAACGCCGGCCATGCGAAGCAGGTCGGTGATCGCTTCCTCGTGTACGCCGCTGTGCTGGCGGACGTCGAGTGCCGCCATGTGGAAGCCGAACGTACGCCCACGCACGAGGATTCTCCGAAGTAGACTGCTTTCGACGTAGGAGCCGAAGCCGCTCGAAACAAGGCAGTCGTGGATGAGCGACAGATCGGCAATGAAATCGCTGCTGTCGTACGACCACGAGCGGCCTTCATCGATCTCGGCCGCGTGATCGGAACGTGTCTTCAGCGTCAGCAGCGCCTCCTCGCGAAGCCGATCCAGCCGAGCCATCATGTAACTCAGCTTCAGCCGATAGGGCTCATGTTGATAGTTTCGTTTCGCCTGCTCGGGCAGTTCGATCGACTCGGCATCGGCGGAGATCGAGTCGTAAAGGATCTGCGGAACGGGCGCCTGCCGGCTCGAAATGCTCAACTCGCGCCGAAGCTCGCGGAGCTCATGCAGATAGAGATCCAGCGTCGTGTGCCGCTGCCGGGCAAAGGTCCTTCGAGTCACCTCTGCGGTTACGTTCGGATTGCCGTCTCGATCGCTGCCAATCCACGACCGATACTGCAACAGGACGGGTATCTCTCCGCTCTCGCCGAAATAGGTGCGAATCGCACGATGGATGTCCTCGTAAATCTCCGGCACGGTCTCCCAGATGGCGTTCCGCATGAAGTAGAGACCCTGTTCCACCTCGTCCTCGACCGTCGGACGCTCGGCCCGCACTTCGTCCGTTGCAAGGAGCAGCGCGATCTGATTACGGATTTCCCTGAAGATGCGCTCTTCTTCCTCGGGCGTCTGCTGGGTCCGGCTGGCGTCGGAGAGTAGGTGTGCGATATGCTGCTGCTTATAGAGAATACTCCGCCGTCGGGCTTCTGTCGGATGCGCCGTCAGAGTCGGCTGTATGTCTAAATTCGCGAACAGATCGAGTACGTCAGCACGTGTGAAGCCCCGCTGTTTAAGCCGATGAACGGCTTGCTGGATAGACTCCGCGCGTGGCGCCTCCGTGGAGCTCGTCCGCGCGCGATCGCGGTTGATCCGAATGATCTCCTCCTGCTCCGCTTTGTTGACGAGGTGGAAGAACGCAGTGTAGGCGCGGAGGAGCCAGAGGATTTCCTCGTGCTCCAGCTTAGCGATACGACGCGCCGACTCCTCGCGAGGGGTCGGATCGTTTTCGAGTGCGGCCTTCTTGCAGGCGTGGCGAAGCTCTTCGACGAGGTCGAGCATCCGTGTTCCGGCCTGCTGTTCGAGCGCTTGTCCCAGCAGCGTTCCGAGCAGGTTGACTTGCCGGCTCAGCGGCTTCGAAATGCCGGTGCCCTCTGCCTCGACGTTGAGTCCTGCCGTTTCGGGTACCGTCATGTGAACTTCGAATTATTCCGAGTACGCTCGATCAGTCGGCGATCGGCTCGATGGGTACGGTCACGCGGGTCTGATCCCACGTGATCACCAGGCGCGCTTCCGATTCTTCTTCATCCTGCTCGAGGTTCATCGTGAAGGCCTCATGCACGCTGTCGATGCGTTGCACGGGCGCCTCTATGCGCAGAACGTCAGCATCCTCGGCGTAAGAAAACGCACCCCACTGCCCCAGATTTTCATTCGCGATAATCGTCCAAGAATCTTCGTTCGGAATCGCGAAGAGTGCGTACGTGCCGGCGGGCAGCATTTCTCCGCCAAAGCGGATTGGTTGCGTGATTGTCATCTCGGTAGCCTCATTGGCACCAAGGCGCCAGACGCGGTCGTAGCGAACGAGATCTCCGAAGATCGTGCGCCCGCGTTTGCGCGGCGAGCTGTAATGCACCTTGACGTACGTGCCGTCGTCCAGCGTCAGCTGCGTAAGAGCAAGCGGACTCGGTCGAGCATCGGGTGCCGGAACGACGTCCTGAGCCGCGGAAGTAGGCGCGACAAAGACAGCGAACGCCACCGCGGCGACAAACGGGAGCAGTACTCGTAGCATCGTCATTGACATTCTGAATGTTTGCTTGGGTTGCGCGATAGGCCTTCCTGAATATAGGTGCCATGGCCATGACAATAGCGCTTACCGCTCGCGTGCCGGAATGCTCCAAGCCGGTACGCGGCAAGTTCGCGATGTGATTACTCAGAGATCGGTCGGACCGTGACGTTTTCCTTCTCGATCATCGACACGAGTTCAAGCGCACCGGCCTCAAATTCTTCGTTGAGGTCCTCGATCGGATCGCCCGGGCGGTCAACAGTCTCCGAGCGGTAATTCTCGTAGTCCTGAAATCGCAGACCGCCGATCGATCGAGGATTAACGGCTTTGCGAAAGCGCGTACCTCCTTCGTCGCTTACGTAGTCGTACGCGAGGTAATCCATCGTATAGTGATCCCTGTGAATCCAGTAGACGAACCGGTCCCGGTAGTCGCGTCCGCCGCCTTCGGGACGGAAGGTGACCTCGATTTCGTGATAGGGTTCACCGTCGATGGTTTCCGTGCCGAGGTGCCGCTTGCGAGCCGCTTCGTCGCTGAGTTTGAAGGGAAGAAGCGCGAAGTAGGCCACCGAATTGACCGATGATGCAAACGCTTCTGCGCGTTCGTCGGGCAGAGATACCCGCTCGCCGTCGATCTCGCGAAAGAAGCCGTCATTGTGCAGCACGTCGCGGATATATCCAACCGAATCCATGCGTGCCCGTTCGTAGCGGAAGAGCCCGCCGTCCAACCGAAACGTGTAGTGATACTCTCGGAAATCAAACTCGATGACGACGCGATCGAGATGGTCGCCGCCGTGCACGTCGATGGCTCGGTCGACCACGCGCTGCGCCGGGTCTCCGCTCCCGCAGCCGGAAAGGCAGAGTACTAGCAGAAGAATGGTGCGATAGTAGAACATGTCGATGTACTAAGGCGGACTCGAACGCAAAGCGGCCATTGGTCAGGCACATCGCGATCATGGTCGGTTTGTGCTTCTTCAAGGTGGCGCTCGACGAGAAGGTCCGCAAGACCGTCTCACCGCTCATCCACCGTTAATTCCAGATTGGATCGTCGACGATGACGCCCAGCAACCATCGAAATGCCAGCCTCGAGTCGTCGCCGATGACGAACGGATCGCTGGCCCAGATTGGAAATCGGGCGGCGAGTCGCAGGTTAGAGAGGAT
This sequence comes from uncultured Rhodothermales bacterium, assembly GCA_964591285.1. Lineage (GTDB taxonomy): Bacteria > Bacteroidota > Rhodothermia > Rhodothermales > VXPQ01 > CAZQAS01. The sequence goes on from CAZQAS010000007.1 coordinate 40,825, forward strand.
GTCGGACTGGGCAGTCCATTGCCGGAGCATCGATACGTCCGATACGTCGTAGTGGAGGCCGAACCCCGCGTCGAAGAGGAGCTCCGAGCCGTCAAAGTTGCCGAAAAATGGGTCGCCCTGCCAGACGTCGCCGGCGCCGAAGAAAATCTCAAAGCTCAGAGGACGGGCGAGCGCGTGCGTTGAGGGCGCCTCTGAGATCAGCCGCGCGCTTGCAGCGACAATGTTTCGCCCGATGGGGGACCCCATCGACATATCCTCCACGATGGAGGGTAGATCCCTCCTTGCATACGCTATGGGCCCCGGACCGCTGAACGCCATCCAGTGGGCATCATTCCACGGTTTCTCGAACATGGCTCCAATGGTGCGGTAGGCGTCACTTCCCCAGCGATTCTCGTAGGTGGCCGTGCCAAGGCGAAATGCCTTATGAGATGCGAGACTGCCGCCCCCCGTACCGAGAAAGATGCGTGCGGTGGCGGCAAACGGGCCGACCGAACCGAGATGGGCCGCGTCAACGTACGCACGATTGGCACTGCCGAACGAGGGTCCGGATGCGAACGATCCACCCGTCTCCAGCCCGATCTCGAACCGGTTCTTGGGACCGGTTCGCTGGAACGTAACGCCCGCCGACACCAGGTGGTCGGGATCGAATCCCGCCGAGACCGGCGTAAAGAAGGATCGTACGGTCGTGCTTGCCTGATGTACTAACTCTAAGGAGAGGCGGCGGTTGGTGCTCGTGAGCAGATCGTGCCGGCCAAGCAGGGTC
>CAZQAS010000007.1:41687-45055 GCA_964591285.1 uncultured Rhodothermales bacterium
CCGAAAAGATACGTTCCGCGCGCCTGTATGCCGGCGCCAACTCCCCAACTGTGCGCGTACTGAGCCAGTGGACGCCAGCCGATGCTGTAGCGCGTCCACCGCTGCTGCGGTGCCTCCAGAAACGATACGTCCATCGGGAATCTCGAGGTGTTGTTCAGCCGGTTTCTGTCCGGCGTACGCAGAAGCGGATCGATCTCGGCTCCCACGACGCGCGAAGAAAGATCAACGCGAAGAGTGTACTCGGGATGCGTCCACCCCCACGGATCTGCAACGAGCCAGTCTTCCGGCACGGGCTTATGACCCTGCATGATGGTCAACGGAATTGTGACCCACTGCTCGGAGCCGTCCGCCAGTTGCAGGCGGAGGTCGACTGGCATTGCGATGTCCGATTCGCGCACCAAAGTCATCTCCGTGGTCCACCCCGAGTCCGTCGGGTCCATGTCGATATCGTCGATCGCGTAGTCGAGCGTCCAACCCGTATTGCCGAACTGCTCGAAGTACCAATCCAATCTCAATCCGGAGACGTCCTCAGCCACCTTTTCAACGTCGTATGGATCGGGATGCCGGAACTTGAAACGTTCGAAGTATTCATCCAGGAAGCGGTCTCGGAGCGAATCGGAAATGACGTAACCGAGCATATCGACCACCATCTCACCTCCGGAGTAGGAGGCGACACCATAGGCGTGATTCGTCCGAAACCAATCCGAGGGTGTATTTAACGGCTCGAATAGCCCGAGATGCTGCGCCTGAAGGACGTTCAAATGCGCTCCGGCGTGGGATGGAGACGGATTGTCGGTGAGATGGCCGGTGACCTCGGTTGTGATGTAGCTGCCGAAACCTTCATCCAGCCATGCATAGTCCGCTTCGTTTGACGCAACTACGCCGTAGTACCACATGTGCGCCATTTCGTGAGCGGTCACCCCACGAAGCGACGGCGGCGACCGACGACCCGTGACAAAGGTGATCATCGGGTACTCCATGCCCCCGTCGCCGGCCTGAGCGACAGTCATCTGGGGATAGGGGTACTGACCGTAGTTCGCACTGAAGAACTCCATGATTGCAGGCGCCCACTCGTGCAGTCGCTGCCAAACGTCGGCGACCGCCGGTTGGTAGAAGAGATGGATGGCCGTTCCATTCTCGGTCTCGAGGATGTCGTGGACGTAGTCCGGGTCTGCCGCCCAGGCGAAGTCGTGCACGTTCTCCGCTCGAAAATGCCACGTAAGCGAGTCCTCCGTTACCGCGAGTGGTTCCTCGGAATACCCGTGGCCGATGTCCTCGGGATTCTGGAGCACACCGGTAGCGCCGATCACGTACTCGGAGGGCAGCGTGATACGAACGTCGAACGTACCAAAGGGGGCGTAGAACTCGCGGCCGACGTACGGATCGGCATGCCATCCGCGCTCGTCGTAGGCCGCCATTTTCGGATACCATTGGCTCATCGAGTAATCGATGCCTTCCCGATTATCACGGCCGCTTCGGCGCGTCTGCAGCGGGATCTGTGAGCGGAACGAAAGATCAAATGAAGCTGACGCTCCAGGAGCAATCGGTTCGGCCAATGTTACCGCCATCACCGTGTCGGTGATACGGAAGTCGAGCCGCGTGCCGTTCTGCCGGATGGTCTCGATTTGATGATATCCGATCTCGTCGGGTCCGAGATTGAAAATGCGCGGCACAATTCGGCCGTCTGGATCCGGAAGCTCGCGATTGCGAGCCGCCATCATCGACTGCGGATGGAATGCATTGAAGTACAGGTGAAAATATACCTTCCGCAGTGTATCTGGAGAATTGTTTTGATAGTGAACGAACTCATGTCCGTTCATCTGATGCCGATCCGCATGCAACGTGACATCGATCTCGTAGGTGATTCGCTGTTGCCAGTCATCGACCGTCTGTGCATGAACCGACTGATGAGTGAAGAAAAGGGAGAAGACACCGAGAAGAGCGTAGCGGAGGATCATTCAAAATCAAGCCTGCTTCCGAAGATAGGGTGCGATCTACGCACTCCCACATGACCGCGTTTCCCGACTGCCCGATCGTAGACGCAGAAGGTGCCTCCGTGCGCTACCGAACGGCGATCTTGCCGCTGACGCGGAGCAGCGAACGGACGCGATCGCGCGGGAATCATGCACGAAACCGCAGCGTTAAGTTGTCACCTTCACGTTACAGCCGGCACTTCTCATTCAGGTAAGATCGCAGTGACCAAGGCAGACATCATCGATCGCATCGCAACCGGGACCGGGCTTACAAAGATCGAGACAGAGGCCGTTGTGAACGGCTTCATCACGACGGTAATGGACGCGCTGAAGGATGGCGACGGAATCGAGCTCCGCGGTTTCGGCTCGTTTCGCGTACAACATCGAAAGGCCCGAAAAGCTCGAAATCCCCAGACCAACGAGGAGATGCGAATCGGTCCAAGATACGTTCCCGTCTTTCGACCGTCCTCTGAATTACGAAAGGATGTTGATCGAGCGATGAAGTCCGCCGGCTCCAAGACGAACAAGAAATGATGAGCAATCCGATTTGTCCGGAGTGCGGGGCAAGGCTTGCCGCCGGCGCAGAACGCTGCGATCTCTGTGGTGCATCCATCGACTCGTCCGCGGAGCGGGCGGTTACCGGCGGATCGTCGGCAGATCCTACGTCGAGCGGCGCCGACATTCCGGAGCCGAAGACCGGCAGTGAGAAGCCTGCGGGCGGCGTATATTGCAATCATTGCGGCTGGAAGAATCCGTCGGACGCACGATTTTGCAGTCAGTGTGGGACGCGTCTTCAGGCGATCGATGCCTCAGGAGCAGCCGTGCCGGTCAAACCATCGTCGCCACCAGCGACGCAGCCGTCCGACATCGCGGAGAACGAGCCTTCGATGCCCAGCGAAAATGTATCTGAGAGCGGCCTCTCGCGATACGTGGGCGCGCTGATTGGACTGGCCGTGCTGATCGTCGTCGCGCTCTATATGATTACCGTCGTTTCGAAGCAGAACGTCAGCGCCGAGAGAAATGCGGCCGGTGTCGTGGAGGCGCCTGCAGACGTACGGAGCGCAGCTGTGATTGAAGAGCACGAAGCCATTCCCATCGAAACGCGGTTCGCACCGACGGTCGATTCCTTCCGGACCGTGATCGCACAGGCTGAAGGTGCGGTACGGAGCGACGTGCAGCGGGAGCTGATTGACTATTTCGTCCGCATCGGGCGTGTCGACCGCGCGGCCATCGAGCAGCAGCGGCTCGCCGCACGCACCGGCGATCTCGCCGATTGGCGCATCGCGGGCGACCTCCTCTACGACTGGATGGAGACCGTGAGTGACGACCGTAAGACGGACGTCGCCCTCCTTGCGATTGACGCCTATGAGCGTTTTCTCGAGGAGAACCCTGACG
>CAZQAS010000008.1:0-4729 GCA_964591285.1 uncultured Rhodothermales bacterium
GCCGCACGGCTGAATCCAGCCGAAGTTCTTCGGCGATAGAGCCGTTCTTCGCTTGTCTTCGCGATTCATTACTTTGCGTCCGGCACATGAGAAGGAATCGATCAGAGCACAATGTTTCGATACGCTGAACGCTGCGGCCGACCGGCCCTCCCACTTATTCTTGCGGCCTGCGTAGCACTCCTCGTCTCTTGCGATCGGCCGGCGGAGCTCCCCGCGTCAACGGCTGCGAGCGTGGAGGATTCCGTCGTAGATGGCACGTGGGAAACCGTCGAAACGTCCAATTCCCCGACCGCGCGGCACGAGAACGCCTTCGTCGAGTCCGGCGGCAGGTTCTACTTGATTGGCGGACGCGGCGAACGACCCGTCGACGTCTACGATCCGCAGACCAATGAATGGTCGCAGGCAACCGGTGCGCCGATGGAGATTCATCATTTCCAGGCCGCCGCCGTCGACGGTATGATCTACGTACTCGGCGCGTGGACGGGCGGATTCCCGAACGAGAAGGGGATCGCGGACGTCCTCATCTATGATCCCTCCACCGACTCCTGGTCGGAAGGGCCGGCGATTCCTGAAGACCGCCGCCGTGGCGCCGCAGGCGTCGTGGCTCACGAAGGAATGATTTACGTCGTCGCGGGCAACCGCGGCGGGCACGGGCCGCATGCCGAAGCCGTCGATTGGTTCGATCGTTTCGATCCTGCTACCGGCGAATGGAGCCGGTTGTCACCCGCGCCCCACGCTCGCGACCACTTTCACGCGGCGGTAATCGGCGACCGGCTCTACGCGGTGGGCGGCCGTAACTCCGGAGTGGAGGGATTTATCGACAGCACGATCGCTGCCGTCGATGTGTACGACTTCGAGAGCGAGTCCTGGAGCACGCTCGCCGACGCGCCCCTTCCGACCGAGCGGGCGGGATCGAGCACGGTCGCGCTCGGTGATTACGTCGTGATTACGGGCGGTGAGGGATTCGGACAAACCTGGGGTGAGACGGAGGCGCTCGATACCGAAACCGGCGAGTGGAATCTGATCGGCCGCCTCCAGCAGCCGCGCCATGGCACCCAGGCCGTCGCCTATGGCGGGACGATCTACGTCGCCGCCGGCGCCGGCGATCAAGGCGGCGGTCCGGAGCTCACGAGTATGGAGGCCTTTCGATAGCAAGCGAAAGGTTGCACAATTGTAATGAAGGTGAGGCCGTTAATCATCGCCGTGTTGCTATCATTTGCACGATAACGGATCACAAATCAAGGAGGGCTTGAGTACATGGTGCACCCACATACCGAGCTGCGACACGTCAGCAACGCGATCGGGGACGGTATTTTCGCCACGCGGCCGATCCCGAAGGGCACGCTCGTATATGTCAAGGATCCACTTGAGATTGACCTCACGCCGTCCAGCTTTGAGGCTTTACCGGATGACGTCCGACAGATGGCCGACACGTATTCCTACATTGACGAGCGAGGACACCGGATTCTAAGCTGGGACATCGCCAAATACGTGAATCACAGCTGCGAGCCGAATACTATCAGCTCCGGATACGGATTCGAACTCGCAGTTCGCGACATCGAGGCGGGCGAGCAGATCACCGACGAGTACGGGTTATTTAATCTGGAATGGTCGATCCAATGCCATTGCGGCAGCGAGACGTGCCGCGGCATGATTCGGGGTGATGACATCGACGAGTTCTACCCGCGATGGGATGAGTGGGTGATCGACGCGCTCAAGCACTTTCACGACGTCGAACAGCCGCTCCGGCCGTATCTCGCCGATGCGAAAGCGAAGGCGCTGGACAAGTATCTGAAGACGGGAAAAGGATATCGCTCCGTCTACGAGCTTAAGTATCGCGTGCCGCGCTCGGCGGCCGTGAACTCGTAGCCGCCGTAGCAATGACGGGCCGATGGGCAGCGTGTGGGGATCGCCGCGCGTAAGTCGCCCGGCGCTCAACGCCCGAGCTCCCGCACCCTCAGATTCCTGAACCAGATTGGCGCGTTCCCGTGCATCCCCTGCAAGCCGATGTGGCCGTAGGTCGGAAGTTCGGCGAGCGGTACGCTCAGCCACTCGGGAATCTCTGAGCCATCCGGATTCACGGTCGCCGACGTCCAGCGCTCCATGTTGATTGCATTCACGAATTGCCCGTTCAGCACGACCGTTATCACTGGACCGCGGCAGGTGATCGTAAAGCGGTTCCACTCGCCGGCAGGATTCACCGCAGGCTGCCGCGCGGGCTCGTGTCCGAAGATCGCTCCGGCCTGCCACGTCGCCGGCGCGTTCGCCCAGTCCTCGTGATAGTCGTCGGCAATCTGGATCTCGACGGAGTACGGCACCCAGTCCGCGAGGTCGCTGCCGTAGACGAAAACGCCGCTATTGGTCCCGGAGGCATTCCGGAATTCGAGATCGATCACGAAGTTATCGTAGACTTTTCCGGTCCAGAGAATCTCATCGGCGGAGGCCGTTAGGATTCCATCCTCGTAGGTCCACACGCCACCGGGACGAAGCGTGTTCGAGAGGTCATTCGCAAAAAGGTCCGACCACTCGGGGCCGGATGTATCCGGATGCAGGGGCTGCTGGGCGGCAGCGATCGACACGAGAAGCGATGCGGCGAGTATGCCGGCGAAGAGTGAGAGATATTTCACGATGGAAGAATGACTGGAGGATGAAGAAGTGCGGATGTTCGGCTTGCGGACGAGCTGCGAACCGCTCCGCGAAGTTAACAACGTCCCTCGAAGATAAGCAGCCGGGCCTTGCCTTTCGTTGCCGCGGTCGGCATCATGGAACGACTCGCCTCGTCGATCTTCCCCTCTGCCGCGCCGTACCGAAGAACGAGTGCCTCCATGCCGCAGCGTTTTTCAGATCTCATCGGGATGATCCCAACGGTAGGTGCATCTACGGCGACGCTGCCGCTCGAAATCCCGTTCACGGGAAAGGTGATCGGCTCGTTCCCGGCATGTACGGAGGCCGACGTTCGGCTTGCGGTCACGCGAGCCAGGGAGGCGCAGCAGTATTGGAAGCGAGTACCCCTCCGCCGGCGAGTGGACATTCTCCGCCGGCTGCATGACGTCGTGCTGGATGCCCAGGGCGAGCTCATGGATCTGATGCAGCTCGAAACGGGCAAGGCGCGTCGGGACGCCCTCGAGGAGGTGCTCGATGTTGCAAACACGCTGCGCTACTACGCGCGAAACGCACCCTCGTGGCTCGCGCCGCAGCGCCGCCGCGGCGCATTTCCCCTTCTGACGCACACGACCGAAGAGTACCGGCCACACGGCGTGGTGGGGCTTATCAACCCATGGAACTACCCCCTCACACTCGCGCTCTCCGACGCCGCACCCGCGCTGCTCGCGGGCAATGCCGTCATCCTGAAGCCGGCCGAGTCCACATCGCTCACGGCGCTCCGGGCAGCGCTCCTCCTGGCGGAGGCGGGACTGCCGGAAGGCGTGCTGCAGGTGGTGACCGGTCGTGGGGAGGTAGTCGGTCCGGCCCTCATAGACAGCGTTGACGCCGTAAGCTTCACCGGATCGACCAAGGTAGGCCGCACGATAGCTAGCCGTGCGGGCGAGCGGCTCGTTCCCTTTTCCCTCGAGCTCGGCGGGAAGAATCCGATGCTCGTCCTCGACGACGCTCCGCTCGACAAAACGGTCGAAGGCGCCCTCCGGGGGTGCTTCTCGAACGCCGGCCAGCTCTGTATCTCCACCGAGCGACTCTACGCGCAGGAGGGGATCTACGACGACTTCGTCGCCGCCTTCGCGCGTCGCACGCGCGCGCTACGCCTCGGTGCACGATTCGATTTCGATACGGACGTGGGCTCGCTCATCTCACGTGATCAACTCGAGAAAACGGAACGGCACGTCGACGAGGCGGTGGCCGACGGCGCAACCGTACTGGCTGGCGGGCGGCGTCGGCCGGACGTCGGACCGTATTTCTTTGAGCCTACCATCCTCACGGACACGAAACGCGGCATGCGCGTCTTCGCGGAGGAAACGTTCGGCCCCGTGGTCTCCGTGTACCGATTTCACTCGGTTGAAGAGGCCATTCTGGCGGCGAACGCCGGCAAGTATGGGCTCAATGCCTCAGTCTGGACGCGCGATCTCCGCCGCGGCCGCCGCATCGCGAGGCAGATTGAGTGCGGCAGTGTGAATGTGAATGACGCCTATGGGGCGTCGTGGGGATCGGCCGATGCGCCGATGGGAGGGATGAAGGATTCGGGACTCGGCCGCCGGCACGGTCGCGAGGGCCTCTTTAAGTACGTGGAGTCGCAGACGATCGCGGTGCAGCGCGGCGTTCCCGTCGGAGCGCCATTCGGCGAGGAGGCCGATGCATACCGCCGCGCAGTTACGTCGGCGTTTCGCCTCATTCGCTCATTGCATCTTCCGATGTAGCCCACGCGCCGCGAGGACATCATCATCCATTGACCCGAAATTTCAGACGATCTACGAAGCACGATGAAGGTCCCCCTCCACTCCGACAATGACTTCTTGCAGGACGTCCGCCAAGCACGCGAACGTCCGGAGGATCTGCATGTCTGGTGGCTCGGCCAGAGCGGCTTTCTCGTGCAGTGGGGCGGACGTCACCTGCTCTTCGATCCGTATTTGTCCGATTCGCTCACAACGAAGTACGCCGGTACGGAGAAGCCGCACGTCCGGATGACCGAGCGAGTGATCGCGCCCGATCGGCTCGATTTCATCGACGTGGCGACCTCCACGCACAACCATACCGACCACCTCGACGCGGAAACGCTACT
>CAZQAS010000008.1:4829-14366 GCA_964591285.1 uncultured Rhodothermales bacterium
CCGATCAACGGCCGCGATCCGGCACGCGGCATACCGGGGAATCTCAGCGGCCCGGAAGCGGCCCACCTGGGCCGCGACATCAAGGCCGGCATCGTGATCCCCTGCCACTTCGATATGTTCGAGTTCAACACGGTCTCACCCGACGCGTTCGTCCGCGAATGCGATCGCATCGGCCAGGATTACGTACTCCTGCAGAATGGAGGCCGCTGGAGCGGGTCAAAATGACGTGCCTGCGACGGCCGCCCCAGGTCACGACCCGCCGAGCTCATCGCGCACGAGTTTCGCACCCAAGACCATGTTGATCAGCTTCTCACGCGCCGCCCATCGCGCGGTCTGACTGAGGCCGCAATCCGGCGTCACGACCAAGTTTTCGGGACCCACGTGCTCCAGCACGGCACGAATTCGCTCGGCCACAATATCGGGTGACTCGATAAAGTAGTTTTTCACGTCCACCAGCCCCGCCGCGACGGTCTTTCCCGCCTCCTCGATGCGCGCGGTCAGCTCGATCTCCGCCATCTCACGATTCGCAAATTCCATCGCCATCTCGTCGGCCTTTGCATCGAGAATGTACGGAAACAACGGCGCGTACGTCCGATGCGCGACCGGCCGTCCGACGAAATTCCCGAAGCAGAGATGCAGCCCGATTCGGGCGTCCACTCCATCGACCGTGCGGTTAAAGAGTTCCACGAAGTGAGCCGGTGCGTCGGGATGCACCGCATAGGAGGGCTCATCGAGCTGGATGAAGTCCGCGCCGGCATCCACGAGCGCCTTCAGCTCCTCGTTGATGATATCCGAAAAGGCGTAGGCGACCTCCATGCGGTCCGCATAGTGCGGGCCGGGCACCATGATGCGTCCCGCAAGCGTGAACGGACCCGGACACGGCACCTTCACCCGGCGCGACGTGCGCCGCCGCACGAACTTGTATTCATCCACTAGCCCCAATCCTTTCGGCGCAGTGAACGGCTTCACCGCCTCCAGACGCTCTCGCTGATCGTGGCCGGCGGGACCCAATTTCCGCAGCGGGGGATGCGGTCGCAGCCCCTCGAGCCGCCCGTAAAAATCGGCCGTGAAGAATCCGAATCTTCGCATCTCTCCGTCTGTGACGACGTCCACGTCGGCGTCCTCCTGATCGCGAAGAGCCAGATCGACGGCATCGTTCAAAGTCTCCTCGACGTCCTTAGAGCCGTACGAACCGGCCTGGATGGCCTCCACGCTCGTGAAAAACCACGACGGCCACGCATAACTTCCGATGACGCTCGTCTCAATCATGTCTGTCTATTTCGGTTGGATGATCATCGCATTGCACGTATCCGCCCGCGGAGGTCGACCGAGGACGGGGCGGCGCTCCCGAGGTGCCCTGGCCTCGGTGCGCCTCGAGAGTCGTCACCGCACCGTCCACCCGCCATCGACGGTCATCACAGATCCCGTGACGAATGACGACTGATCGGATGCTAGGTAGAGCGCGGCCCGCGCCACGTCCTCCGGCGCCCCGAAATCGCCGGTCAGCGGCTGCAGATCGGCGAGCCGCTCGCGAATGGCTGCGCTGTTCTGGGCGCGCCGGCTCATCTCGGTCGCGATCAGGCCCGGACAAATGACGTTCGCCCGAATGCCCCTCGGCGCATAGTAGCTCGCGATTCCCTTCGTGAGGCTGACGATCGCGCCCTTGCTTGCCGCGTACGCGTGCGTGGCGAAGTCCTCGTCGCCGCCGACCAGCGCAAGCACCGAGGAGAGATTGATGATGGATCCGCCTTCGCCGCGAAGCATCTCCGGGACGGCAAATTTGCAGCCGAGGAAAACGCTTTTCAGGTTAATGTCCATGACGCGATCCCACGCTTCTTCGGTGCAGTCGGCCACGGGTCCGTCGCCCCAGCGACGTCCGCTAACGCCGGCGACGTTGAAGAGCACGTCGAGCCCGCCGAAGGCGTCCACGACCTCCGCGATAGCTCGTTGCACGTCGTCCGCCTTGCTGACGTCGGCCCGAATGGCCAGCTCGGCGTCGGATGCCTCCTCGAGATCAACGCCTGCCACGCGAGCGCCTTCCTCCGCAAACAAGGCGGCCGAGGCACGCCCGATTCCGGATGCCGCCCCCGTCACGATCGCGACCTTGTTGTCGAGAGATCCCATCACTATTCACAACCGTACGCCCGGCGGATGCGCTCCCGGTACTCGTCGTAGCACTCCTCGAAGCGAGCCTTTGACGCGTCCTGGCCGATGACGGCGCTGCTCGTGAGAACCATCGGCGGATCGCCGCGCTCCGCGAGCTTTTGCGCCACGAGCACCTTCAGGGCGTTCACCACCGCCGAGCCGCCGACCGTCGACCCGGGTCCGACCGGATCGACGAGCCCATCGACGTCGACCATCGCATCGCCGGCCGGACTCCCGTTGTCGATCGTGAGGTCGGCGACATCCGGCAATCGCTTGCCCGAAGAATGATTCGGTGACGATGCAAGGCAGTGCGCCATCGAAACGATGCCGATGACCGGCAGCCCCATTGATTTCGCCTTCAGCGCAACGTCGAGCACGACCTCGTTCACGCCGCTGTTTGAGATCACGACGAAGCTGTCCGGCGGTCGTATCACAAAATTGCGCAGGATCACCTCGCCGAAGCCCTCGACGTGCTCGAGATACATCGCTTGCCGCTGTCCGTTGGCACCGACCACTTGATTGTGATAGGTCAGTGAAAGCTCCACAATCGGATGGAATCCCGGGAAGCTCCCATGCCGCGGAAAGATCTCCTCGACGAGGATGCGCGAGTGGCCCGTCCCAAACAGATGCACGAGCCCTCGGCCGGCGATCGTCTCGGCGCAGATCTCCGCCGCCGCCTCGATTACATCCAGCTGGGTTGACTGGATGTGTACGAGTACGGACCTTGCAGCGTCGAGGTAGTCGTCGGCGGCGTTCCTGGACATCGCTAACCCTGGCTTCAATCAGTGCACTCGCGATCATAAGGAACGCCCCGCCACCGCGCAAGGCGCAATGAGCAACGAGTAACCAGCAACGCCCCATCCATGACTTCCCACAAGATCACCATGCTCAGCACGGGCTTCATCAGCTCGTTCTACACGATGAGCCTCCACGGCAAGCGGGGGCGCGACCGCGTCCACACCGTTTTCTCGCGGACGGAGGACAAAGCGCAGGCCTTCGCCGAAAAATGGGACGTTCCGACCTACACCACGGACATGGACCAGGCGATCGAGGACCCCGAGACGGATGTCGTCGTGATCGGCCTTCCCAACCACCTTCACGAGGAAGCCGTCACGAAGGTCGCAAGCGCAGGTAAGGCCGTGCTCTGCACCAAGCCGCTCGGCCGCAGTGCCGACGAGGCGCGGCGAATGCTCGATGCCGTCGAAAATGCGGGAGTTTTCGCCGGCTATCTCGAGGATCTCGTCTACACGCCCAAGACGCTCAAGTCCATCGGCGCCGTGCGAGGCGGCAGCATCGGCGACGTCCTCTGGGTGCGCTCGCGCGAGACCCATCCCGGACCGCACGCCGCCTGGTTTTGGGACCGCGAGCGGGCTGGGGGCGGGGCGCTCGTCGACATGGGATGCCACTGCATCGAGATTATACGCAACTTCGTGGGCAAAGGGAATCGGCCCGTCGAGGTGATGTGCTGGGCCGACACGCTCGTTCATCCGGTCGAGGCCGAAGACCACGGGATCGTGCTGATCCGGTTCGAGAGCGGAGCGATGGGCCAGGTCGAGGTGAGCTGGGCGTTCCACGGCGGGATGGATCTCCGGGATGAGGTCAGCGGCACGCAGGGCACGATCTGGCTCAACCACTGGATGCGTACCGGGTTCGAGATGTTCTCAACCGGGGGACAGGGCGGCTACGTCGCCGAAAAGGCGGAGGTCGAATCCGGCTGGATGTTTCCCGTCGGAGACGAGGCCGCCGCGCTCGGCTACGTCGACATGTTCGCGGACATGTTTGACGCTATGGATGAGAACCGCGAGCCGATGGAGACCTTCTACGACGGCTACGTCGTGAATGCCGTGCTCGATGCCTGCTACCGTTCCGCGAATTCGAAACGCTGGGAGCCGGTCGAGATCGAGGACTGGCGCGCCCCAGAGCCGACCGCACGAATAGAAAAGCAGCCCGTCACTGTCAATGGCAAGGTGTTGATCAAAGAAGAGCGCCTCCCGGACGGACGCATCACGCGCATCGTAAAGGACCCCGCAACGGGAGACGTCGAGTCGCAGACCATCGAGGAGTGATCGGCGGCAAGCTGTGGTGAACTGATCGCGCGTTGCAGACGATCGAAGAGAACTTGCGGCGGACATGAGGTCATAGGAAACGCTTGTAGGAAACGGCGCAAGAATTCGTATCTTTCCGAACGCTTCCGTGCCGCGGCTGCGCCACCTTCTCAACCGGCGGAGTCCAGTGGCAGCGGTCTACGAGATCGCAACCACAACCCACCCGAACACGTCGAGTCTATCGACGGAGAATGCCATGCTTATCGCCTATCGTTACGCAACCGGCTTTCTGCTCGGCTTCGCGCTCGTCACAACCTCGGTCGCCCAGGATCACGGCCACGCGGGCCACCAACCCGAAACACAAGCGACCCTGTATTCAGATCTCGGCGATCATCACCATGAAATCACGACCGCGTCGCCGGAGGCGCAGAAGTTCTTCAATCAGGGACTGACGCTCGCCTACGGCTTCAATCACGCCGAGGCCGAGTCGGCCTTCAAGGAAGCGGCCCGGCTGGATCCTTCCTGCGCGATGTGCTACTGGGGCATCGCCTTCGTGCACGGACCCAACATCAACGCGCCGATGTTTCCCGAATCGATCCCCATCGCCTGGGACGCCCTTCAAAAGGCGATCGCGGCCTCGGAGAACGCCACGCCGCGCGAGCAGGCCTACATCAATGCCCTCGCGCAGCGCTACGCCGAGCATCCACCCGAAGACCGCTCAGCACTGGATCAGGCGTTCGCCGATGCCATGCGTGAGGTCGTCAAACAGTATCCCGACGATCTCGACGCCCGCGCGATTTATGCCGAATCGCTGATGGATACTATGCCGTGGGATTACTGGGATGAGGACGATAATCCCCGCGCGGCGACGCGCGAGGTGCTGGCCGCGCTTGAGTATGTAATGGAGCGGGACCCGACGCATCCCGGCGCCAATCATTTCTACATCCACGCGGTGGAGAAAGTACAGCCTGAGCGGGGCATCGCGGCCGCCGATCGCCTCGGCTCGCTCGTTCCCGCAGCCGGGCACCTGGTCCACATGCCGGGTCACATCTACATCCGCGTGGGGCGCTACCATGATGCGGTCGTCGCCAACGAACGTGCGATCGAGGCCGACCAAGAATATGGACTCCACCACGCGCACGGCGTCTACCCGATGATGTACATGCCGCACAATCCGCATTTCCTGTGGCTGGCGGCGTCGCTCGAGGGCAACAGCGCACGGGCGATCGAGGCGGCGTACGACGTGGTTGAGATGACCGATCCGGAGGCAATGCGTCAACCCGGTTTCGAGATGCTGCAGCACTTCTACGCGACGCCGCTCTATGCGCTTGCACGGTTCGCACGGTGGGATGCGATTCTGGATGAACCGGAACCGGACGAGGATCTGCTCTATCCGCGAGCCGTATGGCATTACGCCCGAGGCCTCGCGCTGGCCAACACAGGGAAGGTAGAGGAGGCTCGCGCCGAACTTCAGGCGTTCAAAGAGATCGCCTCCGACAGATCGCTCGATTCGCTGTCCGCGACCGGCGTCAATACCGTGGGCAGCCTGCTCGGCATCGCGCAGCACGCGCTCGAGGGACAGATTACGGCCGCCGAGGGCGATGTCAACGGCGCCGAAACGCATTTGCGAATGGCCATCGAGCTCGAAGACGGCCTCATTTATGAAGAGCCGCCTCCCTGGTACCACTCGACCCGGTTGATGCTTGCCGACATTCTCCTCGACGCCGGACGGGCGGCAGATGCCGAGGCGCTCTACCGCGAGGACCTCGAGATCTATCCTGAAAACGGGTGGTCGCTGTACGGCCTGAGTCGAAGCCTCCAGATACAGGGACGCGCGGATGAGGCGAACGACGTCTCGGGCCGCTTCAAGACGGCCTGGATGAATGCTGATGTGAGGCTGGGCTGAGGAAGGCGGTTACGGAGCCGTACCGCCCATGAGGACAGCTGATATCACGAATCAGGAGCCTCGGTCCGTTTTCCAAGGTCCGACTTCGGCCGAGGTCGCTCCTCGACGACTCGGCGGTACTGAGGTCCGTCGATCAGATCTTTCATCCAGCCGGAGACCCCGCCGCGGCGGACGCGCACATGCCGAACCCTCGCCGGCGGAGGCGGACGCCGCTCGAGTCCGAGTGACTCATCGCGCAAAGCGTAGCGGAAGAACTGCCCCACGATCGGCAGCGCGGTGTGCGCACCCTGCCCCCAGTAGTCCGAGCGGAAGGTGATCCGCCGATCGTTGAAGCCGGCCCACGACCCCGCGACGAGATCGGGATGCATCAGCATGAACCACCCATCCGCGCCTTCCTGGGTCGTGCCCGTCTTACCGGCCACGTCGGTCTGGACGTCGTAGGCGAATCGGATTCGGCGACCGGTGCCCTCGTCGATCACCCCGCGCAGCATGTCGACAATCTCGTCGGCCACACCTTCGCTGATGACGTCAGCCTCGCGCGGCGCCTGCTCGTAGAGGACGTTTCCGTGGCGGTCTTCGATGCGAAGCACCATCACGGGTTCGCGGTAAATCCCGCCGGCCGCAAGCGTCGAATAGGCGCTCGTCAACTCCAGCAGCGACACATCGCTCGTGCCGAGCGCGATCGACGGCACCTCGTCGAGCTTACTCTTGATTCCGGCTCGATGGGCAAGGTCGGCGACGGTCTCCGGGCCGACGCGCTCGACGAGCTGCGCGGAGATCGTGTTCACCGATTGGGTGAGCCCCTCGCGAAGGCTCATCCGCCGGCCCGTAATCTCGCCCGCGTTCGAGGGACTCCAGACGCCGCCGGCTACCTCGATCGCGACAGGCCGATCCACGAACCGGTCCCACGGCTGGTATCCGCGCTCCAGCGCCGCGGCATAGAGAAACGGCTTGAAGGTCGAGCCCGCCTGCCGCCGAGACTGGGAGACGTGGTCGAATTCGTCTTTCTCAAAGTCGCGACTTCCGACCCACGCCTTTACGTGGCCCGTGCGCGGCGCGATGGCGACGAACGAGGCCTCCAAACGGGTCTTGACGGCGCGAAGCGAATCGGAGAAAGTGGTGTCTCGGCGGAGCGAGTCAACGGCGGCCATGTCCGACAGCCCGCCTTCGGTCAGGCGCCGATACGTATCGGTGCGCCGGATATACGTGTTGACGAGCGAATCGCGCCGACTCCAGAAAAACTCGAACGGCTCCACGTGACGGCGCCGGTCCAGATAGGCATGCGCGTTCGTCGAGTACATACTATAGGACTGATTCGCCCACTCCACGTCGACGACCGCCTGCAACGCTTCGCTCTGGTTCGTGACCGCCTGCTCGGCGAGTTCCTGAAGCCGGAGATCAAGCGTCGTGCGGACGACTAGGCTGTCTTGATATATGTTGTAACCGTTCTCGTCCGCCCACTCCGTGAGCCAGCGTCGCACGCGCTCGCTAAAGTGTGGGGCGCGGCTTTCCCGGATCGGCTGCACGGCAAATCGCACCGAAAGCGGCTCGTCGATAAATTCGGCGTACGCCTCCTCCGTCAGCGCGCCGTGCCGATTCATATGCGTGAGCACGAAATTCCGGCGCTCGACGGCCCGCTCCGGATTTCGGACCGGATTGTAGTAGAACGTGCCCTTCAGCATCCCAACGAGTGTCGAACTCTCGAGGACGTCGAGTTCCGCGGCGCTTTTTCCAAAGTACGTCCTTGCCGCCATCTCGATACCAACGGCATTGAACAGGAATGGAACGGTATTGATGTAGGACTCGAGGATCTCATGCTTGTCGTAGACCGCCTCAATCTTCAGTGCGGTGACAATCTCCCGCAGTTTTCGATCGAGCGTGATCTTTCGGCCGATTTCATTCGGAAAGAGATTGCGCGCCAGCTGCTGGGTTATGGTCGAACCACCTTGGAGGTCCCCGGTCACTGTCTCGAATCCCGCACCGAAAATCCGGAAAAAATCTATGCCGCTGTGATCGAAGAAACGTCGATCCTCCGTCGACAGGAGGGCATTCAGAAAGTGGGGCGAGACAGTCTCCAGATCCACCCATTCCCTATTCACGCGACGATATTTCGTAATCACCTCGCCTCTCGCATCGAGTACCACGGCCGGATGCTGAATGCCGAGGGCGCGGATGGTGTCTCGATCCGGAGTTAGTGGAATGAGTAGAATCATGTAGGCGACCAGCGCGACCACTCCGGCGGCCGCGAGCACGCCTGCACCCTTCGATCCGTGTGCGGCACGCCGGCCGACCGGCACTTCCGGATCGATGAGCACAACCAGGTAGTGCCGCAAGAAGCGTCGCGCACGGGAGGTATAGAGGCGATGGTGGACGTCGAGCCATCGAACCACGTAGTGCCCTCGCCGGAGTGCCTGCTGCACCACGGGTCGCGCTGCCGCTCTCCGAAGTTGCCGGCGTGCATCGCTCCTTATCCTCCGAACCGCGGGACCCGACCGCCTGTGCGTTCTGCGTATGAGATCCGACGCGCCCGCTCCGGCCGCGCGCCCTGCTGCCACCGTTCGACGCCACAGACTGTCATTGATCGCCGTTAGTTTGGTCCATAACTGGACGCCGCCGGCCGCCCACCGCCGCCATGTACGACCAAGGGGAGACGTGCTCAATCGGCCCCATGCGCGGGAAATCCGGGGCGCGAACCGTGCGTTCCAGAATCTTCGGATGCCGGCAGCTACTGAGCCCCCAGTGTCGGCTGCCGACATGCGGAGCGGACGCAGCAAGGCCGCCGTACGCTCCGCTGCACCTGCGCCCATAGAACGAACGCATCTGAACTGGCGACTTCCCCAGATTCGTCGTGCGCCGGACGCCGTCAGTCGCGCCCCGCGCCGAAGAGGATGGATGATCGAGCGCTGCAGAAACGGGCCGGTGGTCGACGGCAGCCGCCGCAGCCAGGCCCATAACGCCAGCAGAAGGAATAACCCCTGCTCGACGACCTCGTCTGCGAGGTCGAGAACCCCCCTGCGTACACGCTGCAGCCGATTCAGCCGACGATCCAGGCCGGAGGTCGACCGGGCGTTGTATCCCGCAGTGTCGCGATCCGACGAATCGCGCCCGCGCACACCGTCGAAGTGCTCAGAGCCGCCTACGCGCCCCGAGCGCATCCCCCCGTGCCCATCGCTCCGTTCCTGCCTACTCATCTCAGGAAAACGTCGTGAAACATCCATCCTCGCTTCAACACCAGCGAACGAGCGTGCCCCGCCTAGTGCTTCTGTGCAATACGCGACGAATCTGTTAAGATCCCCGTGCAGGTACTACATTGACTTCTGCCACACTTGTGTCTTACTCAATAATCGCCAGGCCACGTGCGCCACTCCGTTGATGTCGTGAAAATCACGACGCGCATCGTCTCACGGATCCTGCCGCTTGTCCTCCTCATGGCATGTGGCG
>CAZQAS010000008.1:14466-18775 GCA_964591285.1 uncultured Rhodothermales bacterium
CGATCCCGCTCGATATCCGGCGGATCCTCTGTAAACTCGACGATGCCGTCGAAGCCGAGCACGAACACTTCCGGCGCGACCTGCGTGCAGTTGTCAGAGCCGATGCAGGTCTGTCGGTCGATGGTCACCTTCAGACCGCTGATCTCTCGTTCTTCGAGTTCGGGCATTCGTCTGTGCTCCTACACAAGTAACGGCGGTACGCGGGTCCATGAGTCGCGTGCGGCGTGCACATTGTTCCGCTGGCCCCTCGCGCCAGTCGCATTCAGGGGAGGCACCTCCATCTCACCGGAACCAATCCATCGCGAACATTTTTCCAGACTATTCTATCTTGATCACTGCAACGTTTTCTATCACGGTACTCCACAACACGGATGATCTTATCGAGAGGGTGTGAATACGGGCTCCGGGCCGCGCTGTACCTCGTGTCCCTCGGTGCCGACGGATTCGTGCCGATTCGCAAGCTGAGCGACGAGCTCGACATCGAGTTCCACTTTCTCACGAAGCAGTTCCAGCACCTCTCCGAGGCCGGCCTCGTCCATTCGCAGCGGGGCCCGAAGGGCGGCATCGCCCTCGCAAAGCCGGCCGGACGGATCACCTTGCTCGACATCGTGCTGGCCATCGACGGCCCCGAGCTGTTTCAGGAATGCGTGCTCGGACTGCCCGGCTGCGGCGAACGGGAACCGTGTCCGCTGCATGGGGCCTGGGCCACGGAACGAGAGCGGCTGCGGATGATGTTCATGAATACGAGTTTGAGCGAGATGGCCGAGCGCATCGGGAAGGAGAAGTATCGCCTGAAGTTTATTCGGTAGTTCTGTGCCCAGCAAAGGGCCATCGACTGGGCAGCGTTCGTGAGGCCAGCAGACGTTGCAGCGCATCGACAAAAAGAAAGGGCCGACGCGCCTTGCGCCGGCCCTGAACCCCTTCGCGGTCGCCCTAATTAGTGACCATCATCGTGCCCTGCATCATCATGTAGTGGCCCCCGAAGGTGCAGATGTAGGGATATTCGCCCGGCGTCGACGGCGCGGTGAACGTCACCTGCACGGTCTCGCCCGGCGCGGCCACCGGCGTACCCGCCAGCACCGCCTCATCATCCGGGATGTACTCCTTCGCCGGTCCGGCGGCCATCGCCGACTGTCCGACGCGGTTGATCGCATCGGCGCTCGTAAGCACGAGTACGTTGTGGCTCATGGCTGCGGCCGTTGCCGTGTTCTGGAAGACGAGCGTGACCTCCTCACCCGCCTTCACCGTGAATTCCGTATCCGCAAAGGCAAGTTGGTCGCCGTCAGGACGAACGACGATCGCTCCTTCAGGAATGTCGAAGACGGGCGCCTCCGATGCGGGGCTGCTGGTTGAAACGGAGGTGGCGGCGGGCTCGCCACTCGGTGGCGACGCGTCCGTGCCGCCGCAAGCGGCGAGGGTAAGCGTCAGTAGTGTACCGCTAAACAAGATCGAAAGAGATCGAATAGTCATGGCGTATATACCTCAAGGTTGGATTCGGTTGGATGGTGAACGCCCCTGCTCGTCCAGGTCTGGAGCTCCGTGACGAACGGCTCGCCGCCGGTGCTCAAATCATCCCGCTGAGTGATGATCTCACCCAATGGATCGAGCAAGGTGATTGTGTTGGAATGGGCGAAGTCATCGCCCGGCTGTTTTCGATAACGAACGCCGAGGACCGCCGCGAGCTCGCGTACGTCCTGATCGCGTCCGGTGAGAAGATTCCACTGCGGCCGCTCGAGATCGTGCATCTTGCTGAATGTCTTCAGGGCTTCCGGCGTGTCATGCTCCGGATCGATGGAGACGAGCACGATGCCGACCGTCCGGCGTTCGTTTCGGGGCAGTTCGCTCAGAATGCCCTTCAGGTCATGAACGATGCGCGGGCACGTGAAGCCGCAGTGGGTATAAAACATGGCGACGAGGATCGGCCGTTCCTGAAATGACGACCACGCCACCTGTTTGGAGTGTTGATTCGTCCATGTGGACGTTAGATGGTAGAGCGAACGCTCAGGGAGACGGGCCGCCATCAACGCTGCCGTAGAATCGCTAGCGGCAGCCGTTAACATGTCGGCGTCCACCGTCGCATCGGCCGTAGCCGCTCGTGACCGGTTCTCCGGAGGCGTGTCGCTTTGCACCGGCAGCGAGACGGCACCCGTCAGGTAGAGGGCCGCCAGTAAAAGGCCGCCGGCAATGAGGAAGAGGATCGGGCGTGTCATCTGGACGACTCCTCGGTTCGACGAGCGCCGGCCGACAAGGACCGTGGTCCGTCAGCGGCCACTCGGAAACCGAGTTTGGACAGCGTGAAGTCAGCCGCCAATCCGCTGCGAAGCGCGAAGCGGATGAAGGCCGCGTAATCGGTGATGTCGGATGCTCCCAACGAGGCGCCTCCACAAAAAAGTCCCCGATCGAGATCCGTATTGTTGCGCGACTCCCCCGTCACCATGCTGGAGTTGAAGTCATCCACCCACTCCCACACATTAGCATGAAGGCCCGCCACGCCCCAGTGGTTTGAATCGGTTGATCCGACCGGTTGCAGCGTTGAGCCGGATCGGGCGCTGTATCGCCGCATCACGCCCTCGCGAAAGCCCGCGTCACTGCGTGCGTCGGGGCTCGAACGGCCTGCGGCGGCGGCGTACTCCCACTCGGCGGTCGTCGGGAGACGCATGCCCACCCAGTCCGCATAGGCGCGGGCGGCGAACCAGGACACGTACACGACCGGATGATCGGCCGGAGCCTCCGGGCCGAGCTCGAGATCGCCCGCCCAGTGCGTGAGATAGCTCTTGTCGGCAAAGAGGCGCTTGACGGCAGACCTCCTCCAGTCCGGATTCGCACGCACGAAGGCGAGAAATTCGTCGTTCGTGACGGCGAACTTCGAGAGATAGAAGGCCTCGACCTTGACGCCGTCCTCCTGTCCGTCGCTCGCGTAGAGCGGCACGTAGTGTCCGGTTGCTACCGGCACCATCTTAGCGGCCGGCTGAGCCGCGGCGAGCGGACAAAGCCAGACGGCGAGGAGGAATGTCAGCTGGATCGACTTCATCGCAGGGGAGGTGAGGGCCCCCGGCCGCCGCTGCAGAGCGACGACCGGAGTCCGATGGAGGATGACACGTCCGTGGTGCCGCGCCTGCCGGCCCGGCAGAGGCGATCGTCTACATCTACATCGCGGGCTCGGGATTGTAATCCGAAATACCCGTCTGCCCCGCGTAGATTTCACCACCTTCTTCCCCCTCGACGTTCAGGATGCCGATGGCTCCTTTGCTGAACGCACGGAAGATCGCGTGGTCGACCAGCGTGTATTTGCCGGGGACGTCGATCTTGAACTGCACGATCGACGATCCGCCAGGAGGCACGACGGTCGTCTGCACGTTGTGCTGGTTGGGCAGCGTGCCGCCTTCTCCGTAAACAGTGTCGAACATTTCGCCGATCACGTGGAACGATGACGAGAGGTTCGGTCCGCCATTGCCGACGAAGAGTCGCACGGTCTCACCCGGCTCTGCCTGCAGGGCGCCCTCATCCGTAAGCGCGCCGACGCGTCCGTTGAAGAGCACGTATTCCGGCTGCTCCTTCACGGCCTTCTCCATGTCGAAGGACTGAAGGCCCTTCTCGTTGAACTCGCCGCTCGTGTAAAACTCACTCTGCATCACGTAGAACTCACGGTCGACAGAAGGGAGGCCCTCCTTCGGCTCGACCAGGATCAGCCCGTACATGCCGTTAGCGATGTGCATGCCGACGGGCGCTGTGGCGCAGTGATAAACGTACAGTCCCGGCTTGATGGCACGGAACTCAAAGTCGGCCTGTTTGCCCGGCACGACGAGCGAGGCCTCCGCGCCGCCGCCCGTGCCCGTCACGGCGTGCAGATCGATATTGTGCGGAAACATGTTTCCGGGGTGGTTCTGAAGGCTGAACTCGACGAGATCGCCTTCGCGGACGCGGATAAACTTGCCCGGCACTTCACCGCCGAAGGTCCAGATGTCGTACTCGACGCCATCGGCCAGCTCAGCGGTCCGCTCGACCATTTCCAGTTCGACCGTTACCCGTGCGGCATGATCGCGCTCGATGGGAGGGGGCACGTTCGGCGCCGACGTCAGAACAGCGACCTCCTCGCCCTTAATCTCAGGCAGATAGACGCTGCCGTCGTGTGGGGCGACCCCTGTTGACGCATCGTTTGTCGGCCGGTAGCCGAAGAGAAGGAAGAGAACGACGGCCAGTCCAACGGCCGATGAAACGGTGTAGGTAAGGGATTTCTTTCGTTTAGTCGTCATAGTATTCTCCGGATGTCGGTTGGTCCTATCGCCGGCTCGTCTCCACAAGCCATGTC
>CAZQAS010000008.1:18875-28627 GCA_964591285.1 uncultured Rhodothermales bacterium
GTATTCTCCGGATGTCGGTTGGTCCTATCGCCGGCTCGTCTCCACAAGCCATGTCATATTTCGGAGTCTTTTATCTTAATTATCCACACAGGTTGCGACCGTATGCCATCTCAACGCGCTCTTCATGGTCGATACACGCATCCTTCATCGATCGCACGGTGGCCTTCACACCTTGCCGCCATTGGCCATTCGTCAGGCGGCGCGTGTGCAGTGGACCGGGTGGTAAATTGATGTGGATCGTGTCGGGAACGCCCACTATCTTGGCGCTCCTCGTGCGAGAGTCTCCGTTCATCCCGCGCTATGACCCGAACGCAAAGCTCGTCGACGGCAGACGACCCCGTGTTCAGGATTCAACCCGTGCGACCCATCTCTGAGCTGCGCCGCGAGTCGCTGGCTGCCGATCCTCCGATAGAAAGCGGATCGTTTCGAGCGGCCGATTTGGTCGATCTCGCGAAGCTCGACGCACGGCTTCGTTTCGATATCCGCTACGCATCCACACGAAACTTCATCGGTGCCGCCTTCTACCGAGAGGAGCGAGCGTTCCTTCAGCGACCCGCGGCCGACGCCCTCCGGGAGGTCGCGGACGATCTGTGGCAGAAGGGGTATGGGTTGATCATCTATGACGCCTATCGGCCGTGGTTCGTCACGAATATGTTCTGGGAAGCCACGCCGGAATCGTTGAAGCGCTTTGTCGCCGATCCGAAGAACGGGTCACGACACAACCGGGGCGCGGCCGTAGATGCGGGCCTCTACGACGCCGCCTCAGGCGTATCCCTGGAGATGCCCAGCGGCTACGACGAGTTCACCGAACGTGCCCATGTCGACTACGGCGGCGGGAATCCCGCCGCCCGGCATCATCGTGATCTGCTGCGCGCGGCGATGGAACGCCACGGATTCACGGTCTACGCTTATGAATGGTGGCATTTCGATCATGATGAATGGCGCGAGTATCCTATCATGAACGTGCCCTTCGAGGATATCTGACGGCTATCTTCGCTCGGGCGGCTCCACGGCCAGATGCCGTTCATCCGACCAAACGTTTAGCCGCCGACGCGCTCGTGAGCCAGGTGGATGGGCGGCCCGGAACGGAGCGTCTGAAAGACAACACAGTACCGCTCGGTCAGCTCTATGAGCTTCTGCAGCGTCGGGTCGTCGGCGTCAGTGTCAAGTTCGAACCGAAGACGAATGTCTCTGAATCCGACGGGCGCCTCCTTGCTTACCCCGAGTGTGCCGCGAAAGTCGAGATCTCCCTCGGCCTGCACCGTTCCGGTTCGGATGTCGATCCCGAGGGCCGTAGCGACCGCGTTCATGGTCACGCCCGCGCAGGCGGCGAGTGCCTCGAGCAGCATGTCGCCGCTGCAAGCCTGCACGCCCGAGCCGCCGGTGGCAGGATGGAGGCCGGCCTCCACGAGAGCCCTCCCGGTCTCCACGCTGCACGACACGTTCTCTCCAATACGGCCCTTCGCCCGTAGCGTGACGACCGCCGCCTCGGGGTCTTCGCGGTAACGGTCCTTAAGCGGTGCCTGCAGTGCGCGTAAATCCTCGGACTTCATATTTTACCTATATTTTGGATTGCAGAATACAATGGATCGCAGCGTTCCATAAAAAAGATACGCGAAAAGTGACGAGTGCAACACCCGGCAGGAATTGGCCCCTGCTCCGAAACGTGTTCAGAAACCGCAGCTCCGGCTTTCTCCTGTTCGTCGGGCTGATCTCCATCGCTTTCGTCTGGCCGGGTGCGCCTCCTGCGATTACGCATGGACCGATTCTCGGCAGCGTCGGTGAGGACCGTGTGGGCGTCTGGATACGCACGAGCAGGCCGTCGTCGTTTGAAGTCAGCTATAGTCAGGTGGACGCTTCCGCGGATGGTGACGAGATCGGGTCCGTACGCGGTCGCACCGAGCTCACCCGGGACAACACGGGGTGGGTGCTCCTCGAGGATCTCGCGCCAGGTACGCGGTACGAATATGAAGTCCGAGTCGACGAATTCACGCCGACGAAAGGCGGGTCCTTTCACACGCTGCCCTCCGCTGAAGCTCATCGGCATCCCGACTACAATCCGGACGGTCTCTTCAATTTTTCCTTCGAATACGGCGCGTGCAACTTTCAGTACGAGCAGCCGGATGGAAGCCGCGAAATGCCCGCCTACGGCACCATGGTGCGTGAGCTAGCCGGCACCATCGATTTTCAGATCATGAACGGGGATTTCATCTACGAGGTGGGCCGGCGTACGAGCGTAGATGAATGGGCCGAAGCGGTCGGCGCCGAGAGCCTACCCGACATCGTCGAAACGGCGCCGCAGATCGTCGGCGTCTGGCAGAACTATAAGATCTATTTCGATCGGTCACGCTGGCTTTCCGAATGGCACCGCCAAATCCCAGCCTTCTTCATGTTCGATGATCACGAGTTGCTCAACGACATCAATGGGACGGCCGATCCGGGCATCCAGAACCGGCGGACGCTCATTCGGGACATCGGCGTTCAGGCATGGCGAGACTATCTAGGATGGAGCAATCCGCTTCCCCGCGAGCGCCGCAGTGACGTTCATTTCGGCCGAGCGACGCTCGGCACTGACGGCGTCCTGCACGATTCCGCGGCCCACTTTGACTTCGATCCGGCAGATACGCCAACGCTGCATGTGCACTGGAATGATGAGCATCCCGGGCGCGGTGTATATGAGATCCTCGAAATCATCGACCCGGAGCGTCTTCGTCTTTCTCCGCCACCACAAGCCGGCGGGTCCGCTCTGTCCTACAGCATCGGAATGCAGAACTACTACGACTTTCAAGTGGGCAACGCCCATTTCTTCGTTCTCGATACGCGCTCGCACCGAAACGAACACGACCGTTCAGATCCGTGGAAGGAGGGCGTGTCAATGCTCGGCCGCACTCAGCGGGACTGGCTCACGGCTGAGATGACGAGCAGCGATGCCGACTTTTTCTTTGTCGTCAGTACGGTCTCGTTCTCCATTCCGCACGTCGACCCGAACGATCCTGAGAAGGACGAGTCGTGGACGGCCTATCTCGACGAGCGCGAAGCCCTCTTCGAATTCTGGGACGGACTCGAGCAGCCGGTCATGCTTCTGACCGGAGATTTGCACAACAGCGCCTCGATCCGCATCACAGACAACGTCCACGAGTTTTTAGCCGGCCACCAGAATTCGCCGAACCACTACGCACGACACGAGGCCCATCGGCCGCCGTCCGGATCGTTCGAACACGAGGGACGAACGGTCGACATTCGCTGGTCGACCTACTTCCTCGATGACGTTCCTCGCGAAGCTGCCCGTCAGCCATACTACACGGTGGTAAAGGTCAAGAACGTCTTCCGGAATCCGGACGAAAATGGGAACGACCGATGGATCGCATATCCGCAGCCACAGGTCGTTTTCGAATATCATGACGGTCGAACCGGTGAGCTCGTCTATGCCGAGTCCGTGACTGCCGGCCAGATCCCTTAACGAATAAGTCGACAGCACCCATGAATCGCCGCCGCTTTCTCCGTTCCGCCGCCGCCGGCGGAGCGGCACTGGCCGCCCCCGGAATCGTCCGGTCGCCAACTACGTCAGCGCAGCCATCGTCGGCTGCACCCGCCATTCTTCGCTCCCGCACTGTGCAGCCGGTCATCGACCGGATCACGGTCCTCCGCGTGCCGGGCTCGTTCTATCGACCAATCGCGATGAACGCCTACGATCGCGCGCCAAAAGGAAAGGACGGCGCCATCGATTTGGTACGCATCGAACTCTCCGACGGCACCGTCGGGCTGGGCGAGCGGGGATACGTCCGATTCGACGATGAAGCGGCGGCCGGACTCCGGCGGCTTGTCGGCGAGCAACCGGAGGATCTATACCGCTGGGAGGGCGAGCGCATCGTCGGCTTTGCGCCCGAATACCGCGCGCTTTTCGAGGACATGCGCTACGCCTGGATCGAAACGCCGCTGCTCGATGCAGTGGGACAGCTCCGCGGCCGTCCGGTCTATGCGCTCTTCGGAGATCCCGTGCGCGATGGCGTCGACTGCTACGACGGCACGCTCTACTTCACGGACGTGATGCTCGATCGCGACGCGTCGGCGATCGCTGAGGTCGCGGCGCGCATCAAGGAGGACGGCTACCGAGCGATCAAGATGAAGGTCGGTCGCCCTTACAAGTGGATCGAAGGCGAGGCCGGACTCGAACGGGACATCGAGGCGTTCATCGCGGCCCGAGAAGCCGTCGGCGAAAATTTCAACCTGATGGCCGATGCAAACAACGGCTATCAGGGCCGCTTCGACTGGGCGGTTCGCTTTCTCGAAGCCTGCGATCCGTACGACATGTACTGGATCGAGGAAATCTTCCCGGAATCAATGGACGACTACCGGCGGCTTCGCCAAATCATGGCCGACCGCGGCATAACGATCCGTATAGCGGACGGCGAAAACGCAGTCTGGGGGCGCCGCGCGATCATCGAGGGGATCGACGGATTCGATCCCTGGCTGGAGGGGCGCCTGCTCGACGTCATCCAACCCGATATGCGAACCGTAGGATTCTCGAACACGATCCGCCAGGCTGACGCCGCCGCGCGGAATGGAGCCTCGCTCGTTCCACATAACTGGCAGAGCGAAATGGGCAAGATCATGAGCCTTCATGCCGCGAAAGTCCGTCCGTCGGCACGCTTCGCCGAGGACGACCGCTGGTCAAACTACGCGCTCGATACGTCCGCCTACGCATTTCGCGACGGCCAGTGGTTCGTACCGGAGCGGCCCGGCTGGGGCGTGCGGATCACGGAGTTGTACGAGCAGTTCGCCGAGGCTGAGGAGGAGCGCGTCATCGAGGCGTGAACCGCGGCGACGCACCGGGGGAGTCGAGGTCCCTCAGGGAACGGACTTCCGCCCTATATGGCCTTCACGACGACCATCGTCCGATCGTCCCCGTACGCGGCCGTCACGGACTTGAACTGCACGACAGTTTTCTCGACGGCATGGATCAGGTCGGAGGCGCCGAGATCGGCATTCGCTTGCAGCACCTCGATAACGCGCTCGTCGCCGAACGGCTCGCCGTCGGGTCCCTCGGCATCCGCGTATCCGTCAGTGTAGATCGCGAGGATATCTCCGCTCGCGAGGCGTGCATGCTCCTCGCCGGCAAGGAGATCCGGTAGAATGCCGATGGGCGGCCCGCCGGGCGCGAGCCGCCTGACGTCGTCACCTCGAATCAGAACGGCCGTGTTGTGCCCCGCATTCACATACGTGAAGACGCGCGAGTCGGCATTCAATACGCCGTAGAATAGGGTGATGAACTCGTCGGGACGCGTGTCCACATAGACCGCGCGGTTCACCTTCGAGACCACGTCGTGCATCGAAAAGATGTTCTCAGCCTGAACGCGAAGCGCCGTGCGGACCGTGGCCATCAATAGGGAAGCGGGAATACCCTTTCCCGATACGTCGCCCAGCGCCACGCCGAGGTTCTGCTCGGGCAGGGTGATGAAGTCGTAGAAATCGCCCCCGATTTCGTGACACGGCCGGTACTGTCCGGCGATATCGAAGCCGGGAAGCTGGGGCGCGGCGTTGGGCATCAGCTTCCTCTGGATGTCCGCTGCGATCTCCAGTTCGTGCTCGATCTGCTGAAGCTCCAGCTTCTCCTGATAGAGCTGTGCCAGGGAGATGGCGACGGAGGCTTGATTTGCGATGGTCTTGAACAGCCGGCGCTCCTCCTCTGAGAACCGATGGGGCACCGACGTGAAGACGGACAATGCGCCAATGGCCGTGTTGTCGCGTACGAGCGGGGCCGCCAGGAGCGAGTGAATGCCCTCACTGACCGCCTCGCGCGTGTACTGCATCCGATCGTCTTTCGCGACTTCGAGGACTTCGACGATATCGTCTTCCTGGCAGCACCGTTCGATGAGCTGGCGGAAAATGCTCTTGGCGGCGATGACCGGGCCCTTGTAGAGGTAGTCGTTACTCAATCCATAGGACGCTTTCAGCCTCATCTCGCCGGACTTGTCATCTAGGAGGCGAATGGTGCAGGCTTTCATGTCCATCGTCTCAGCCGTTACGCGCACGATTTCATCGAGCAACGGCTGCAGATCGAAGCTCGTTTCAGTCAGCAGATTGCTGATGAAGTCGAGTGCGGAGAGTTGGGTCTGGATGCCCCCGGCCCGTCCGTCATTCTGGAGGCCTGTAGCGGCGGGATGCGTCTCATTCATGAATAGGCTTCTGTACGGAACCTGATTTCGGAGAAATTTTCTGTACTGAGTGCGCGGCGCCCCAAACGCCCGGCGGGACCGGCGGGATCCGAAGGAGGACGCGACATCCAGCGATAGGCCGCATCAGACCACCAGATAGATCATGTAGACGACGTAGGTGATGAGAAGCAGACCTCCTTCTGGCCGGCTCAGTCGGGAGCCCGAATGCATCAAGGGGAGCAAGGCCAGCGAGAGCACCGTCATCACTAAGAGACTGACGAGCCCCACGTGGGCGTTCTGTATGGGGCGTACCAGGGCCGCAAAACCCAGTATGCCCAGCATATTGAAGAGGTTTGATCCGACCACGTTGCCGATGGCGATGTCGCCTTCGCCCTTGACGGCCGCGACCGCCGACGTGGCCAGCTCCGGCAGGCTCGTGCCGATGGCGATGATGGTGAGTCCGATCACCACCTCGCTAACGCCGAACTGCTCGGCGATCGTCACGGCACCTGAAACCATCAGGCGGGCGCCTCCGACCAGGAGGGCGAGGCCCAGTACTACGAGAAACAGGTCGAGCCACACGTTGCCCACAACGGCGGGGAGTGCTTCCTCGAACTCTTGCTCAACGGCGTGATTCGCTTGTCGTGCCTTTCGCACGCTGAATACCAGATAGGCGATCAGCAGTGCGACGAGGCCGACGCCTGTCAGGCGCCCGATCGCGCCGTCCCAAAGGAGGAACGACACGAGTACCGATGCAAGGACCACGAGGGGGACTTCAAGCCGTATGACCTGGGCGCGCACGTCGGTCGGGGTAATCATCACCGAAAGGCCCAGGATCAGCGCCACATTTCCGATATTCGAGCCGATCACGTTGCCGACGGCGATCGAACTGCTGCCGAGCAGCGAAGCCTCCACGCTGACGACGAGCTCGGGCATGCTCGTGCCGAAGGCGACGACCGTAAGCCCGATGACGAGCGGAGTCAATCCCGACCGTACCGCGAGCGCGACACTGCCACGAACCAGCGCTTCCGCTCCTCCGTACAGCAGAGCGACACCGATCACAATGAAAAGAAGGGATTCGAGCATGGGCCCAGTTTATCGCAGGAGGGGGCAAGCTACGAATGCCGACCCATTCAATTGAAACGAAGAGCTAACATGCCGCGACGTCCCTACGAGTACCTTCGCACGCTCTTCGTGCTCGTCGTCGTAGCAGTCGGCGGTTGCGCGACGACCTCCCCATCGGATTCCGGCGAGGAATCACGCACGGCCCTGCGCTCGGAGGCCATCCTCCCGCCGGCCGAAGACATCCGGCCGGTCCTGCGCTACATCGACCGGACGTGGCAGCCGCTGACGCGCTCGCATGCCGACCTGCTTGCCGCCCTTCCCGACGAGAAAGTCGAGCATGACCCGGACCAGCCGTGGAGGCTGTACGTCTCGCAGGCGGAGGACATCGAGGCGGTGCGATCGCAGCTCCGGAGTTCGCTCGGGCGCGACGGCATGCGCCAGGTGCAAATCGAGCGACTTCCGGAGGATCCGCGCGCAAACGTAGCCGCGATCGAGCCGCACGGACTGCTGTACCTGCCGCATCCGTACGTCGTACCGGGAGGCCGCTTCAACGAGATGTACGGATGGGACAGCTTCTTCATTCAGATCGGGCTGCTCCTCTCCGATGAGATCGATCTCGCGAAGGCAATGGTCGACAATTTCATCTATGAGATCGAGCATTACGGCACGATCCTGAACGCGAATCGCTCCTATTATCTCACGCGCTCCCAGCCGCCCTTCCTGACGGCAATGATTCTCGGCGTCTATGAAGAAACGCAGGACGATGCCTGGCTCGAATCAACGCTGGGTGCCATCGACGCGTACTACCGTTTCTGGACGACCGAACCGCACCTTGCCGGCGAGACGGGGCTCTCGAGGTACTACGATTTCGGCGAAGGGCCGGCCCCGGAAGTCGTCTCAGGTGAGCGCGACGAGCTCGGGCGCAGTCACTATCAGCGCGTGAAGGAATTCTACGCACTCAACGACATAGAGGCCTACGACGAGTCCCTCTACTACGACCGCGCGCGCAACGAGCTCACGCCGCTATTCTACAAGGGCGACCGAAGTATGCGAGAGTCCGGCTTCGATCCGTCGAATCGCTACGGCCCCTTCAGTGTGGACATCATCCATCATGCCCCCGTCGGACTAAATGCGCTGCTCTACAAGATGGAGGAGGAGGCCGCTCGCATCCATCGAATACTCGAACGCGATACAGAGGCCCAGCGGTGGGAGGAGCGCGCCGCGCGCCGTTCCGATCGGATGACGGAATTCCTCTGGGATGATGACCGAGGCATGTACTTTGACTACAACTTCCGGGAGGATCGGCAAAGCGCCTACGAATTCGCCACGACGTACTATCCACTCTGGGTGGGGCAGGCCTCTCTCGAGCAGGCGCGTCGAGCCGCGGAGAAGCTTCACCTCTTTGAGGCGCCGGGCGGGCTGCTCACGAGCACGAACGTATCCGGATCTCAGTGGGATGCGCCCTTCGGTTGGGCGCCGCTGCAGCTGATCGCCATCGAAGGACTTCGGCGCTACGGCTTCCGAGCCGACGCGGACCGCCTTGCCGCGCGATGGATCTCCCTGATCACCAAGGAATTCGCCGAGCACAACGTCATCGTCGAAAAGTATGACGTCGTACAGCGTGAATCCGACGTCGAATCAGGCATTCGTTTCGGATATACCTCCAATGAGATCGGCTTCGGATGGACGAACGCCGTCTACCTTGCGCTGCTTCGCGATCTAGACTGACGAGCCGCGAACTCCTTAGTTGGTCAGCTCCTTAATTGCCCATCGAAGGAGACTGCATGGAGGGCGGAAGGAGCACGGTATCTACGACGTGGATGATGCCGTTCGATACCTGCATGTCCGGCTGTATGATGACGGCATTATGCACGTGCAGGCCGTCCTGTGCCGCAGTGATGGGCAGGTCGTCTCCGTTCATGGTGGCAAGGCGCGGCTCCGGCGCGCGTGCCTCGCCGATCGCCATGAGATCGTCGGAGTTATAGGTGCCCTCTACGACGTGATGGGCGAGAAGATCGCGCAAGTCATCACGATGCTCCGGATCGAGCAGCCGTTCGCGAAGGTCCTCATCCAGGTCGCCCCACGCGCGCTCGGACGGTACGAAGATCGTATACTCACCGTCCTCCAATTCGGCGTCGAATCCTGACGTGTCAAACAAGTGGGCCGTGTATTCGAGCTCCTCGCTGTTTCGGATGACCTCGACGATGTCGGTCTCATCGTCCTGTGCCTCTTGCGCCTGCGTCGGAAGCGCGAGGAGGAGACATAAGATGCTGAGCGTTGTTGGAAGTGCTAATCGCATTACGTCTATACCTCTTGTTACGAGTGTCCGTCGGGTGCACCCCTTTCAAGGACGCTGCCTGGCCGGCGTTTCGCATCGACGTAAGCGTTAGGTAACGGAAGCTTGACGAACCTCCAACGATTGGTGGCGTGGCGCCCCATGAGAGTCGCTCGGCCATAAGGAACCGATAGAATTTGGATTCAAACCGGTTCGATAGAAAAAAGATTGGTTTGATCTTTTCAAGAAGAGTCATT
>CAZQAS010000008.1:28727-39491 GCA_964591285.1 uncultured Rhodothermales bacterium
TTCAAACCGGTTCGATAGAAAAAAGATTGGTTTGATCTTTTCAAGAAGAGTCATTAAGATTTGTCATCCCGAAGCGCCTTTCGCACAAGCTGCATAAGCCGTCGACGCCCGCGCAACGGTCGATGCCGGGCCGGTTGTGTCCCTAGCGGAAGCGGCTAGTCCTGAGGCGGCAAGGGCGCTGGAACCGTTTTCATCAGACGCATCGTGTGGCAATGTCTAGAACAACTGTAGCCCTGATTACGCTGCTTGTCGTCGGCACCCTCGGAGCAGCGACGCCCGCATTCGCCACGGCGCCGGTCGCCCATTCAGCCTTTGCTGCCCTGCAGCAAGCGGCGGTCGACACGGTTCGCGGCCGCGTTACCGATGCGGATACCGGTGCGCCGCTCCCGGGCGTGAACGTGGTCGCGGCGGGGACGACCGTCGGCACCGCCACCGGCTCGGGCGGCCGCTACACGCTCGCCGCACCGGACGATGCCGACAGCCTCGTGTTTTCGTTCGTCGGATTTGAAACGACAAGGGTCCCGATCGATGGCCGGAGCGTCATCGACGTCGTCCTCGAACCGCTCACGGTAATGGGCGAAGAGGTCGTCGTCGTCGGCTATGGAACCCAGCAGCGCGGACAGCTCACCGGTGCCATCTCCTCCGTTAGGGAAGAGGACTTCCGCAAGGGCGTCAACTCATCCGTTGATCAGCTGCTTCAGGGTAAGATCCCCGGGGTACGCGTCGTCCAGAACAGCGGAGAGCCGGGCGGCGGGGCATCGATCTCCATCCGCGGTGCGAGCTCGATCAACGCCGGCACCGAACCGCTTTACGTCATCGACGGCGTTCCCCTTGACAATGCACCGGCCGTAGCCGGCACCGGCGCCGGATTCGTCGGCTCACGGTCGCCAAGGAATCCAATCGCCAGCATCAATCCCGCCGACATCGAATCCATCGAGGTGCTCAAGGATGCCTCCGCAACGGCGATCTACGGCGCCCGCGGCGCCAACGGCGTGGTGATGATTACGACCAAGAGCGGCCGAGACGCCCGCGCACTGCGCATCAATTACGACGGCTACGCCGGCGTTCAGCAGGCGATCAACAGCCTCGATCTGCTCACGCCGCAGGAGTATCAGCGCGTGCTCAACGAGATCATCGCGGATGGCGGCGGCAATCCCGAGGCGGAGGTCACCGAGATTGCCAACGGCGGCGCCGGCACCGACTGGCAGGACGAGGTCTTTGCCGAGAGTCCTATCGTGCAGAGCCACAACCTGTCCTTCTCAGGGGCTACCGAGGAGACGAGCTACTACGCTTCACTGAATGCGTTCATCCAGGACGGCGTCGTCGTGAGCTCCGGCTTCAAGCGCTACAGCGGCCGCGTCAATCTCGATCATCGGTTTACGGATAGATTCAACTTCGGACTCAATCTCAGCTCGTCCTACACCAACGATGATTACGTGCCCGCGGGCTTTGGCTTGAATGAGAACGCCGGGGCGCTGTACGCGGCCTACAACTTCGATCCGACACTGCCCATTCGCGATGCGGACGGTGAGTACCTCCGCTCCGACTTCATCACCATTGACAATCCGCTTGCGCTGGCCTACGGCGAGCTTTCCGATCAGGATTCCTACAGAACCTACGGCTCCGCCACGGGAGAGTACCACTTCTTCCCGGCCCTTTCGGCTATGGTGCGACTTGGTGCCGACGTCGTGAACAGCCGCCGCGACACATACATCACGCGGCAGACGCTCGACGGCCTCGCAAATGGCGGAATCGCGACCGTTCTCGAGGGCACCAACTACAACTACCTCGTGGAAGGGACCGTCACCTACGACGAGACGTTCGGCGCTCACGACGTCAACCTGCTCGGCGGCGTCACCGCGCAGCAGTTTGAGACGCGGCGATCCAGCGCCACGGGGCGCAACTATCCATCCGATCGCCTTCTGACGAACGCGCTCGGCCGCGGCGATCCATCCAACTTCGAGATTGGAAGCACGCAGTTCGGCCATCAACTGCTGTCCTATATCGGGCGCCTCAACTACGGCTTCCAGAGCAAGTATCTACTTACGGCGACGCTACGCGTCGACGGCTCCTCTCGCTTCGGCGAAGACAACAAGTTCGGCTACTTCCCATCGATCGCCGCCGCCTGGCGCCTGAGCGACGAGGACTTCATCCGGAACTACGGCGTATTCAGCACGCTGAAGCTGCGAGCCAGCTGGGGGCAGACCGGAAACCAGGCGATCGGCAACTACAACTCGCTCGTGACCTTCGATCCGGGACCGACGGTCGTCTTCGACGATCAGCTCGTCACGACTCTCGACCCCGCCCGCATGCCGAACCCGGCCCTCAAGTGGGAAACGACCGAACAGTGGGACATCGGCCTCGACTTCGGATTCATGGCCGACCGCGTCTACGGCAGTCTCGATTATTATCAGAAGGACACCTTCGACATGCTGCTGAACCGGCCGGTGCCGTTCTCGACCGGCTTCGCCTTTCAGCTCTCAAACGTGGGGAGCATCAAGAACTCGGGGCTGGAGTTTGAGATCGTCTCCCGGAACCTGACCGGCCCGTTCGGCTGGCGGACGTCGGCCAACTTCGCCACGTTAAACAACGAGGTGCAGGAGCTGGGCGCTGTCGATGCGATCATCACGGGCAATGCCGGCTTCACAAGCGAGATCGGCATCATTCAGGAAGGCGTCCCCCTCAGGTCCTACTACGGATATGAGATCATCGGCATCTGGCAGGAGGACGACGACTTCTCCGCCACCACCGATCCGGTCAATCCCGGGGACCTGAAGTTTCGCGATCTGAACAACGACGGTACGGTCAATGCCGACGACCGCGTAGTACTCGGCTGCGGGGATCGTTACGATGAAAATTACGACCCGGCTGATCCGACGACTTACCCATCCGACCTTACCAACTGCGCGCACGATGCCTTCCCCAACTTTACCTGGTCGCTCGGCAACACGTTCAGCTTCGCGAACATCTCGTTGGACGTATTCATCGAGGGCGTGCACGGCGTGCACATGTTGAACAACAACCTGGTTGACACCTATTTCCCGGTGAACTTCCGCCGCAATAAGCTGGCGGAGCCGTTCCTGAATCGGTGGACGCCGGAGAATCCGTCGAATACGTATCCGTCGTTCGTGACGCCTACCTCACAGGGCTTGAAGGCCGTCAACACGTACACTGTGCAGGATGCGTCGTATGTCCGACTGCAGTCGGTGCGGCTCAGCTACAGGCTGCCGCAGTGGACGAGTGCATACCAGAGCGCGACGATCTACTTCAATGCGGAAAATCTGGTCACACTGACCGATTACGACGGCATCGACCCGGCGCTAAACCCGAACGGCAATGCGAATTTCCGGATCGACTACAACGCCTACCCGCAGTCGACGACGTACACGCTCGGCGTACGGCTGGGGCTTTAACGCCGAATGGCATGCATAGAACGTCTCAGCCCCTCGATTGCGACTAAAGCAAATCATTCCAGCATCATGAAACGGATCAAGCACCTCGCTTTCGGCTTCCTCGTCCTTTCGCTGCTTCCCATCGCAGGCTGCGACAGTTTCCTCGATGAGGAAATTCACTCGGAGCTGGCTCCGAACACATTCCTTGCGACACGTGAAGGCGTCGAGTCACTTCTGGGGGCCGCCTATGCCGAATCCATGTGGACGATGGGCACGGCCAAGTACCGCTCCCTCCACGCCAGCGAATGGACGACCGACCTGGCCTGGCAAACAGATGGTGGTGAAAATCGGGAAGCCATCCTGATGATCGAGTTCACATGGGATCCGTCGAACAATGTGGCGCTGATGTACAACAAGCCGTTCGACGCGATCCGAAATGCGAACGTGCTGCTGGATAACATCGATGCCGTCGATGAGGTGGACGACGCCTATAAAGACATGATCGCGGCCGAGGCGCGATTCCTCCGGGCGCTGAACTACTACTACATGTATGTTTGGGTCGGGCCCGTCCCGCTCCGAACGAGCGCCGGACAGGAGCTCGAGATGCCGCGCGCAACGGAAGAGGAGATGACCACGTTCATCGAAGAAGAGCTGCTGGCGTCGATCCCCGACCTTTCGGATCCCGGCCAGGAGCCGCGCTACGGCCGTGCGACGAAGGGCGCCGCCCGCGGAGTGCTGGCCAAATTTTATCTCAATACGAAGCAGTGGCAGAAAGCCGCCGACATGGCGCAGGATGTCATTGATATGGGCTATTACGACCTCTATCCGGACTACTTCGAATTGTTTAAGGTGGAGAACGAGCGGAATCGGGAGTTTATCTGGGTGGACACCGCCTCGCCGAACGGGCCGGGCAACACGCATATGAATGCCACGTTCCCGCCGGGCTTCCGCGAGCATCCCCGGACCGGCCTCACGTGGCAGAACAACTGGGCTAATTGGGCCTCGCAGTACCGCCTGCGGGACGCGTTCGTAAATTCGTTTCATCCTGACGACCGGCGCGACGACTCGATCGTCAAAGAGTACGTCAACGCACAGGGCGATACTGTCGACCTCCGGACGCACACTGATGACATGCGCGCATTCAAGTATTGGCCCGATCCGAACGCCGTCGGAAACCAGCATGGCAACGACATCCCGCGCGTGCGATATGCCGATATACTGCTAACGAGAGCCGAGGCGCTCAACGAGCTGAACGGCCTCAACTCCGAATCCGTAGAGCTACTCAACGATGTCCGCGAGCGCGCCGACGTGCCACGCATGGAAATGTCCGATTTCGGCTCGGCAGCGGATTTTCGTGATCACCTGATGGACGAACGCGCGTGGGAATTCTACTACGAAGGTTTTCGCCGCGAGGATCTTATTCGATGGGACAAGTTCATTGATGTCGCTCGAGATCGCGGCGTCTCACACGCGCAGTCGTATCATCGCCGCTTCCCGATCGTTCAGGGCGCGATCGATGCCAATCCCGCCCTGGAACAGAACGACGGCTACTAGGGCCTCATACTCCCCCATATGATTGCTCGAGCCATCGCTTTTCTGCTGTCGCTGACGCTTGCCACTGCGGCGGGCGCCCAGCAGGAACCGGATCGTCCGAACCTCCTGCTACTGCTGTCGGACGATATGACGTACCATGATCTGGGCAGCTACGGAAATCCGGACGTGCTCACGCCGAACCTCGATCGGTTAGCTGATCAAGGGATGCGATTTCGGCACGCCTACACGTCCTCCCCGATGTGTGCTCCCCTGCGGATGAGCCTCTACACGGGGCTGCATCCGGTTCGAAGCGGTGGGCATCCGAATCACAGCCGCGTGCATGAGGAGGTGCGGAGCATGCCGCACGTCCTACGGGATCTCGGCTATCGCGTGGCGATCATCGGTAAGCGCCACGAAGCGCCGGAGGCGAA
This sequence comes from uncultured Rhodothermales bacterium, assembly GCA_964591285.1. Classification (GTDB taxonomy): domain Bacteria; phylum Bacteroidota; class Rhodothermia; order Rhodothermales; family VXPQ01; genus CAZQAS01. Next base: position 34,084 of record CAZQAS010000008.1, read on the forward strand.
CTTTCCTTTCGAATATCTCGGCGGACGCCATCACGACGGAGGAAAGGGCGTCGATCTCGACGTCTCGAAGGTGCGGGTGTTCATGGAAGAATCGCAGGATCGCCCGTGGGCGCTCGTCGTCGCCTCGAATCAGCCTCACATCCCATGGAATCGTGGACTGACGCATCCGTACGATCCCGAACGGCTGGAGCTTCCATCTTATCTCGTCGATACGGACGTTACCCGGGAGGCACTCGCCCGGTACTATGCCGAGATCACGTATATGGATGCGCAGATGGGGCAGGTGCTAGAACATCTCGAGGAGACCGGCCAGAGCGACGACACGCTGGTCCTCTACCTGAGCGAGCAGGGTTCGAATTTCACCCACGGGAAATGGACGCTCTACGACACGGGCGTTCGATCGGCGGCGATCGTACGCTGGCCGGAACGCGTTGCGCCGGGAAGCGTGTCGGACGCGATCATCCAATACGTGGACGTGGTGCCCACCTTCGTCGAAGCGGCCGGCGGCGATGCGGATCGCCTCGACGTTGACGGCGCGAGCTTCCTGCCGGTGCTGACCGGTGCAGCGGATCGTCACCACGAGTATGCGTTCAGCGTGCAGACCTCCAATGGGATCTACTACGGACCGGAGGCCTTCGGCATTCGATCCGTACGTGATGCCCGCTATCGACTGATCTGGAACGTAAATCCCGACAATCGCTTCTCGAATATGGTCACCCGCGGATTCGACTGGTGGGAGTCCTGGGTGGCGAAGGCCGAGGAGGGCGACCCGTTTGCGCAATGGCGCGTTCGTTGGTACCAGGAGCGGCCGGAGTTCGAGCTCTACGACCACGTGCACGACCCCTTCGAGCTTCACAACCAGGCGGATAATCCTGCCTACAGCGACGTGTTCGATCGGCTCAAGGTGGAGCTTGACGAGTGGATGGAGCAGCAGGGCGACGAGGGAGCGGCCACCGAACGGGCGGCCGATTCGCGAATGGCCGACGACCGATGGTATCTCGATTAGCATGTCTGGTCTTCCTTCTCTACTGCTGTACGCCGCTTTCGGCGGCGGGCCAGGCCACTGACGTAGACCGCGCGGATCCGCCGAATGTCGTCGTGATTCTCATCGACGACATGGGATACGGTGATCTAAGCATCTACGGCAACGATCGGGTCGAAACCCCGAACATCGACCGACTTGCTCGCGAAGGCACCCGCTTCACGCAGTTCTATGCGAGTGCTCCGATCTGCTCGCCATCGCGCGTGGCCCTTACGACCGGCACCTATCCCCAGCGGTGGCACATCGATTCATTTCTCGCTTCGCGGACGCGGAACGCGCGCCGGGATATGGCCGACTACCTCGATCCACGCGCGCCGTCCATCGCCCGCGCTTTCAACGAAGCCGGCTACGCTACCGCCCATTTCGGAAAGTGGCACATGGGAGGCGGGCGCGACGTCGACGACGCTCCGCTTCCGCGGGCCTACGGATTTGACGAATCGCTGGTGTCCTTCGAAGGTCTGGGCGACCGGTATCTGTGGCCCATGGACCTGGCGATGCGAAGCGCCGAGCTCGGCGGCGGCCGTGTCGAGTGGACCGAAAAGCATGAGATGACGCGGATCTACGTCGACCGCGCGCTCGAGTTTATCCGGCGCCATCGCGAGGCGCCGTTTTATGTGAACCTGTGGCCGAATGACGTCCACGACCCGTTTGTGCCGTCGCCGCGACCGGGTCTGCTGGAGCGATATTCCGACATCGCTCGCAGCGAGCAGGAGCAGCTGTTTTTCGCGGTTCTCGACGAGATGGACCGGCAGATCGGCCGTTTTTTGGATGGTCTGCGTGAGATGGGCCTGGAAGAGGAGACAATAGTCGTACTAACCAGCGACAACGGACCTACGGACTGGCCGCGCTATTACCGACGTGGCGTGGATCCGCCGGGAAGCACGGGTCCTTTCCGCGGCCGCAAATGGAGCCTTTATGAAGGCGGCATTCGGATGCCGTTCATCGTGCGATGGCCCGGCCGCGTGCCGGTAGGCGGCGTCGATAGGCAGACCGTCTTCGCGGGCATTGACGTGTTTCCGACGCTGGCAACCCTCGCAGGCGTGCCCCTTCCCGCGAATCTCGATGGGGAGGACGTCAGCCGCGCACTGCTTGGGCGGCCTGTCAACCGGATGAAGCCGCTCTTCTGGCAGTATCCGAACGACCTCGAGCCCGGCCGGAGTGAGTTTCTGACGCCTGAGCGCGCTATCCGCGAGGGACGATGGAAGCTGCTCGCTTCGCCGGACGGCAACCGCGTTGAGCTGTACGATCTGGATGAAGACCCCTCAGAAGAGGCGAATCTGGCCGATCAGCGGCCTGGAATCGCGGCGCGCCTGCAGCGCACATTGTCGTCGTGGTGGTCTGCACTCGAGACTGAGCGAGAGGTATCTACGGAGACTGGGCGCGAGATTCGGGAGATCCCGCTCCTGGACATGGACTGGTCCGAACCGGCCGGCGCAATTGCCGCATGGATCGGAACGGATATGCGACCCGATGGCGTCGAGGTGCGGATACGCCTGCCGGATGCTTCGTCGGCCGACCGCATACCGGTCGGACGACTTCCCGATGCCCCTTTTGCCGTCGACATGACGTTCGGCGGAGGGGAGGGGCGCTACCACATCTACTGCGTCCCGCTCACCGAGCCTGTCGATCCGATGCTCCGACGGCATCAGGCGTACCTGATGAACTTTCGGCCAGGAGCCAACGCACAGGTCGGTGAGGAGGGGCACGTCATGTGCCAGGAGCGCTCGAAGCGTGGGATTCTGCCGGATGACGTCGAATCACGCTGGCACGTGTTCGAGAGCGGCGAGGTCGCCGTTGACTTTCTCGTGCCCTGGCATACGCTGCGGTTGGATGCAATGGGCAGATCGAGCGGGACGCACTCCGTCGAGTCGCTGCCGTTTTCGATGACCGTTCGCCAGGAGAAGCACGACGCCGTTTTTTGGCAACCTCCCGGGGGCTCCCTGGAAGGATCCGGTGCGTCGGTTCCAACGATCCTTGTCTCCACGACACTGGTACGGCAGCCGGACCCACTACCGGCTGCGCTTCCCGCCCGCGAGCGCGGTACGCCGCCGGTGTTCGTGCTCGAAAGCGACGCCGGCGAGTCGGTCGCGGAACAGCGCAGTGTAATGCGTGGGGATGCCTTCGTGGCGCTGCTCGAGACGGACGGACTCGCCGACGGTACGTATGTGGTCCGAATCGACGAGACGGCGGGCGTCGGTGGCGGACTGGCTGATAATCCCAGCGCACAACCGGCCGCTTCCCGCACGCTGCAGCTCGCGGGCGAGGCGGCCGACGGCCTTTTCGACGAGCGGCAACGCCTGGAGAAACGGCTGGCTTCCCTGGAAGATGATCGGGACGCCGGTTACGCAGGCCGGATGGGGCACCTGCAGCGCGCTCGCCTGATGTTGACGCTCAGCGAAATACCGGATCGCGCCGCTCCGGAGGCCCTGGAGCGCTCACGAGCAATGCTTCAAGACGCGGATGCGGTACTTGCCGAACTCGAAGCCGGGCGCCGTCCGCCCGATTCGCTCGGGGCCTACGATCATCCAGCCGGATTCACAGCCGACGGAGTCCGCGGGAGCGTGCGCTTTGAACCCAGCATGGAGCGACGCGGTGAGATTACCGTGTCGGCGTCGGATACGGCGGGCTGGCGGGTATCACCGTATATATATGGCACCTTCTCGGAGCCGGTCATCTTCGATCGGCCGATCTATCATCACCTCTACGCCCAGCAGCTGCGCAACCCCAGTTTCGAATGGGGTCACCCTCCCGTTGAGGCTACCGTCGATCAATTCGTCGGAACGGAGGAGCTCGATTCAGCATCCGCACAGGCCGTACTCGAAGGGGAGTGGTTTCCGCGTGCGGAGGGCGATCTCGACGACCTCGCGGCGCCCTGGATCGGTGTCGGACGCGACGTCCGATTCGAGCTTGTACCCGACGCCGTCAACACGGAGAGCGCCCAGCGCATATTCGGGCGAGACCGGGATCCCCAAGTGGCCGGCACCGGCGACGATGGTCCGGCCCGCGCCGGAGTGGCGCAGATCATCAGCCTGCCCACCTGGCGCACCGGACGCTACTCACTTCGCGGGTTCATTCGATCCGACGGATCTCTGCGGAGCGCTCACGCACGCCTCTACCACGACGGCCGCGTGGTGGCCGAAGAATCGATCAATCCTATCGATACCATGTGGAGCGAATTTGAGACGGCGCTTGTTGTGCCGCGCACCGAGAGCCCTCGCAATACATATGTGCTTTCCATTGAATTCGGCCAGTCCGGGACGCTCGACCTCGACCTCGTCACGCTGTATCCCGACGATGCGGTAGGTGGATTCGATCCACAGGCCGTCGAGCAGACCAGAGCCCTCCGGACCGGCTGGATCCGCTGGCCCGGTGGAAACTACGCCTCGGCATATCGGTGGACCGACGGGATCGGTCCGCTCGCCTCACGACCTTCCACCCCGAATCCGGCATGGCGCGGGCTGCACTCGAATTTCGTCGGCACCGACGAATTCCTCGATCTCACCGAGCGCACGGGAAGCGAGCCGCTAATATGTGTGAATGCAGGCAACGGAACCCCACAGGAGGCCGCGGCCTGGGTGGAGTATGCCAACGGTGACACGACCACCGTCATGGGCCGCCTTCGCGCGCGCAACGGACAAGCGGAGCCGTACGACGTGCGTTTCTGGAATATCGGGAACGAACTGTGGGGATTTTGGCAGGTGGGGCACTGTGATCCTGACGAGAACGCGCGGCGGTATCAATCCTTCGCTGCGGCGATGCGCGACGTGGACGCGACCATTCGGCTGATCGCAAGCGGCGTGGGCGCGCACAGCATCGGGGATCCGGTGAGCTGGAATCGCCCGCTGCTCGAGGAGGTGGGAATGGACCTCGACATCATCGACGTGCATTCGTACGTGACGGTACCCGCCTGGGCAGATGTCGACGATCGTCGGCGGGCCCTGCTGCTCTCTGCGGTGCCGCTCAGCTACGAGACGTGGCTGATGTCTTTCCGGCGCGATCTCGTGCGTCGCGGGCTCGGCCACGTCAAGATCGACGTCGGCGAATACAACGGTCGCGCAAATGCCGATTCCGACGTTGCCGAGCGGCAGGGGCGGCTCCTGTACTACGCGGGCTTTCTGCATGTCTTCTACCGTCAGGGCGATTACGTGATGGGTGCAAATGCCACGGAGTACTCCGTCTTCGATCCGCGAGGCCTACCCTTCGATCGGATGCATCCGCGCTATGATCTGCACCGCCTCTATGCGGCTCACGCGGGTACCGAGCCGCTTCGCACGCACGTCAGCACGCCCGTTCGGCAGCAGCCCGAAAACATTGGACGGGACGTCGTTCCTATTTTTAACCTCCCGCTCGTTGATGCCGTCTCCCT
>CAZQAS010000008.1:39591-43477 GCA_964591285.1 uncultured Rhodothermales bacterium
TCGGGATTAGAATTCGAACCGGTTCGATACTGTCAAGTATCACGGGGCTCTTCGTTCCCTCACACCCTTTCTCTCGACATGCGAAATCCGACGATTGACGACGTCGCCAAGCGCGCCGGCTATTCCAAGGCGACCGTTTCTGCCGTACTCAACGATTCCGACAAGGTCAAGGACTCGACGCGGCAGAAGATTCTCGCCGTGATGGAGGAGTTGAATTACCGGCCGCGCTCTTCGGCCCGCAACGGATTTCGTAGCGGTACCGCCCGCAGCCTCGGGCTGATCATCAAGGAGGTGGACAATCCGTACTACGGGCAGATCGTGGCCGGCGCCCGCGCCTATGCCAACGAGCGAGGCTACACCGTGCTTACCGGCAGTTCGGAAGGCGACTACGAAGCCGAGCAGCGCATCGTCAACGTCCTGAAGGCGAAGGATATCGACGGGCTGATCATCGTCCCGCTGCTGGATGAGAAGGCCGACCTGTCTTACCTATTCGAGCTAAAGCGCCGCAACTTTCCCTTCGTGCTCCTGGAGGCCGTTCGCGGCGTGCCCGCAAGCGTGATCGACATCGACAACGTGGAAGCATCCAAGAAGGCGACCGAATACCTCATCAACAACGGGCACGAGCACATCATCCACTTTGCAGGCCCGTCGTATTCGACGCACAGCGAGGAGCGCGTCGAGGGCGTTCGGCGTGCCTACAGCGAATCGTCGCTCGTCTTTACGAAAGACGCGGTCATTCCGGCGGGGGCGTATCCGGAGGATGGATACAAGGCGGCGCTGAAGTATTTCAAGAAGGCTGCGGCATCGCATCCTACGGCGGTGACCTGCTATAACGATCTGGTCGCCATTGGCGTGCTGCGAGCGCTGAACGAGCTGGGACTCGAGGTGCCGGGCGACGTATCGGTAGTGGGCAATGACGACATCGAGCTGCTTGAATATCTCCCGTTGAAGCTCACGACGATCCGCGTGCCGCGCTTCGAGATGGGGCGTCAGGCGGCGGAGCTCATCGTAAAACACATCGAAAGCCGCGAGAAGCTGCCGCCCGAGCGCATCGACCTCGAATCGCAGCTCGTCGTGCGCGAGTCCACCCGCTCACTGAAGGAGTCGAAGGAGGCTTCTGCCGCCTGATCGACTCTGCGCGCACCTCCTCGTTTCCTCTTGACATTCGCACAGTCGTCCGGTAGTTTTGCCGAACGAATCGAACCGATTCAGTTTAGGTCAAAAAGGTTCGAATAAGGCGCTGTTGCACAAGCTATCTCGGAGGAAATCCCTATGGTTGGATCGTGGACGGGCCTACGCGCTCAGGGCGTGTGCTGCGCGATTGCGCTGATGCTCGCAGCGGGCTGCACGACCGTGGAAGAGGCGGCGCAGGACGTCACAGAAGAGGCCGGCGAAGTGGCCGACGCCGTCGAATCGCGCGTCGAGGAGGGCGCCTGGGAACCCGCCGACGCCCCGCTCATGACCCGCTGGGCAAGTGAGGTGTCGCCGAATAACGCCCATCCGGAATACCCGCGTCCGCAGATGCGACGCACGGACTGGGAGAATCTAAACGGCCTCTGGGAGTACGAACTCCTCGGATCCGCGACGGCCGTGAGCGACGCCGTCAACCCCGAGGGGCGAATTCTCGTGCCCTTTGCCGCCGAATCGGCACTTTCCGGTGTCCGAGAGCGCACGGATCGCATCCGTTACAGGCGTACCTTCACGATCCCGTCCGACTGGCAGGGCGAGCGCGTGCTGCTGCACTTCGGTGCCGTAGACTGGCACGCGACGGTCTTCGTCAACGGGAGGCGCCTTGGATCGCATCGCGGGGGCTACGGCGCCTTTTCGTTCGACGTGACCGCTGCGCTTCATGAGGGCGGGCCGCAGGAATTGGTCGTCGACGCGTACGATCCCACCGACGACGGCGACCAGCCGCGGGGTAAGCAGGTCAACGATCCGCGCGGCATCTGGTACACGCCGGTAACCGGCATCTGGCAGACCGTCTGGCTCGAACCCGTACCGTCGTCCCATATCGCCGACTTCACGATAGAGCCGGACATCGACCGAGGCGTGCTGCGCCTGCAGGTCGAGACGGAAAACGCAGAAGGACTCGACATCACCGCGATCGCACGCTCGGACGGCGCAGAGGTCGGCCGTGCCACCGGCGGTGCCGATGAAACCGTCGAGATTCCCATACCGAACGCCCGCCTATGGTCCCCCGACGATCCCTTCCTTTACGATCTAGACGTCCAGCTGACCGACGGCGGCAACGTGGTGGATGCCGTAGAGAGTTACTTCGGGATGAGGGAGGTTTCGGTCGGGCCGGGTCCCGACGGGGAACCTCGCCTGCTGCTGAACGGGGAATTCGTCTTTCAGCTTGGCCCGCTCGATCAGGGCTACTGGCCGGACGGCCTCTACACCGCACCCAACGACGAGGCCCTGCGATACGATATCGAGCTGACGAAGCAGCTCGGATTCAACATGAGCCGCAAGCACGTCAAGATTGAGCCGGCGCGCTGGTACTACTGGGCGGATCACGTCGGCCTGCTCATTTGGCAGGACATGCCGAACGGTGACAACACGACTCCGGAGAGCCGCCGGCAATTCGAGCGAGAGCTCACCGAGATGGTCGACCAGTTCTACAATCATCCATCCATCATCATGTGGATCGTCTTCAATGAAGGATGGGGGCAGCACGACGCGGAGCGGCTCACCGAAAGAGTGGAGGCCATCGACCCAACCCGTATCGTGATGGACGTGAGCGGATGGCAGCATGCCGGTGCCGGCGACGTGCTCGACGTTCATCGCTATCCGGGACCGGCGGCCATGGAGCCTGCCGACGGGAAGGCGTCCGTCGTCGGAGAATTCGGCGGCGTGGGCTACGTCATCGACGAACACACCTGGGCAGGCGAGGGTTGGGGTTACGAGGGCGTTGTCGAGAGTAAGGCGGCCTACGAGGAGCGGTACGAGTACCTCACGCAGGAAATGTGGCGCCTGCGCGATGCGGCGGACATGAGCGCGGGCGTCTACACGCAGATCACCGACGTGGAGGTGGAGGTCAACGGCTTGATGACCTACGACCGGGACGTGCTGAAGATTGCGCTCGAACGAGGCAATGCCGTGAACGAGGGGCGCACGCCGTTCATCCAACCGAATGACGGGTCATTCGTGGATGAGGTCGAGGTTACGATCACAAACTGGGCGCCGCGCACGGTGATTCGCTACACCACGGACGGTTCGGTGCCGGTTGCCTCCTCGCAGCAGTACGACGGTCCCTTTACGCTCGATGAGTCCACCGCGGTGAGCGCCCGCGCCTTCGAAGGCGGTGAGCCGGTAAGTCCCGTCACGACCGTCGCGTTTACGAAGACTGACGGGCGTGCCGCAGAGGCCGACCTGCAGCTCGAGCCGGGTGTCTCCTTTGCCTACTTCGAGGATGCCGCCGAGCAGCGTCACCCGTTCGCGCATCACTGGCCCGTGCGTCAGATCGCCGCCGGCAATCGCGACGTGGAGCCCGTGCGCACCGGCATCATGGAGCGCATACAGCTGCCGCCCGGCACGCGCGACGAACTCTTCGCGGTCAACTACGACGGATACTTCGACGCGCCGGAAACGGGCGTCTATACTTTCACCATCTACGCGGACGACGGCGCTCGCCTCTATATCGGCGACGAGCCCGTCACCGATCGCATGGGACAGTCGCCGACTACGACCTGGACATCCGGCCGCATTGCGCTTCAAGAGGGGCTGCACCCCTTCACGATTCGCTACTTCCAGGCCTACGGCCCGGCGGAGCTCAACGTTCTCGTCGAGGGGCCTGGGCTGCAGCGGCAGCCGCTTCCGGAGGCGATGATCCGGAGGGCGCCCGCCGCCGCGGAGTAGCAGTACTCGACCCGTCATGGCATCGATA
>CAZQAS010000009.1:0-2505 GCA_964591285.1 uncultured Rhodothermales bacterium
GAGAGGACGGTGACCGGATACTTTAAAATCACGCGTGCGACAGTTGACGAGCTCGAAATCACCGCAGTGAGCCTTGAATATCCAGAGCTGGGTGTTCGGACGTCCGTCGCGGGCTACGAGATCACGAAGACGGACATAGCGCACGACGGAAGCATTGCCGTTGAATAGCAGTCGCTTGGAACTGGAAAGAAAGCATTCGTAGATCATGGCCGTACACGAATTCAGATTTACCGGAGTAGGATCGGCGGGGCAGCCGGTGCAGGGCACCGTGTTCGCTCCATCAAAGCGTGTGGCTCAGCAGAAGGTTACCAAGCTTTCGAACGAGCACGGCTTCCAGCTTCGGCACCTTCGTAAGCGCCAGGCCTTCGTCTACAAGGTCAAGCACCCGAACGGCAAGGTCGTACAGGGTGAGCAGAAGGCCTATACCAAAGACGAGATCGAGACCGCCCTTGGGAAGATGGGGCTCGAAATCGTCTTCGTCCGCAAACGGTTCATCGACTTCACCCGCAAGCCGCCGAATGACGACATCATCATGTTCGTTCGGCTTTCGGCCAATCTGATCAAAGACAAGCTTCCGTTCGACGAGGTCCTCGGCCTGCTGGTCAATGACGTCTCGTCGAACAGTCTACGTCAGGTCATCCGTGACCTGAACGTCGACCTCAAAAGCGGCATGGAGGCCCAGCAGGCCTTCATGAAGCACCAGCACATGCTGGGCAAGTTCACCGCCTACATGCTCGGCATCGCGTCGCGCAGCGGTAACATGGCCGAGATCTACGATGCCACGGCACGATTCCTGGAACGAAAGGATGAGTTCCGAAAGAGCATCCGGAGCGCCATGATTACACCGGCAATCACCATGGTGGTGCTCGCCGCCGCATTCATCTGGTACGTCTGGTACATCTTCCCCGAGACGGCAGGCCTCTTCGAAGGCATGAACGTCGAGCTTCCGCCCATGACGGCCGCGACGCTCGAGTTCTCCTACTGGTTCGATGCGAACTGGGTCTGGGTCCTCCTCGTGACCGTCGTCAGCTTCGGCGGCTTCGCGTTCTGGGCGAAGTCGGAAAAAGGGAGCTTTCTCCTGCACAAGTACCTGATCCGCATTCCCGTGATGGGATCACTCCTGCACAAGCTTAACATCGAGATTTTCTGCCGCGTCTTCTCCGTGCTCTATTCCGGAGCCGGCGAGAACATCGGCGTCATCAAAATCGCCGCCGAAGCCTGCGGCAATAAGTATATGGAGCACCGAATCAAGACGATTACCGTGCCCATGATGGTGGCCAGCGGCGCCGAGCTGATGCGTGCGATGGAGGCCAGCGGCGTGTTCACGTCGATGGCACTTGCGCGCTTCCGTAGTGGTGCTGAGACGGGTAACGTTCGCCAGAGCGCACAGCAGATGGCGGACTACTACGAGAAAGAGACCACCATGAAGCTCCGGACAAGCATCGAAACTATCCAGACGGCCGTTGCCATCATTATCACTATCGCAATCTGTTTCCTGACCATCATCTCCTCGGAGATCGCGCTGATCCAGCCGTCCTCCACCGACATGATGGGTATGGGCGGATAAGGAGCCGCATTCCCCACCACCGATACGGTTTTCCGGTCGGTACGACGCGGGCTCGATTGCACTAGCAAAGACGGACCTCACCATGACGGGCAAAGAGTTTTTCGGAAAACTGCTCAACAATCACCAGGAGGAGGAATCCCCCTGGGATGGCGAGCAGCCGCATGACAGCTCGCCGAACGGCGAGGTGGACGTCGCAGAGTCCACGGGCGAAGAGAACGATCACGAATCGTTCGACAATCGGCCGAACCCGGACGAATCGACGTATGTGGATGCTCCGGTATCAGAGCTGAGCGCACCGGATCCGGCGGCCACGAATGCCCCGCATGAAAATGGATTCGATCGTGAACCGCACGGCGCTGACCACGCCAATCGAGAAAATCATGACCGGGATGAGCAGCCGTCGTCTACATACGATGAGCCGCCGGCCGAAGCAGACCCTTACCAGGATCCCGGCGGCGATGGACTGAGCTCGGACATACCCCGGGTCAGTCCCTCCGCGTTCGAGGAGCCTGGTGAATCGCACCGATACCTCGAACGGCCCTCGGAAGATGACTTTCACTCAGGGGCCGGGCGGCAGCCGGTCCAAGAGGACGCCCATCAGCACGAGCAGGTTACTGGCCACCAGGCCGCAGAACCATCTGCCGACAAGCATCCTGCACAGAAGCCGCCGACGATGTCCGCGGGTGATGCGGGGGCCAATGGTCATTCTCAGAACGGTGCCGGCCACGTCGAGCGGTCGCACGTCGATCACAATTCACCGATCGATTCCAAAGGAAATGCCAGTTCGATGGGACAGGCCCCATCCCAAAATGGGAAGGCAGGGTACCACGATGATCCGCCGCATTCGGACGCACCACACGAGAAACCTTCGACTCCGTACAACACACATTCAGAGTTCGATGTAAACGAGCCTGCGCCTGAGGCCCGGCCAGAGCAGC
>CAZQAS010000009.1:2605-6615 GCA_964591285.1 uncultured Rhodothermales bacterium
TCGACCGAGTCCGAAGCACCGACGCAGCCCGCCGACGCCAAGGGCAATAAGGAATCCAAGGGTAAGGATGACGAGAAGGGCGGTTCATCCTCCGGTGCCAAGAAGGTCACCGACGCCGACGTCGACAATATCAAGGACCGCGTCGTCCAGCGTCTGCTGGAGAAGAACGTCGTCACGGTCGACCAGGTCAAGAACGCCATCGCCGACCGCAACAAGCAGGGTCTGAAGGCGACGCTCTGGCGCATCCTCGCACAGCAGGCCACCGTCGAGCGCGAGCGGGTCTACCGCGAAGCGGCCCTGACGTATGCGTTCGTGGAGCGCAAGATCGACGAAGGCACGATCGACGTCGACTTCATCCGCCAGGTCGCGGACGTCTTCCCGGAGAAGAAGCGCAACCGGCTGATCGAGCTGCACATCGTTCCGATCGGTTACGAATTCGAGCAGCAAACCCAGCTCTTGCGCGTCGTCTTCATCACGCACGATCCGTCGCTGCCGGTGGTGCGCGAGCTCATGCAGGACCTGAACCTGGAGCGCTACGAGCTTCAGTACGCCTCGGAAACGACGGTGAAGGACCTGCTCGCGCGCGCCTTCCCGAAGAAGAACGAGTATCTAGAGCGGATGACCGACGATCCGCTCGCCTACGATCTCGGCACCTCCTATGAGGACGAGAAGAGCGAGCTGATCGACGAGGACGCCCTCGAGGCCGAGATCAACCGCTCGTCGCTCATCAACCTGTTCGAGGGTGCGCTCGTCGAGGCCGTCCACCGCGGCGCCTCCGACATCCACATTTATCCGAACCCGAGGCGACAGATTGAAATCCACTTCCGAGTGGATGGGCGCCTCCTGCACTGGCATACCGAGGACAAGATTCATCCCGAGAGCCTGTTGGCGGTCATCAAGGACAACACGATGAACGTCGACCGCTTCGAGCGGGACATGGCGCAGGACGGATTCATCCAGCGGAAAGTCGATGACACGCTGATTCGTTATCGCGTCTCGATTCTTCCGATCGCGAGCGCCTCAAACAACATTCACGCCGAGAGCATCGTCATTCGTGTTCTCGACGACCGGAAGGTCATCACGGACCTCTCGAAGCTCGGCCTCCTTCCGGGAGCCCTCGATCGGTTCGACATGGCGATTCGCCAGCCGCACGGCATGGTCATCCTGACCGGCCCGACCGGTTCGGGTAAGAGTACCACGCTCGTGGCCGCGCTCCACCAGGTCGTGACCCCCGAGGTCAACGTGCTCACCGTCGAGGATCCGGTCGAGTACATCATTTCGGGCGTCCGCCAGATCAAGCTGAACCACAAGCTAGGCCTCGAGGGCGCGCTTCGCGCCATCCTCCGTCATGACCCCGACGTCGTGATGGTCGGTGAGATGCGTGACCGAGAAACCGCCGAGCTGGCGGTCAAGCTCGCGAACACGGGTCATCTCACGTTTTCGACGCTCCACACGAACGACGCGCCGAGCGCGGTGAGTCGTCTTTATAAGATGGGCGTCGAGCCGTTCCTGATTGCCTACGCGATTAACCTGGTGGTGGCTCAGCGGCTGCTGCGAACGCTCTGTCCGAAGTGCAAGATCGTCGACAACGATCCGGATTACGTACTCCTCGAGCGGCTCGGGTTCACGGATGAGGAACTGCGCGAATACACGCTCTTCAAGGCCTCCGGCGACCCGACCTGCAAGTCCTGCAAGGGGATGGGCTTCAAGGGCCGACGCGCGATTAGTGAGGCCCTGTACTTCTCGCGTGAGATCCGCCACATGATCGTGGAGGCTGATTCGAAGATTGATGAAGACGGACTGCGTGACCTGGCGAGAAGCCAGGGCATGCTCACACTCCAGGATTCTGCACGCGAGGTCGTCAAGATGGGCGAGACGTCCGTCGACGAAATGATGCGAGTCACGATGACGGAGGAATAAATCATGCCTCAAACATTACTAGCGCTACTCGCCGTCATGATGGCGGCGCTTTTCTCGCTGAATCAACAGCGAGGAATTATGCAGACGCGCATGAACATGATGCACAACGAGGTCATGAGCGCCGGTACCGGCGTCGCAGTCGACCGGCTCGAAGAAGTGCGGACGATGGCCTTCGACGAGGCGACGAAGGGCGAGGATAAGATCTTCGCCTCCGCCGCACTCACCTCGAAGCCGACCTTCACCGACGATGCGCCGCCGATCGACGACATCGACGATTTCGACGGGTCGTACGTCGAGCGTTTTCGAGTGTGGATGAGTGACACACTCTGGTATGGAGTGGAAACGTCCGTCGTTTATGCGCTGGAAACGCAGCCGGATGCTCCAGTGGCGGACATCAACACACGAACGAAATTCAAAAAGGCCACTGTGAAGGTGTACAGCCTGGACATCGCGAAGGTGGATACGATCACACTCTCACAGTCATTCTCGTGTGGTAGTAAGTGCGAATGGTAGTGGCTAAAGGAGGTAACGCACATGCAGTTAATTTTCGATAATATCGTTGCGGTGATGATCGCCGGCGTGCTGTTTCTGATTCTTGTGGCCGTAAATCACAGGAGCCAGATGGCGGCCGTGGAGACGTCCAATTACTACGCACTCAAGCAGCAAGAGCTCTCCTTTGTCGAGATGCTCAAGCGCGACATGCAGAACGTGACGGATCTACAGAGCATCACGGAAGATCCGATGACGTTCGACTTCTCGTTCAAAGCCCGGACCGATCCAGCGGACACCACCCGTAAACAGGTTGTCTACCGCCGCGTCGAGAAAGGTTTGCACGATGGCACACAACTCTATCAGGTGCAGCGCATCGTAGAAGGTATGCCGGACGGGGGCAGCATGTCGACGATTTCGAAGTGGAAGATGGTCGCGCAAAACGAAGAAGGCGTCCAGGTTAGCGACGTCGCGAATGCGCGTCAGATCTTTATACAGTTCGAAGCCATGAACCCCTTCCAGGAAGGAGAGACGGTCGACAAGTCGCGCTGGGAAGCGACCTTCCGGCCACCCCTCATTCAGCAGGCCAATAGTATTTAGCCGCGACGAGAGCGTCCTACCACCGACCTCGTCGACCACCACGGGTCTTCATCGAAGTACCCACAACAACACGGACACGGAATCATGGGAAAAGCAGCTATACTTATCGTCGTAGCCTCGCTCGCTCTCGGCTCGATGTACGCATTCGGAGCGAAGGAAGACACGCGACAGGCAGAAGGGCGGCTGTCGGACCATCAATACGAGATCCTCGCGCGCAACGCAGCCCTGGCCGGCTACTCCAAAGCGAAGCAAAATCTTACGGATGACTTCAGTGGTGCACCGGCCACGGTTCAGGGCACGTACGACGGCGTACCGTACAAGGTCGTCATTAACCGCAACGGAACGGATGCCCGCATCCAATCGACGGGCATAGTTACGCAGCCCGACGCTACGGAGACGGACTATATGATCGATGCTACAATTCGGTTGTCATCGACCGTCACCATGGCCGACGAAGCGCCGCCGTTCATGCGCTATGCCCTCATGTCGGAGGGCGACCTGAGTCTCGATGGTACCATCCTCTCCGATTTGTATGTGGAGGGCGACGAATCCAACACGCTGAACGCCAACATGCACACGAACGGGAGCCTCATCATCAACGGTAACTCGCTGACGGTGAAGGGCTTCGGAACGTATGTAAATTCGGCGGTCGCCACGCCGATGTCGGCGCTGGAGGAGAGATTCCAGCCATACCACAATCCGACCGGCGAGCCGGTCACGGACCAGGTACTTCCAGTGGAAGTGCCGACCTTCGACATTCCCGAGTTCACGAGCAAGGTCATCGTCGATGAGACGACCGCCGGAGACGTGTCGCTCTCGGGCACGTACGATCTCGGTGGTTCGCGGGAGGACCCATACGTGTGGCTCGTAAACGGAAACCTCACGGCAACCGGTGGGACGAACATCAAGGGTTACGTGATGTTCATCGTCGATGGCAACGTGACGATGTCGGGCAACGTCGATGCCGCACAGAACGACTACGCCGGATCCGACGAGAGCAA
>CAZQAS010000009.1:6715-12539 GCA_964591285.1 uncultured Rhodothermales bacterium
TGCAGTGGCGCGGCGTGCCAACCCGACCCTCGAGTCGGTACCTATCGCGCCTAGGTAATTCTTTTTAAGCGCGGACTTAGGATTTCATACCCGCTGCCGATACAGAGGGTGATTCCAAGTTGCAGTACTCACGCGCATTACCTCAGTCGTGCCGCAAACCCTTTCAGATACACAGGTAGCGAACGGTGCATCACCGTTCCAACGATTCGATCGCAAGCTCGACGTACCGTCGCTCTGCAGCGAGATCGTCCAGCGGGTTCCGAAGTCTCTTCAGGGAGATGGGCGCATCCACTATCTGGCCGACCTCCTCAAGCAGCTGTCCGAGGACGACCGGTCCACGATCTCCGATCACATGGACATTTTCCTGCGGTACATGATCGAGCAGGATGCGTCCGACCTGGACTTCGGCGGGCCCGCGACAAAGCAGACCGTGTGGCTGCGCATCGACGGCGACAAGCGGCCGCACGAGAAGCTGGGCAGCTACACTGTCGACGAAGCAAGCTTCATGCTCCTGAGCCAGCTCAGCGAGCGGCAGAAGGAGGTGCTCTTCGAAAACTTTGCCGTGGATTTTTCGCGGACGCTTGACCTGGGCGGCGGCCGGCAGGGACGACATCGCTTCCGCTGCTCGCTCTACTACGACTACGATCACCTCGCCATCTCGGTGCGCGCCATCACGAACGAGGTGCGGCCGATCAAATCGATCGGTTTCCATCCCATTATCGAGCGTGGCCTCATGTACAAGCATGAGCGCGACGGCCTGACGCTGGTTACCGGCGTCACCGGTTCCGGTAAGAGCACCACGATGGACTCCATCATCGACGCCAACAACTCAGACATTCCGGCGCATATCGTCATTATCGGTCATCCGATCGAGTACATGCACGAGTCGCGCCGCTGCATCGTCCGGCACCGAGAAGTCGGCAAGGACGTGCGCTCCTTCAAAGACGGCATCGTGCAGGCCCTGCGTCAGGACCCGGACATCGTGGTGATTGGCGAGATGCGCGATCCGACCACGATTTCCTCGGCGCTCGAAATTACCGACTCCGGTCACAAGGTCTTCTCGACGTTGCACACGAGCTCGGCGGTAGAGAGCATCGACCGCATCATCGCGGAGTATCCGCCGCATGAGCAGGAACGTGTCCGAAACCGCCTGGCCGACGTGCTTCGCTGCGTCATTTCGCAGAAGCTCCTGCCGAAGCTCGGCGGCGGACGCATCCTCGCCAAAGAGGTGCTCTGGATGCTCCCATCCGCGCGTGCCGCCATTAAGAATGACAATACCTCCGAGATCTATCAGATGATGTGGGAGGGCGGCTCGCATGGCCAGATCACCATGGAGCAGGACCTCTTTCGGCTGGTACGCCAGCGGCTGATCACGCCGGACACCGCCATGAACTATGCGAACAACAAACGTCGTTTGCAGCAGCTCCTCTCATAGGCTGCTCTAATCCGCGAAGATGACATACGTCAGCAATGAGCAAGAATTCTAAAAAGTCCGACCGGGTTCTAAGCGTCGCCGCCACCGCGCGGACGGTGCACGCCGTACTGCTCGAAACGGGTCCCGACGGACCCGAAGTCGTCCGTAAATTCTCGCGCCAGCGCGCCGTAGTGGCGGGGGCGTACGAAGCCACCGTTCCGAAGCCGTCGAAGAAGAAAGAAGCGGCAATGGGCGGCGGCGACGACTTCACCATCGAGTTCGGCGACGGAAGCTCGTCCGACAACAACCTCTTCATGAGCTCCGAATTCGGAGCGATACAGAACGATGGGGAGGAGGGGGACGCGGGCGTGTCTCAAGCCGCGTCGTTCGAATTCGAGCTCGGCGACATCATCAGCGAAGCCGGCGACGCCGGTTACGACGATGCTGTGCTCGCCTTCACGCTGAGCCCGGCCGACGCGACCCTCGTCGAGATCAAGGTACAGAGCAAAAGCAAGCCGGATCGCAACACGTTGCTCGATGCGCTCACCATGCAGCACAAGGGCACGTTCGACGACGAGCGCGTCGTCTTCGTGCCGATGACGCAGCTCCAGGAAGGCGAGCGACGATACCTTGCCGTTTCGCCGAAGCGAATCGACTCCGTCTCCACGAGCATCAGCACGCTGCGTGAAGGCAACGATCGCCTTCCGCCGGTTGCGCTGGTCGATGCGGAGGTTACGACGCTTCTGGGTCTTGCCAGAGCGGCAAAGGACTCGTTCGGCTTTCACGGCGACGCTGATCCCGATGAATTCGTTGAGATCTACGACGATGAGGGCGAAGAGGCGGCATCCGCGAAGGCGGCCAAGGAGGAGAAAAAGGAGAAAGAGGTAAATACGCTCGTCGTACGGGCCGGCGCGGAAGATACCCTTGTGCTCTTCATGAGCGGTAACACGCTCCACCATTGCGAAATCCTGCGATCGCTGACGACCTTTGACCAGGCCGAGACGATCTGCAGCCGCGTGCTCCTGCAGCAGGACGAACACGGCATTAGCGAGGTCGAGCACGTGCTCGTCCTCAGTGAAGAGCGCGAGGACGATCTCGCGGACTCTTTCGAGGTCTTCTTTCCCGACTCTAAGGTCGAGCGGCTGCGAAGCTACCTCCCGTCCTTCGACGAAACCGACACGGAAGATGCGGCGACGTCGGTCGTGTCTGCGACGGCCGCCGGTCTGCGCGCGCTCGACGACCCGAGCTATGCCCCGCTTTTCGAGGACGTAAACTTCCTTCCGAAAAAGCTCGCCAAGCAGCCGATCAAGCTGCCGCTGAACTGGAACGTCGTCGCCATGAGTGTGGCCATCGTCCTCACGACGCTCTTCTTTATGGCCAAGTACACGACGGCCGAGTCCGAGATTTCTTCTTATCGCGAAGAGCTCCGAGACGTGGCTCCGGAGGAGGTCACCGCCGACATCTCCGATCTGCAGGCGCGTATCGACAGCATGGATCACCTCTACCAGACCTACACCCGCGCCATCGAGGTGCTGGACACGCTGCTCATCGGCAGCGATCGCTGGAGCCGCGTGCTGGAGAACACCTCGAAAGAGGCATCCAACGTGCGCGGACTCTGGATCGAGAGCTTCCAGCAACAGGGACCGAACATCCAGCTTTCCGGCAATGCAACCTCGCGCGAACAGGTCGTGCTCTTTGCATCACGGATCAACGGCACGATCGAGTCGCTCGTGTTCTCCGAAATCCGTGAGGCGCCGGTCTACACCTACTCAATGGCGATTCCGGTATCCGATTCGCTGCCGGAAGCGGCCCGCTACCTGCGGGACAACGTCCGGTTCGAGGACGGCGTCCCGGTCTCCGACGATACAAACTCCAAAAAAGCAGCTGACAACAGGCAGACTGCAGAGGCTACATCATGAAGAATATCAGCATGAACATATGGGTAATGGCCGTCTGCTGGGTGCTCGTCACCGCCTTCGGCTTTTACTACACCTTCCAGCGGCAGCCTGCCGAGCTGGAGCATCTTGAGAAGGCCGAGAAGGTTGCCAAGATGAAGAATGCCGAACTCGTCTCCCTGGAGACCGAGCATGCGTCGCTGGCGCACATGGCTGAGAACGCCGTCCGCAAGTGGCGTGCTCGGTACAAGGTCATCCCCGAAGAGCTGACGACCGCCGACGTGGTCGGATATTTCAACGAGCTGACCACCTCCGGCTTCAAGAATTTCGACGTCACCTTTAGCGGGCGCCGCGAGACGTCGGATTACTCGGTTTACACCTTCGACGTCCGCGGCCGGGCCTACTACAATAGCCTCTATCGGCTGATCTGGGAGCTCGAGAACAACCGAAACTTCTACCGGGTGAAGGATCTCACACTGGATCACATCGATCTCGTGTCGACGGTCGAGGATCTCGGCACGGAGAAGCTCGACGTGATGGTCTCCTTCACCGGCCAGATCGAGGCCTACTTCAACGGCATCGAAGGAGCCAGCGCGCCGCCGCAGTTCGACGCCACCTTCTACGAAGATCGGGCGATCACCGTCAAAAACGACGATCTGCCCCCGGTGCCGTTCGATCTTCTGCCCGACGTGCAGCCGGCGACGAATCCGTTCTATCCCGCCATCCTCGAGCGTATTCCGCCTAATACCTACAATCGCATCGACGTGGAACAGGCCGAGCTTGTATCCATCGCGGGCGACAAAGCCATCTTCCAGGATGCTGAAGGCATTCGCTCGGCAAGCGTTGGGGACAAGGTCTATCTCGGCCAGATCACGGAGGTTGATCCCGGTGCGGGTCGCGTCGTTGCGCGCCTGAACAAGGGCGGCCTCATCGACGAGGTCATCCGTGAGCTGGAGACCGAAGATGCATACCGGCAGGCCATGGGTCCCGCCCGACTGTCCCCATTGAATTAGCTACCCAACAGGAAACCGATACATCGTCGCAACCCAACCGGGCGGCGACCTGCAAGCGCTCTCCCGATCCACCTAAAAGGATTCGAAAGAACAATGACTGTCCGAAAAATTAGCATCATCGTGATCCTGGCGACGGCCTTCGGGCTGGCGTCCACGCTGCTGTCACCCCGTGAGGCGCAGGCCCAGGATCGTCCGTCCCAGCGGCAACTACGAACCTACGTGCCGCCGGACCAACTCGTGTCCTTCCTCCCGTCGACGCCGTTCAACGTCTTCGTGGATTTCCTGAACCCGATCTTTGAGCGGGTTACGGATAAGCAAATCGTCGATCCGACGTCCGGAGAGTTTCCGATCGGGATCTCGATTGGCGGAATGCACTTTCTCGATGCCTTCGAGCTCGTGCTGGATTACCATAACCTCGCCTATCGCGAGACGGACCGCTACTTCGTCGTCGAGGACGCGGCCACCTCGCAGGACGTGGTCGACGCCGCTGAGGCGCGCGCCGGCGGCGGTGCCCGAGCGGCGCAGGCCGGAGAACTCCCGGCCTCGCTGGCAACGCGCGAGATCCGCATTAACGCCGTGCTCTTTGAGCTAAACGTCACGAAGGCTCGCGACGTCGGCATTGATTGGAATGTCTTCTTCGGTGGCCAGACCGGGCAGGGGCAAGGTCAGGGCGGCGCCGGAGGCGGCGTTGGTGGTGGCGGGGGCCAGGGTGCCGATGGTCAAAACGTCCGGTTCCGACTTCGCACCGATCAGTTC
Source organism: uncultured Rhodothermales bacterium (assembly GCA_964591285.1). GTDB lineage: Bacteria > Bacteroidota > Rhodothermia > Rhodothermales > VXPQ01 > CAZQAS01. Next base: position 11,794 of record CAZQAS010000009.1, read on the forward strand.
TTCGATGACTTCAGTGATTACCTCGACGCGCCGGATGAAATCGACCTGTCGACACTGACTCAGTTCTTCCGCCTGCTGGAGAACGAGGGGCTCGGTGAAACGATTGCGAATCCGGAAATCACCGTCCAGAGCGGCGAGCAGGGCCGCATCCAGATCGGCTCGGACATTCCGATCCAGATCCGCGACTTCTCCGGAAATACCGTCACACAGTTTTACTCGACGGGCATCATCGTGGAGGTCGTGCCGACGATGCTCACGCAGCCGATCGCCGATACGAGTGGTGCGCCGAACGTCAATTTCATCCACCTGGATGTGAAGGTCGAGAAGTCGGCGGGACGGCCGAGCCTTCAGGGCGTGGTCATCGATCGAAACGACGCGACCACGCAGGTGCTGCTGCTCGATGGCGAACAGACGATCATCGGTGGGCTCTATTCAAACGAGGAGTCGGTCTCCCGCAGAGGCGTTCCTCTCTTGAAGGATCTCCCATGGTGGTTCTTCGGACTGCGCTACGTCTTTGGATACACGCAGACGACCACGTCGACGCGCGAGCTGCTGATCGTTCTGCAGGCAGAGGTGCTGGACGCGCTTTCGACGCGTGCGGATCAGCCGTACGAACAGGACCAGCTGGAGCAGCGGCGCCGGAAAATCCGAGAGGTGCTCGAGCGTGCTGGTTTCGAACAGGAAGCCCGCGAGGCGCCCGTCCCCGAGACGCGCGACTAGCACAGACCAGGCATTCGCAGGAGCGC
>CAZQAS010000009.1:12639-33383 GCA_964591285.1 uncultured Rhodothermales bacterium
TACGTAACGCACGAATGCACGAGTAGCCACGAGGGCTGCATTGCGGGGTATCACCTGCGGTGTGGCCCTCGTCGCGTGTTTAGAAGCTCGACCCTGGGGGGAGCCGCGCTCACCCGCGTACTATTCCTTCTGGTCGGCACGTACAGAGGAAGGCAGAACGATCGACCCATCTCCGGAGATCTCGAGTGCCGTATCGGACGATTCGTCATGCGCAGTCGCAACGGCCGCAAACCATGGTTGGGCAAAGTAGTGCAGCTGGTGGGAGTACTCGCCGGAGCGGGAGAGAGCTTCCAACCCTTCGCGGATCGTCCATTCGCTCAACGAGTGAAACAGGCGCTCAAGACCTCCGCGAAGCTGTCGATTGGCGAAGAAATGGGAGACCTCGGTGACGACGGCCACGACGAGTGCAAGGAATCCGGCCTGAAAGATGAGCGCGCGAAAATCGACAGCCACGGACGGCACCGTCGCAAGGAGCAGGGAAATGCCGGCAAGAAAAACGAGGTCGAGAACGCCCACATTCGGCAGCATCTTCTGAAACGCACGCCGGTAGCGATGCAAGATCTTCTGATGCTTCTCATTGACGAGCATGTTGCTCGGCAGACGATGAATCGTCATCGTCCTGAGCGCCAGAAGAATGCGGCTGCGTGTCCACATGTGCTCGTCGTTCTCGACGCATTTCTGCACGCTTCCGACCGTCGAGCCATACCTTAGGAAATGCTCCTCCATGGAGAGTTGCTTTAGCGCTCGATGCGCACGAAAGTACTGCACGACCTTACGCCCGGCAAACAGACATACGAGCATCAGCAGAGCATACCGAGCGCCTGCCGCTTTCGGCATGTACAGGACGAGCGGAATGAGACCGATCGCAGACGCGGTTCCGAGGAGCGCTAAATAGCGCAGACGGCGAAAATGCCGTCGGAGGATCGCTGCTGAGGCGAGGACGTTGGAGACCATTCGCTAACGAACGGTTGTCAGTCGGGTTGGCGGAGAGCCGCGTCGTAGGTACGCGGCGGCGGCTTGGCAACCGAGTCCAGGCCAGGAGCTGCTTAGAACATATGTACGAACAAAGATAACCCGAGGTCCCTCGAGCTCCAACCAGCATGCCGTTTTCCGCCTCCGAATTCTTCTTTCGCGCGCGTAACGTGCCGTTTCTGGCGCTAATCGCTGCGATCGCAATCCTCGTGTGCATGCAGGGTTGCTCGGCCTTTCGCATCCCCGAGGAGCCGGCCCAACCCACCCCGGTGACCCCGGTTTGGGATCCGGATGAGCTCTACGAACACATTCGATTTTTGAATCGATCGGACGTCCGAGGTCGCGCCACGGGCACGCAGGGCTACGCCAGAGCCGCCGCATACGTGAATGCCCGCATGGAAGAATTTGGGCTGCAGCCGGCCGTTGAGGGCGACTACCGGACCATCTACGGCGCCCCCATCAACTATCCGATCTCAGGCCGGCTGCGCTCCGTCGGGCTCACCGACTCGCTGGAGTTCCTTCCTGGAATCGATTTCTTGCCGGACGGCCGATCCGATTCCGGCGCCGTGTCGATTACCCGGTTCGTAGTGGCCGGCTCGGGCGTCGATCCGACAGCCAATCGCGACCGCGGCTACGGGATCTTCGTGCCACCCGGGGAAACGGTCGATCTCCGGGCGTGGCGTGCGGCAGGAGCCGAGCTTGCCGTCGTCATCAGGCCGCTGGAGCCGCGGTTCGATCGGGCGCCGATTCGCGGGCTGGTGGTGGTGCAGCTCGCACCCCGCGCGGCCCGCCGGCTGTTCCGGCTCGGCGAAGCCTCCGTTGACGCATATCTTGCGGAGCGTCGTGGCGAGCTCGTCGCGCTCGGGCGAATCCTGAGTGCCGACGTCGCGACGAGCTTTCTATCCAGGGCCGGTGCCATCAACATGATGGGCTACTTCTCCGGAAAACACCCCGTCCGGCGTCATAAGCTCGTTATCGTCTGTGCGGATCTCGACGCCGTCGGGCAATTTGCCGGCATCTCCACGTTAGATTTCCGCAACTTCGGTACGTCGGCCGCGGCGCTGCTCGAAATGGCACGGAATCTCGGATACGTGACTCGTAGATGGCAGGTCCCCGATCGGTCGGTGATGATCGCGGTGTGGTCCGGGTCGCGCATCGAGAACGCAGGACTGCGCCACTTCCTTGAGAGTCCGACGTGGACGATCGCGGACATCACGTCGCTCGTCTACGTCGGCCTCTCACCCTTAAGGCGGCCGGCGATCGAAGAGCTGCTGGCGCCCTACGGCATCCAACTCGTCGCTATCCCGCCCGTACCGGACCCGCTCTATCCGGAGGATATCCTTCTGATTCCGGATCCCACACTGCAGCGTTTCGCCGACGCGCGCGGCGAATACGAGCCGGTCGAAACGCCGGACATGTCCCAACTCATAGACTCGGCGGTCGTTCGTGCGCTCGATCTCGCCGACCGTGCCTACGAGCGCACGATGATCGAGTCGACCGATCCACGGCCGTTCATGCCCGTTCGCGAAGATTCGCTGCAGGCACCGACCGCTGAAGGGACCGACTAGCGAAGCTTTCCCTATGATCCCTTCTCTCCTTGGCGATAGCGTCACGTTCGATATCGACCGAGCCGTACACTACGCCCTACTGTGGGGGCTCGAAGGCCTCGAGCTGCGAGCGGTCGGCGGGCCGAACGACCGCGTGCCTTTCGTAAACGAATCCAAGATCCGCGGGCGCCTTCTGGAGGGCGATCTCCCGGTCGTTGCCGTTCATCCACCTACGTTTCTCGGGCGCATCGACGATCCTGCCGGGCGCCTGAACGACCTCGCGCAGTTTGAGGAGACGCTGGAGTTCTGTCGCCGCCTCAACTGTCCTCGTGTGGTCGTATCCAGTTTCCGGCTGGATGGGTCGGATCAGGGCGCCGATGATGCGAACGGCACGCACAGTGCAATCGATGAACGAACGGCGACGGACGAGCAGTGGAAGATGGCAGCGGAGGTGCTTCGCCGAGCCGGCGAGCAGGCGGCTCGGGCGGAGGTCATGATCTGCGTGCTGAACGAATCTGGATTTCTCGCGCCGGACGGGAGGCGGCTCGGAGAGCTGCTGGACGAGGTCGACAGCCGCGCGGTCGTCGCGGCCTGGAACCCTGCCGACGCGCTCCGCGCCGGTGAGGAGCCGGCCGCCGGTCTCGAGTGTCTCGGCGGGAGAGTGGGTCTCGTTCGATGCCGAAACGGCGTCGCTATGGGGAACGGATGGGAGCCGCGATCAATAGACAGTGGGGAAATTGACTGGCCCGATCAGCTCCAGCGGCTCGCCGAGGTCGGATTCGACGGACCGCTCTCCCTCGACGTCGAGGCCGAGCCGCAGGCCAAGTGGGGCTTGCGCGATGCGACGACGATCATACGCTGGATCCGCCGGTTGTAGCAGAAAAATGGATGGAGACGAGGCACGCAGCAGGGAACCTCGGGGCGATGCGAATCCGGCCGCGGACGTGGAAGGCGGCACGACGAATGCGCACCCCGACACACCGGATGCGCAAAGCGCGGCCGTCCACGGCCCGGCACCGACGCTGGGCGCGCGGCTCCATTTTCTCTGGTTTGCTCTCGTCGCCGTGCTCTGGACCGTCCCGATGGCCGTTACGCAGTTCGTGACGCATCAATTCGATCCCTCGGCCCGCAATTTCAAGCGCTCGGCCCGATGGTGGGCCAGCGTCATTCTCCGACTCGGAGGGATCCGAGTTCAGGTGCGGGATCGCTCCGGCCTCGATACCAGGCGGCCGTACGTGTTCGTGAGCAACCATCAGAACCTTCTAGACATCCTCGCATTGAGCGCGGCGCTTCCGTATCCTTTCGGATTTGTGGCGAAGGCGGAGCTGGCCCGCGTGCCGTTTCTGGGCTTTGCGATCCGAAACTCGGCCTCCGTGTTCATCGATCGAAGCGATCCGCGCAGTGCGCTAACGAGCCTGAAAAAAGCGGGCGAGCGCATCCGATCGGGAAACTCGGTGCTCCTCTTCGTGGAGGGAACGCGGTCCTACAGCGACCGTCTCCAACCGCTGAAAAAGGGTGCTTTTGCGATCGCCGTGGAGGCGGGCGTGACGATGGTTCCCGTGGCCATCGTGGACGCCTACCGGCGGATGAACGAGCAGCAGAGGCTAATGAACGCCGGGACGATTCACATTGTGATCGAAGAGCCGATACCTCTAGACGGCAAAACCAGGAGGGACATTCCCGAATTGATGAACGCTACGCGAGCACGCCTCGAGAGGGCACTCGCCGCCGATCATACGTCTTCAAAAAGCAACTAAGCGCACATGTCTGTTACGATAGACGAGGTTCGATACATCGCATCCCTGGCGCGGCTCAGCCTCTCGAAAGAGGAAGAGGAGCGGCTGGCGGAGCAACTCAGTGAGGTGCTCGATTACATCGAGAAGTTGAATGAGCTGGATACGTCGGGCATCCCACCTATGTCACATGTGTTAGACCTCCATAGCGTCTTCCGCGAAGACGCCGTCGATCAACGCATCTCCCGCGACGATGCGCTGAAGAACGCCCCCGATGCCGACGGCTCATACTTCAGAGTTCCCAAGGTAATCGGTTGATCGAATGGCACGAAAGCCGAGAAAGCATCGCGGCGCCCGCCCCGCCCTCAAGAGCGAGGGGTGGTGGGACCGGCTCCCGGACCGCACTCAGCACATCGTCTGCCTGCTGGCGCTCGTCGTAACGGCTGTGCTGTTCTATGCGCCAGCGGTCTTTACCTCGCAAACGATCGTCGGCGGGGACACCGTCAACTGGCGCGCGATGGCCGAGCACATGATCGACTACCGCGCCGAAGCCGGCGAGGAGCCGCTCTGGGCGCCGAATACCTTCGGCGGCATGCCGGGATACATGATCAATTATCCCACGCAGATTTTTCAGGTTGACGACCTGGCGACGTGGATGCGACCGGCAATCTGGCCCGTTTCGCACCTTCTGTTTCTGCTTCTCGGCACGTATTTGCTCGTCGTCTATCTCACCCGGGACAAGCTGGCGGCCGTGCTGTCTTCGCTTGCGTTTGGATGGACGACCTACCTGCCCGTTCTCCTCGTGGCGGGGCACAATTCCAAGTTCATCTCGCTTTCCTTTGCGCCGTGGCTCATTTTGGGCTTTGCGTACGTGCTACGAAGGCCGACGCTCCTCTCCTCGCTGCTGTTCGCCGCGGCGCTTGCCGCCAATCTGCGCGCGGGGCACGTGCAGATCACCTACTACATCGCATTTCTGCTCGGCATCTGGTGGCTCGTCGAGCTCGTCGCGGCGGTGCGCCGCAATGCGTGGAAGGATTTCGCCCGCACGACCGGCTGGTTGGCTCTGGGATCCGTGCTCGGACTGCTGCTCGTCGCCCAGCCGTACCTCGCCAATTATCAGTACAAGGAGTTCACCATACGCGGCGCGACGGAAGGCGGCGGCACAGGTCTCGACTGGGAGTATGCCACGCAGTGGAGCCAGGGAATCGGCGAGCTCGTCACGCTGATCGCCGCCGATGCGTTCGGGGGGGCGGGACAGACGTATTGGGGTCCCAAGCCGTTTACGGCCGGCCCGCACTACGTGGGCGCGATCGTCCTGCTGCTCGCCATCCTGGCGGTCTGGCGTCGTCCGACGAAACTCGTCCTTTCACTGGCCGCCGGCACAGTGGTCATCGTACTCTTCTCCCTGGGCCATCATCTGCCGTCGTTGAATCGGCTGATGTACGGATATTTTCCGCTCTTCGACGCCTTCCGCGTTCCCGAGACGTGGTTGAGCATCGGGGCGTTGGCGCTGGCCGTTCTCGCAGGTATCGGGCTTAGCGTCGCCGGCCGCGACGATTCCGAGGCGGGTCGGCGGGCCGTATTCGTTTCCGCCGGCGTCGTCGCCGGGCTGCTGGTCATCCTGATGATCTCTGGAGACATCCTGTTCGATTACGAACGGCCCAATGAAGAGCAGATGATCGTGGAGCAGGTCCGCGCGCAGCGACCCGACCTCGATCCTGCGGATCCGGGCGTGCAGACCTTCATTCGGGAGTACCTCGCCGAGCAGAAGGAGGAGCGGCAGTCCGGCTTCACCGGCTCGCTTTTCCGTTCGCTCATCTTCGTCCTGCTCGCAGGTGGCCTCCTCGTAGCTTACCGGCAGGGCAAGATCCCTCGATGGACGATGCAAGCGGCGATCGCGCTGCTCGTCATCATCGATCTCTGGAGCGTCGATCGGCGCTACTTAAACCAGGAACATTACGTAGATGTCCCGGACGTCTCCGAGCAGATCGCCACGTACGATTTCGATCAGTTCATCATGGAACGGCAGGAGGAGGCCGGGGGACCGGGGCATTTTCGCGTGCTCTCGCTCGAGTCCGGAAACCCGTTTACCAACGCGCGCCCATCCTACCACTACGAGTCGATCGGCGGATATCACGGAGCGAAGCTGCGGCTCATTCAGAACTACATCGACGAAATCTTTCCCGATCCGGAGACGCGCCTGCCGAACGAGAATGCGCTCGATTTGCTCAACGTCCGCTACATCGTGGCCCGCGGCACGCTTCCCGGTACGGACGTCGTCTACCAGGGTGATCGGAGCGGTCTGTACGTGCTCCGCAATCAGGATGCCGTCCCGCGCGCGTACTTCGTCGGCGAGACAGAACAGGTAGACTCACCGGAGCAGGCGTGGTCGCGCATACAGAGCGCCGATTTCGATCCGCGGGAGACGGCACTGTTGCTCGAGCCGATCGATTTCGAACCGACACCCGTCGACTCCGCGAGCGCGATCGACGTCGAGCTGCGGAATTACTCGCCGCGTGAGATCTCGTGGAACGTAACGACGGATGCGCCCCGTCTCCTCGTCGTCAGCGAGATCTACTATCCCGCCGGATGGACGGCCACGGTCGATGGCGAGGAGGTCCCCATTCACCGCGTCAATTACCTGCTGCGCGGCGTGCCGGTACCGGCCGGCGATCATCACGTGGTCATGCGATTCGAGCCGGTCGTGCATACGGCGGGGCTGTGGATCTCCGGCATCACGACGATTTTCGTCTACGGCCTGGCGATCGGGCTGATCGGCCGGAACGCGTACCGTCGACGGCGCCGGAGCCACGAGCCCGTCGGAGCGGCCGAAAGTTGATGGCAGTTTGCGTTAGAGGCGGGGCCGGCTGTTCCGAGGTGTTGCGCGAGCAGGGCGCGCGGCGGCCATGAGGAACGTGCTCTTCCTGACATACTACTTTCCGCCTTCCGGAGGGCCGGGCGTCCAGCGCAGCCTTAAGTTTGCGAAGTACCTCATGCAGTTCGGATGGATGCCGACGATCGTCACCGTGCGGCCCGAACACGCCTCGTATCCGGACCTCGATCCGGCTCTGGCCGAGGAAATTCCCGCCTCGGTGCACGTCGAACGCACCTCGGCCTGGGATCCCTACGCGCTCTACGCGAGGATGCTGAAGCAGGAGAAACAGGACATCGTTTCGGTAGGATTTCTCGGCGAGACCGACATGGACGCACGCCGCCGCCTCGCCCGCTGGATGCGCGCGAACGTCTTCCTGCCGGACGCCCGAGTGGGCTGGATTCCGTTTGCCGCCGCGCGCGGCCATGCCCTCCTTCGCGACCGGCGGTTCGACGCCGTCCTGACGACCGGGCCGCCGCACTCGACCCATCTAGCCGGGCTCATCCTCAAGCTGATCCACGACAGGCCGTGGGTGATCGACTTCCGAGACCCGTGGACGGAGATCGACTATTACGCCGAGCTCCCGATGACGCCGCTCGCACGCACGATCGATCGCTGGCTCGAGAGTCACGTCCTGCGACACGCAGATGCGGCGACCGTCGTCAGTGAGTCGATGAGCCGGCGTTTCGCGGCACGCGCGGCCCTGCGCCTGCGTGTCATCGAGAACGGCTACGACGAGGCGGATTTTCGGGGCGTCACCAGCCGCCCGCCCGACGATCAGTTCGTCATAGGGCACGTCGGCAACCTGAACGGCGCTCGCAATCCGGTCGTGCTCTGGAAGGCACTCGCCGAGCTTCATCCGGCAGAGTCGATGCCTGATCTCAAGATCCGCCTTACGGGAAATGTGGATCCTTCCGTCATGACGTCCGCATCGGAATTGGGACTTGCCGATCTAATCGACGTGCAGCCGTACGTTCCGCACGAAGTGGCCATCGATCGTATGCATCGAACCACGCTCCTATTGCTCTGCATAAACCGAGTGGAAGGCTCCGGCGGCATCACGACCGGCAAACTCTACGAATATCTCGCAACCGGCCGTCCGATACTCGGCATCGGTCCGCCGGACGGCGATGCAGCCCGCGTGCTCGGTAAGACGGATGCCGGCAAAATGTTCGACTTCGACGACGTTTCCGGCGTGCAGGCGTTCATTCGGGAGAACTATACGGCGTGGGAGTCGGGTGGGCAGCTGGAAGGCGCCGTCAACGAACGAGCCTCGCAGTACAGCCGACGCGAACAGGCTCGCGTGCTTGCGGATGTCCTCTCGGAGATCTCCTGATGGCGCTTCCGAACAGTGGGAGGCGCGAACACTTAAACTCCGTTACCGATTTTCGCTGAATTTCGCCAACCTATGCACCTCGTATCCATCGTCGGCGCTCGACCCCAGTTCGTCAAGGCGGCGGCCGTTAGCAGAGAACTCGTCGACACCGAGATCGACGAGGTGCTCGTCCACACAGGACAGCACTACGACCGGGAGATGAGTGCGATTTTCTTCGAGGAGCTCGGGATTCCCGAGCCGGTGGCGAATCTCGGCGTCGGCTCCGGTTCGCACGCCGCGCAGACCGGCGATATCATGGTGCGGCTCGAGGAATTCTTGATGGACCGCCCGCAAACCGACTGGGTGATGGTCTACGGCGACACGAACAGTACGCTCGCCGCCGCGATCGTCGCGTCGAAGCTGCACATCCCACTGGCCCACGTGGAGGCGGGGCTCCGCTCCTTTAATCGTCGAATGCCCGAGGAGATCAATCGGATCGTGACGGACCGGCTCTCGTCCCTGTTGTTTTGTCCGACGCGGACGTCGGTCGAGAACCTCCGGAATGAAGGGATAGAGGAGGGGGTGCATTTGACAGGCGACGTAATGCTCGATGCAACCCAACTGTTCGCGGAGGTTGCGGCGAGACGTGTTTCGGCGGATGAGACCCGTACGGATTCGGCCGACGCGTACTACGTGGCAACGATCCACCGGGCCGAAAACACGGACGATCCCGCGCGTCTGCAGAATATTTTTGAAGGACTGGGTCGGCTGGATGGGCCCGTCATACTTCCGCTGCACCCGAGGACGCAGGAGCGGCTGGACGGCATCACGGTGCCGTCGAACGTGGACGTCCGGGAGCCGGTCGGCTATCTCTCGATGCTGGCGCTCGTCAAGAGTGCGCGATCCGTGCTGACCGATTCCGGCGGGCTGCAGAAGGAAGCGCTCTGGTTGGGCGTGCCGTGCGTGACGCTGCGCGAAGAAACGGAGTGGGTGGAGACGCTCGATGGCGGCTGGAACCAGGTGGTCGGTGCCGATGCCGAGCGCATCGAAGCGGCGGTCGCGGCGCGGCCGGAGCCGCCGATACCGACCTTTGCAGAACCCGGCGCGGCACGGCGCATCGTCGACATCCTGCGTAGTCAATAGCCATACACGGCCGTGCGTCACCATCCGGCATTCCAAATAACACTGATCCGATAGCCCCGCCTCGAAATCGTGAAGCCTAGGCTCCTCTTCGTGTACTTGCAACCAAGCTCATTCGTGCGTGAGGACGTGCGGATCCTGGAGGAGAACTACGAGCTCGTGCCGTTTCGCTTCGGCCGTGAGGAGAAGCCCGGTGCGGCCGAGTTTGGAGCGACGCTGGCCCGACAACTTGCCTGGTTGATGCGCGAGCTGCCGCGGGCGGCGGGCGTCTACGGATGGTTTTCGGATTACCACATGGTACTTCCGGTGCTTGCCGCACGCTTGTTTCGCAAGCCGGTTGCCGTTGCCGTGGGAGGATTCGACGCCATCTCGCTTCCCTCGCTGGACTACGGCATCGTGACGAGCCGATGGCGCTGGCCGCTTGCCCGCATCGTGCTCCGGCTTGCCGATGTGCTTCTTCCCGTCTCACCCTCACTCGTGCACTCCCGAAATCCATTTTTGGGGCGGCCCGAGGAAGAGGAGCAGGGCCTCCGAGCGTTCGTCCCGGATTTGCAGACGGAAATTCGGGTGCTGTCCACAGGTTATGATCCGGAAGCGTGGCCAATGGGCCCGCCTGAGCGCGAGGCGGTTGTCAGCACCGTCGGAATGATCGACTCGGACCGAACTCTTCGCCGCAAGGGAATCGATCTGATGATCGAAGCGGCACGGGCCGTGCCCGACATCCGCTTTCGAATCATCGGCGTGCAGAACCCGCCTGACCTCCGGGCGCGATATAATCCCCCGCCCAACGTCGAATTGATCGAGCCGGTCGCAAGGGAGGCGCTCGTCGCCTACTATCATGAGACCTCCGTTTACCTCCAGCTCTCAAGAGCTGAGGGGCTGCCGAACGTCTTGTGCGAAGCAATGTTGTGTGGATGCATCCCTGTCGGAAGCAGCATGTTCGGGATCCCGGATGGAATCGGTTCCGCGGGATTTGTAGTGGAGAGGCCCGAAATCGCCGACATCGTTCGTGCCCTTCGGAGCGCCCTTGCCGCAGACGCGGGGATGCGAAGTCAGGCTCGGCGCCACATTATTGAGAACTTCAGCTTCGATCTAAGACGCGCACGATTGCAACAGATCATGGACAATATGCTCAATCGAAATGCCGACCGCCGCTCCTGATTCGGACCGAGCAGACTCTGATGACGGTCGTACGTATCACATGCTGGGTCGCAATGTGCGCGTGGAATGTGACGCTTCGCCGGGAGCTCGCGTCCTGGCCGAAGAGCTCTCCCTTTATCCGCGAGGCGACGAGTCGAGACCTCCGGATATCGTGATTCGATATCAGCCGGTGGAATCATCACCGCGGGCGCGCATTAATCCTCGCGCACACGAGGAATATGAGGATGGCTTTCTCGCGCATTTTCAGACGGGGGACGTGCGGTTTCACGTGCGCGGAGCTGACCTGACGGGCATCGATTTCTACATACCCTCTTCCAGCACGGTCGTATCGGCACTCAGGAAAGCGCTCGACATGCAGTTCAGCTCTCGGACCGAGCGCGCCGGAATGATCTTCCATGAACTCGTTGCCGTCCCCGCGGCACACTGGATGCGCGATCTGGCCGTCGTCCATGCATCCGCGCTGTCCGACCGAAATGGCGACGTAACGCTCATCGGCGGTACCGGAGGGGTCGGAAAAACGTCGCTGATGCTGGAGCTATGTCTCCATCATGAGTACAGATTCGTGGCGGACGATATCGCCTTCGTGGGAGCGGACGGACGGGTTCGGCCGAACCTCGCATATCCCAAAATCTATGCGTACAATCTCGAAGACAATCCGGATCTGACGCGGCGGGTCCTTGCCGGGAGACGTCCAATCGACCGCTTGCAATGGTCGGTCCACCGGCGGCGCGGCCCGCAGTTCGTCCGCCGACGCCTCGCCCCCGATCGACTCTTCGGAGCCTACAGCTCGCAAGGAGGGGCCTTGAAGCGCTATTTCGTCATGGTGCGCGAGGATCGCCCGAACATCGACATTTCGGAGCTCGACGCTCGTGATGCAGCCGAACTCTCCGTGTCGCTCATGCCGCCCGAGTATCCCCAGTTCTATAACCATCTGCACTGGCATCGATACCACCGGATTCTCGCGGCCAGCGAGCCATCGATTACCGCGAGCGACGTGCACGGCCGATGGACATCTCTTCTCGGCACCGTCTTTGAGCAGGTGGAGTGCTACGTCGTCAGCGTACCGGTATCGATGGATCATCAGCGGTTCAAATCGGAGATGGCACGGCGATTGACGCGGGGCGACGTCGCGCGTGACTGAGATTCGAACGGTGGAACGAGGACCGGATGCCCGATAACGGCGGACTGAAGCGCGTCATACGACAGACCGGGCTTTACGCGATCGGGAACGTGGCCGTGAAGGCGAGCGGCCTGCTGCTGGCGCCGCTCTATCTAAACACGGCCTACTTGACGACCGATGCGTACGGGCATCTCGTCCTTCTGGAGGCGACGGCGCAGATTCTCATCCCGGTAGCCGGGCTCGGTCTCGCGACCGGCATGCTGAAGTTCATGTCGGATCCGGACGAGCGGCACGCGACGGGGTCGATCCCTTTTACGACGCTCCTCCTCTCCGCACTGATGGCCGTCGGCGTCTTTGCGGTCGTCTGGGTACTGGCCGCGCCACTGGCTTCCTTCCTGGTCGATGACGCTTCGAGAACTACCTTGACCCGCTTGATGGGCGCCTATGCGGCCCTGAAGGTGATCAGCACGGTGCCGTACATGCTGCTTCGCGTGCGGGAGCGTGCCGGGTGGTACACGATCGGCATCGTAGCGGAGTGGTCCGTACTGGTCGTCGCCGTGTACTACTTCCTCGCCGTCGAAGAGATGGCGCTCGAGGGCGTGCTGATCGCCTACGTGGCGTCGGCCGGCGCCAGCGCATTTGCGATGACGAGCTTCATGCTCTCACAGGTCGTGTGGAGGTTCGACCGGCGACTGGTTCGCGACCTGCTCCGCTTCGGCGTGCCGCTCGTGCTGTCGGCCTTCGCCGGGCTCTTCCTGAACGTGGGGGATCGATACATCCTCAAGTGGCTCACCGACGCTGAGACGGTCGGCGTCTACGGCTGGGCCTCGCGCCTCGGCGGCGTCATCAACATGCTCTTCGTGCAGAGCTTTCAGCTGGCGTTTACCGTGATCGGCCTCAAGACGGTCGGCAGCGGCGATCTCAATCTCCACCGGCGCACGTTTCGGCACTACGCCGTCTGGACCGGCTGGGCCGTGCTCGGGCTGTCCCTCCTCACCTACGACCTGACGCTGCTGCTCTCCGAGGCCTTCAACGTCGACCCGTTCTATCTACAGGCCGACACGATGGTGCTGCCGATTGCGCTTGGTTTTCTCGGATACGGGATCTACATCGTCGTCAATAACATCCTCTACGCGACCGAATTGACGCACGTGATCGGCATGAACGTCCTGATCGCCGCCGGTGTGAATGCACTTTTAAACGTGCTCATGATTCCGTTTCTCGGAGCGTTCGGCGCGGCAATCGCGACCGCCGCCTCGTACGCACTGCTGGCGTGGCTATCGGCACGGATCGCCGAAAAACAGATTCACGTCGGCTATCCGTGGCGCATCGTATGGATTATCGTGAGCACTATCGTCGTGCTGTGGGCGCTCGGACTGCAGACGACGGACTGGCCCACGGTTTCACGGCTGGCCGCCCGCGGTGCGCTCATCAGCTTATACGTGCCGATTGTCTACTTGGCCGGCGTGTACACTCGAGCCGATTTGGAGAAAGGCAGGGCGCTCTTCCAGCAGCGCCTTCGTTGATCGGTAGGCTTCGGGCAGGCCCGATCGTCGAACAAACCTCGAGCGCTCGGCGTGAAACCAGCAGGTTTATCATCACACGTACACGCTAAGGTGGCTGAAAACACCTCCAATCAAGACGGTGCGCCGAGGAACAACTCGGTCTGGGAGCGGCTGTACATGCTGTTCCAGCCTCGGGCAACCGACGAAAGTTTCGAGGATCGTCCGCGTCGGCGCGGGATGGTGATCACGGTCTCGATCGTCGTCTCGAGCCTCCTCTGGTTCACCTTCACGATGCGCGAGAGGCACGTGAAGATACTCCAGATGCCGACGGAAGTCGTCAACGTGCCGGAGAATCAATCCCTCACGCAGCTTCCGCCGGAGCGCGTCAGGGTGCAGGTCGTGGGCGACGGTTGGTCGTTGCTCAGACTGCGACTCTCGCCGCCGACCGTCCCGATCAACGCATCGCAGAACGAGATCTCCGTACGTGATGCGATTCCGGATCTCCCGAAGAACGTCGACGTCCAGAGCGTGAGCCCAAGTTCGTTAAACCTCTGGAAGGAGCACCGGATCACTCGCAAGGTGCCCATCCGCTTGGAGGCCGAGATCGAGACGCCCAGTACGCACGACCTCGTCGACCCTGCGACGATGCTTCCTGACTCGGTCGAAATCAGCGGTGCGGCTTCCGTCGTTGGCGATATTCAGGAGTGGCCAACGGTCGAGCAGCGTTTCGAAAACGTGAGGGACACGCTCGAGGCGCGTGTGCCGCTTTCGGACACCCTTTCGGGACTGGTTTCGAAGAACGTCGAGTCGGTGACGGTCCGCGCTGTATCGCAGCAGTTTACCGAGGGTGAGCGGGTGATCGACGTTACGGTCCAGGGGCAGCCGTCGACGCGTCAGCTCGTCTCCCTGGAGCCGTCGACGATCCAAGTGCACTACAACGTCGTCTTCTCGCAGTACCAGGAGGCGCTCAGGGCCATGGACTTCTATGCGACCGTCTCGTACGACGAGATCCGAGAAGACACGACGGGGCGCGTGCGGCCGGATGTGCACCTGCCTGAAGGCATCGCGCTTCGCGACGTCCGCTGGCAGCCCGAACGACTGGCGTACTACGAGCGGATCGACTGACTCTCCGGGCGCGCGAGGCCGCTACGACTGGATTGTCGGGCCCTGCATGCCGCCGGTGGTGCGCGGCGGGCCGGGATGCAGGATGTACTCGCGCAGCTGCTCGATCTCGAATTCCTTCTCGGCATTCTCGAAGCGAAGCACGTCCCGCAGCGAAATCACGCCGAGGATCTGACGTCCGTCGCTGACGGGAATGTGCCGGATGTGGTGCTTCTCCATGATCTGCCGAACCTCGTCTCGCGGCGTATCCGAGGCTACGACGATCACGTCACGCGTCATCACGTCGCCAATCTTCGTCGTCTCCGGGTCCTTATTCTTCACGACGACCCGCTGCAGCAAGTCGCGCTCTGTGAAGATGCCGACGAGGCGCCGGCCGTGCTCGATCACGAGCATCGAGCCGATATTGTGTTGAGCCATCCTGCGAGCCGCCTCCGCGACCGACGTGACGGGTGACGTGTAGACGAGAACACCTCCGGATTGGAGAAGATCGACGACGGAGCGGCGCATGGCTGAACCTCGGGCAGGATGAGTGGCCTTCATAGAAAGATCATACAAATAAATGTCGGCTGACGGGTACGGTTCCGTTACGGCGGATGCGCGGCTATTCGCATGAGACTTCTGAAACCTGACATACAAGCGATTGTAAACGTGCATCCATTTGACTCGTGATGACGGAAAGCGACAGCCATATTCCTACAACCTCGTTCGTGGATACGCCCCAGGGTATCTTCACTGCGGCAGGTGTGTGGTTTCGTGCCACCACGGAAGAGCTCGAGCGCTACGCCGGCCCTGTATTCGAGCACGAGTCCATCGAACGCCTCATCGAGCGCTCCGAAGTGTGGCTTCGCTCGCCGCAGGCGTTGGCTGTGTGGCTGTTTCCGGTTTTTTTGGCGGTCATTCAGCCCGTGCCGGCGGCTCTGGCGGCACTCACCGTCTACGTCGGATGGAAGAGCCTCAGCCCCTCACTGGTCAACCGGCCGCTCGAGCGCGCCTTCGAACTGCTGGATCCCGTCTGGCTCCAGGGCGCCTACTACGTGGGTATTCTGAGCTACTTCGCCGCAATCGAGCAATTTGCAGCGGTTTGGACCGGTCTCGCCGGTTTTATTCTTCTTCGCTGGGGGATTGTCGAGCGCGTCACTGATTTCCTCGTTCGGGTAATCTGGAGCACGCTCTATGCCATGCCGATCAACGACCAGATACTGCGTGGATTCATCATCCGCGCGGCCATGAAGTATCGCGTCTCCCTTCCCCAGCTCGACGTGCTGGAAAGACGCGTCATCGAGAAGTTTTCGAAAGATTGACGTCTCTGCGGAGTTCGACTCAAGACGTACGGACTCCAGGACTGCTTATGAAGAATACCACCCTCTATTTCGTACGACATGGCGAGACGGATTACAACCGACACCGCATCATGCAGGGGCGCCGGATCAACAGCTCCCTGAACGCCCTCGGTCGCCGTCAAGCCGAAGCACTTGCCGAACGATTTGCAGACGTAAACCTGGACGTTATTTATACGAGCACGCTTCGCCGTGCCATCGAAACGGCCGATGCCGTGGCGGAGCGGCATCCCGACGTGCCGCGCACGTGTCTTCCGGGTCTGGATGAGATGTGTTGGGGCGTCTACGAGGGCGAGCCCTGGTCGGATCGCCTGGAAGCCATGATCGAGGAGATGTATGCACACTGGGAAGCAGGAAATTTTGATTACAGGGTCGATGAGGGAGAATCGATTTACGACGTCCAGGATCGATGCGCGAAGGCGGTGGACCGCATCCTTGCCGACCACGCCGGGAGCCGCATTCTCGTCGTCTCACACGGACGTCTTTTGCGGGTCCTGCTCGCCACCGTACTGGATGTCGGTCTCGCACGGATGGACGAGTTTAACCACGCAAATACTTGCGTAAATGTGCTCACCTATTCATCTACAGGTTTCGAGTCGTCGCTTCTGAATTGCACGGCGCATCTCGCTGAATCGAATTCGGAACTGGTAGAGTGATGGTCGACCGTCGAGACATCCTTATTTCCGAGAGCGTCGTCAGCGAACCGGATCGCGTGCGCACCATTCTCTCGCGGAGGGTTCGTGAGCTGCTCAGCTCCCGCCGCCGAAGCGACCAGGACCTTCACATCGTCCGATTCGTGCTTCGCATTCCCTCGAGCAATCCGTTTGCCTGGCTGCGCGCACAGAATCAGCTGCCTAAGGTGTACTGGCAGGGGAGGGATGACGACGTAGCGACGGCCGCGGTTGGAACGGCCGATCGATGCTTCGGGGGGACCGGTGCAGACTACGACGCGTTGCGCAGCCAGCTTGATGCCGTTCTGCCCAGGGGCGACGCCCGAGTACGTTATTTCGGCGGATTCCGATTCGACCGCACCCGCGCGCCCGCCGACGAGTGGGCTTCCTTCGGGACCTTTACGTTCACGCTGCCGCGCTTTGAGTATCTATTGAACGGAGACCGCGGCCTGCTGGCATGCAATCTAATTCTTCCTCGCGACGGCGATAAGTGCGACGAAATTCTAGCGGCGATCGGGAATCTTCAGTTCGTTCAGGCTGAAGAGACGGGACGAATTCCGACGCCGATCTCACGCCAGGATCATCCGGGCGAATCCGAATGGCGGCGCCAGGTCGATTGGGCGCTCGATGCCTTTCGATCGGAGAAAATGGAGAAGGTCGTCCTCGCCCGGCGGGCGCGGTTCGGATTTGCCGAGCCGCTGGACCCCATCCTGTTGCTCCAGGAGCTGGAAGCGACGACGGCAAATTGCTTCGCATTCGGCTTTCAATTCGAGGAAGGCGTCGCCTTCGTGGGGGCGACGCCGGAGCGGCTCTTTCGGCGTGACGGGCGCCAGATTCAGACGGAGGCCGTCGCCGGCACGCGTCCTCGCGGCGCCTCGCCCGAAGAAGATGCGCGGCGCCTCCAGTCCCTGATGGACAGTGAAAAGGACCAGCGAGAACACGACTATGTGCGCGTGAGCATCCGAGATGCGCTGCGTCCGCTGTGCACCGACCTGCGCATCGACGCCGAAGCCTCCAGCATGCGGCTGCCGCGCAACTGGCATCTGGTTTCGCGATGTCAGGGCACCATCCAGGAGGATGTACACGGCAGCGAAGTGATGCGGGCGTTGCATCCGACACCGGCCGTCGGTGGATATCCGACGGAGCCGGCCCTCGAGGCGATCCGTTCGCTGGAGCCGTTCGACCGGGGTTGGTATGCGGGTCCTGTTGGATGGATCGGTTCCCACGCCGCGGAATTCGCCGTGGCCCTCCGATGTGGATTGGTGCGCAACGACTCGCTCTCCTTATATTCGGGAGCCGGTATCGTGGAGGGTTCGGATCCGGGAGCCGAATGGGCCGAAATAGAGCAGAAGATCAGCGACTTCATCAAGGTACTGGGACTGGAGCTCCGCGGCGAGTGATCGTGGACAGGGCTCTGCGTCCAGCTTTCGACGGCAGTCGCGCCGCATGACGAAGATCAGCACCCGCAACATCAATCGCCTCTGGGCCGATCTTCTCATCGAGGAGCTGGTTCGCGCCGGAGCCGGGCTGTTCTGCCTTGCGCCGGGATCGCGGAGCACTCCGCTCGTGACGGCCGTAGCGGCGAACGATCGCGCCGACCACATCATGCATTTCGACGAGCGTGGCACGGCCTTCTACGCGCTGGGCTATGCTCGAGCCACGCGGCGCCCGGCAGTGTGGATCACCACGTCGGGGACGGCGGTCGCGAACGGATTTCCGGCTGTCGTCGAGGCTTCCGTCGACGGCGTTCCTCTGATTCTCCTGACGGCCGATCGGCCTCCCGAGCTTCGCGACACGGGTGCTAATCAGACCATCGACCAGGTGAAGCTGTTCGGCGACTATGTCCGCTGGCAGTTCGAACTGCCGGCGCCCGATCCGGTCGTGGATCCGGCGCTGCTGCTCACGACGGCCGATCAGGCGGTCTACCGTGCGCGCCGAATGCCTTCCGGGCCGGTCCATTTGAACGCCATGTTTCGCGAACCGTTGGCCCCCGACGACGATGGGCGTAGCTATAAGGAGTACCTCGAGGCGCTCGCCGGATGGCGAGAGGGGACCCAGCCGTACAGCCGGTACGCGCCGCAAGAGCCGCTTCCGGAGCGTTCGGAGCTGCGCGCCCTCGGGGCCGCACTTCGTACCGTCCGCCGCGGACTCATCGTGGCCGGGCGGCTTGAATCAGCAGCGCAGGCGGACTCGGTGCGATGGTTGTCCGAGAGGCTCGGCTGGCCTCTGCTTCCCGACGTCAACTCACAGCTCCGACTGCGAGCGGCGTCACCCAACGCCGCGGCCTACTACGATCTCCTTCTCTGTTCCGAGGCTTTCCGCGCGCGCCACGTCCCGGAGGCCGTACTTTCCTTCGGCAGCCGGCCCACGTCGAAGCGTCTCGGACAGTATCTCGCCGACGCGCGACCGGGCATCTACGGCATCGTTCGGGAGAGTCCATCACGGTTCGATCCGTACCACCGCGCCACACGCGTTTTCGAAGCCGACATCGTGCGATTCTGCGAGGAGCTGATCGGCGCGCTCGACGGGGATACGTCGGCCGAGGACGATTGGCTGGATGCGTGGACGAGCGCGTCGGCGGCGATCGAGGAGCGATTGGATGACGAGCTGCCTGCGACGCTGTCCGAACCCTCGGCGGCACGCGTCGTCTCGTCGCTGGCACCGGAAGGTTCGGCGCTGGTTCTCGCCTCGAGCATGCCGGTGAGGGACATGGATACGTATGGATCGGCTTCCGCAAGGGGGCCGTTCGTGGCAGCCAATCGCGGAGCGTCAGGGATCGACGGCACCGTCGCAACGGCCGCCGGCATCGGGCACGGCCTGCACGAGCCGGTCACGCTCCTGATCGGAGATCTGGCGCTCCTGCACGATCTCAACAGCCTGGCCGTACTGGCGCAAAGCCCCGACCCGGTGGTTCTCGTCGTGTTGAACAATCACGGCGGAGGCATCTTCTCCTTCCTGCCGATCGCACAACACGAGGACGTATTCGAGTCCTATTTCGGAACGCCGCACACCTACGACTTCGAGCGGGCCGCCGAGATGTTCGGATTGCCGCACGCGCACGTCGCCGATCTCGCGGAATTGTCAACGGCCTACCGATCGGCGCTCGAAAGCGGGCAATCTTCGATTATTGAGGTGACGACCGACCGAAAGCAGAACGTCGAGCTTCACCGCCGGATCGAGAAGCTCGCGTCAGTGGCGGTCGCGTGATGGCTGAACTGCACTACGCCGCCCACGGGAGCCCGTCCAACCCGCCCATCCTATTCTTGCACGGTTTTATGGGCTCATCGGCGGTCTGGGAGCCGATCGCGGCAGCGTTGGAGGTGCAGTTCTACTGCCTCTGCGTCGATTTACCGGGCCACGGTCGTTCGACCCGCTTTCCACATCTCGATGCCTACACGATGCCGGCTACCTCCAGCCTCCTCCTCAACCTTTTCACGAAAGAAGGGATCGAGAATGCACACATTGTTGGATACTCGATGGGCGGGCGGACCGCACTCTACTTCGCCGCACACCACGCCGCGCGATGCCGCAAGCTCGTCCTCGAGTCGGCATCGCCCGGCCTGGAGAAGGAACGTGACCGCCTCGAACGTAGAGGTGTAGATCAGGCGCGGGCCGAACGCCTCGAAACGGAGGATTTTCTCGAGTTTCTCGAGGAGTGGTACGACCAGCCGCTCTTCGGCACGTACCGCGACCGTCCGGAGCTCCTGCGTCGGATGATTTCGACGCGCAGCAACAACGATCCGGGTGAGCTGGCCCGCTCGCTCCGCGGCATGGGAACGGGGCAGCAGCCGGCGCTCTGGGATCGTCTCGCGACCCTCCACGTGCCCGTTCTGGCGATTGCCGGCGCACTCGACGGAAAGTACGTCGAGACGGCCGAGCGTATGCGCGTCTTGATGCCGAATATCCGCACGGCTATCATCCCGGACGCCGGGCATAACGTGCACGCGGAGCAGCCCGACGTCTATGCCGACACCCTAAGCGATTTCTTGACAAAACCGTCCTGAAAAGACATGTCCGTGATTGATTGGAAGGAAGCAGCGTCGTACACAGACATCACGTATCACAAAGCCGAGGGGATTGCGAAGATCACCATCAACCGACCGGAGGTGCGCAACGCATTTCGGCCGCTCACGGTGAAGGAGATGCGCCATGCGCTCAACGACGCGCGAGACGATCACGACGTCGGCGTCGTGATCCTGACCGGTGAGGGTCCGGAGGCGTTCTGCTCGGGCGGCGACCAGAAGATTCG
>CAZQAS010000009.1:33483-40197 GCA_964591285.1 uncultured Rhodothermales bacterium
AAGAAAGCGCGAGAAATATGGTATCTCTGCCGCAGCTACGACGCCGAGCAAGCGCTCGAGATGGGCCTCGTCAATACCGTCGTGCCCCTCGATCAGCTCGAGGCGGAGACCGTGCAGTGGTGCCGGGAGATCCTGCAGAACTCGCAGATGGCCATTCGATGCCTGAAGGCGGCCCTCAACGCGGACTGCGACGGGCAGGCAGGTTTACAGGAGTTGGCCGGAAACGCCACACTGCTCTTCTATCAGACCGAGGAGGGGCAGGAGGGACGAAACGCCTTCAATGAAAAGCGGAAGCCGGACTTCTCCAAGTTCCCCTATCGTCCGTGAGCGACGTGCCGCAGCATGCAACGGCCATGAATGAATCGCAGCCTTCCGCGCTCCCGACATCGAGGGCTCGGGTCTGGATGATGGCGGCGCGCCCGAAGACGCTGTGGGCCGCCGTGTCACCCGTCCTTCTCGGGATTGCCTTTGCTGTCGAGGCGGGTGCCTTCTTTGCCCCGGCGGCGCTATGTGCCCTGCTTGCGGCCGTCCTGATCCAGATCGGCACGAATCTCTCGAACGACTACCACGACTTCGCTAAAGGCGCCGATACGGACACGCGCAAAGGGCCGGTGCGCGTGACGCAGGCAGGACTCATCGAGCCGGGTGCCGTTCGTCGAGCCGCCGTCCTGACGTTCCTGTTAGCTTTTCTCGTCGGCCTCTACCTGGTGTGGCGCGGCGGGTGGCCGATCCTCGTGGTGGGCCTCGCCTCCATCCTGTTCGGTGTCCTGTACACGGCCGGACGCTACTCACTCGCTTACCTCGGCATCGCGGACCTCTTCGTCCTCATTTTCTTCGGGCCCGTCGCGGTGGCGGGCACGGTTTACGTGCAGGCACTCTCCCTGGACGGCCTGTACGTGCTGGCGGGAGTCGGTCCGGGGTTGCTGTCGACGGCCATCCTAGTCGTGAACAACATTCGCGACGTCGATGAGGATCGGCAAGCGGGGAAGAGGACGCTCGTCGTGCGGCTCGGTCGTAGCTTCGGGGTCGTATTGTATGCGGCGTGCATCATTTTGTCGTGCCTGATCGTGCTGATCACGGTGGTGATGGAGCCCGGCCACGCGTGGGCGCTGGCGGCGCTTATCGCGGCCCCGATCGGACTGCGGAACGTCAGGAAGCTTCGCACAAGTCGCGATCCCGCGGTGTTGAATCCGATTCTCGGAGCGACGGCGCGATTGCTGCTGCTCTACTGCGTCCTGTTCGGTCTTGGATGGATGATCTAAGACCGAGGATCCGGACGCGGCGGCAGGCGGACCTATGGTGCAACATTGACCTGGATGCTGCAAATGGCTGATATACCTGGCTCACATATAGCGTGCCCGCTGCAAGCAGCAGCGCGGCGTGCACCGGGCTCGACGGCGCTAATCAGTCCCGACAGGGAGTTGTCCTATCGGGAGTTGGATGCGCTCGTCACGAGTGCCGCCGGTCGGCTCAGGCAGCGGCGATTCGAAGGCAATCGGATTGGATTCCTCCTCGAGACGGACTGGTCGAACGTGGTGCTCGTACTGGCCGCTATTCGCGCAGGTGCGGTCGCCTGTCCACTCAGCACGCGGCTTCCGCCGGCCGGAACCGCCGAGCGACTCAGGCAGATCCATGCGGCGGTACTGATCTCCGATGGCGAGCTCCCCGACTCCGACCACGAATACAGCGACCGTACGATTCATCCGGCAGAGCTCTTGCCGCAGAATCTTGAACCGTCCGCGGACACAACGAGGGAGCGAGTCTTGCATCTCGATCAGCCCGCCACGATCGTCTTCACGTCCGGCTCGACGGGAAGCGCACGAGCGGCACTCCACACCTTCGGCAATCACTACTACAGCGCGGCGGGATCGAACGAAAACATCCGCCTCGGCCGCGGAGACCGCTGGCTGCTCTCGCTTCCGCTCTATCACGTGGGTGGGCTGGCCATCCTTTTTCGATGCGTGCTTGGGGGAGCCGCCGTAGTCATTCCAGATCGACATCAGCCCATCCATCACCAGGTCCGACGGGCAACGCACGTATCGCTGGTCGCGACGCAACTGCGCAGGCTGTTAGAGGCGCCGCAGGACCATCGCCTTCAGGCACTCCTTCTCGGGGGCGGTCCCATTCCCGTGCGGCTGCTGGAGGAGGCGCACCGCCGGGACTTGCCCATCCACACGAGTTACGGGCTCACCGAGATGGCCTCGCAGGTCTCGGCAACGCCCCCGCAGGCGCCGCTCGACGTGCTCCGCACGGCTGGGCACGTGCTGCCTCACCGAGAGGTGCATATTGATCGGACGGGCGAAATTCTGGTCCGCGGATCGACGCGATTCGAGGGGTACGTCGAGGGAGCGACCATCCGTAGGCCATTCGACGAGAATGGATGGTTTCAAACCGGGGACCTCGGCGCCATCGGCGATGACGGCCTCCTTCGCGTCACGGGCCGAAAGGACAACATGTTTATCTCGGGCGGGGAAAACATTCAGCCGGAAGAGATCGAAGCCGTTCTGTCGTCCCTGGAAACCGTCGCCGAAGCCGTCGTCGTGCCGATCGAGGATGAAGAATACGGGCACCGGCCGGTCGCCTTCGTACGCTTCGATGGTCGTCCAATGAGCACGGCTGCGATGCGCGATGCCGTCGAACGGGTGCTGCCGCGCTTCATGGCTCCCGTTGCGTTTTACGCCTGGCCGGAAGAGCAGGCGCAGGAAGGCATCAAGGTTGATCGGGAACGGCTCCGCCGCCGCGCGGAAGGTTTTAGGGAGAACTGAAACCTTCCGGTTCGGGATCTAACGATGCTGCAACAACAGAAACTACGCGTGCCGTGAATCGTGGAGTCCAAAAGGGCAGTACGCAAATAACTTGTGCGGCGCGATCGCACCTTTACAATGGCTGGAAGCGTTCCCACCGCCGGCGTGGCCGGCAACGAGCAGCAGACGGGCGACATCCGACTCGAAGGAAAGCGCGTCACCCTGACACCGTTGCATTACGAGAATATCTATAAGCATTTCGAGTGGAATAACGATCCGGAGCTGAACCGGCTCGACAGCGAATTCCCCTACCGTCGTGAGTCGTTCGCGGACTTCAAGGTCCGCTTCGAGCAGATGGTGGATCACCCGACGCCGCAGAACATGGACCTCGAAATACATGCAGAGGACGGCACGCTGATCGGCCTGGCGTATGCCATCGATATCTCGCGGCACAACAAGCACTGCACCGTGGGCGTGACGATCGGCGATCGCAAATATTGGGGGAAAGGATACGGTCGCGAGTCGCTCGAGCTGTTGCTCGCCTTCTGCTTTGAAGAGCTGAAGATGCACCGCGTCCATACGGAGACTTTCGAGTACAACGAGGCGTGGCAAAGCCTCGTCCGTGACACCGGCTTCACGCACGAAGGCGTCGAGCGGGATTACCTCTGCCGTGACGGGCAGTATTGGGACAAGGAAATCTACTCGATGCTCGAGGACGAATACCGCGTACCGAACAGGGGAAAGGCGGCGTGAGCGCGATTATCGCTCGCGTTTGATCCAGAACACGAGGATGTCGTCGTCAAACTCCGCCTCTTCGCTTCGGCCGAGGATCGTCTCAAGCAGCGCGTTGACGGGATCGGACGCGTCCCCAACTTCGCGGGCCACTTCGAGGATGCCTTCCTCACCGATCTGCCGCCCGGTTTCGAGGCGCTGTTCCATCAGCCCGTCCGTGTAGACGAGCAGCGAACCGCCGGGAGGGATCTGGATCGACGAATCATTGAATTCGGCATTCGGGTCAAGGCCCAGGATCAGGTCGCTGTACGAGACGATCTGTGCATCAGTGCCGGAGAGGAGAATCGGGCGACAGTGGCCGGCATTGGAGTAGGTGATCGTATGATTTTCCGTACTCCACTCGAACAGCAGCAGCGAGGCGAAGGTCTCCTCGAAGAGCTCATCCTGCATGAGGACCTGATTGACGCGCTCCATCAGTCTGGCCGGCGACTTTTCGTTCTGCAGCGTTACGTGCAGCGTGCCCCGGACGTAGCTGAGAAAGCTGAAGGCGTAGAACTTGGCCTGCAGGCCCTTGCCCATCACGTCCCCAACCGTGAAGAAGTAATTGCCGGGTCCGGAGTCGGTCCAGTCAAACAGGTCGCCGCCGCCGTGCTCCCGAGGGCTGTTATGGAAGTAAAGCCGGTAGCCTTCAACCGACGGAAGCTTCTTCGGCATGAGCTTCTGTGAGAAGTCCTGACCGATCTTGGCGTCAAGCTGCGTCTGGTAAATCCTCGTCCGCTCGAGCAGTCGCTCGATGCGGGAGAGGAGCTGTTCGATGTCGAATGGTTTGGTGATGTAGTCATCGACCCCCGTTCGCATTCCCTTTTTACGGCTCGACTCGTCTGCCTTGGCCGTGAGAAAGATGAAGGGAATGGCGCGGGTATTCTTCTGGCCTTGCAGGGCCGCCTGCAGGGCGAACCCGTCCATCTTGGGCATCATGATGTCGGAAACGATCAGATCGGGAATGTGCTCGGAAACGCGGGTAAGCGCTTCTTCGCCGTTCGCCGCTGTCTTTACGTCGTACTGCTTGCCCAGCCGATATTCCAGCAGCCGGCGGAGCGTATGCTCGTCTTCGACGACTAGAATGGAATGTTCAGCCATGGATCCTGCTCGGAAGAGACTACGAATGTAAGTCGGTGCCGTTGGTCGTTAACGTCCGCATAGGACAAAGATTCCGTGCACGCCTTGATCATCAGCAGGCCCATCCCCCGCTCCGGAAATGCGTCCAGGATTTCCTTTCCCGATGTAAGGTGCCCGTTCAGGTCAAAGCCCTCGGAGTTGTCTTCGATGACGCACTCGACGCCTGTCTCGCCCGGCTGAACAGTGATGGTAATGTCCGGCTTGCGATTCTGAAAGTCTGCGTGCTGCACCAGATTCGCGAGCCACTCGTGAATCGCGAGCCTCAGTCGGTGCATCGTCTCCTCATCCAGCCATTGGGGTACCGATTGTTTTGCTTCCCAATCGCTGAAGAGAGAGTGCATCCGGTCAATCAACGTGTCCGGATCGCTGAAACGATGCGTTAAGCAATTCATGAGGCGGAGAGGTGGCCGTGGATTCCGTCTGGCACGGTAAAGCAGGTAGCCCGCTGCGCTAGTCCGATGCGTTCGCCAAAGGCGAGCCTACGGCATGGCTTCCTGTGCGGCGTCGACCGACGGAAATTGGCGAAAGACTTTGTACGTACGTGTCAGTTGGACCACGACCTGCACCGGACGCGAAACCGACGCGAAGACGACCTGACCATTCAGGGGCGAAACCTGGCGATACAGGGAGAAGATCGATCCAAGACCCGTCGAATCCAGGATTCCCGTGTCCGAAAAGTCGAGGATAAAGTTCCTCGCTCCGGACTGAACCTGGTCCTGGCAGGTGGTCTTGAAATCCGCCGCATTGCGGAAATCAAGAGCCTTGCCAATCTTAACAGTGACCGTCTCTTGCGTGACGGGCTCAATGCTGAAATTCATGGTCGCGTTGGTCATGGTGTTCTACACGGTCTAGCGCTAACGTGTCTTTCTGAGAGATGTATCGGCTGCCTGCGCTTCGTTTTAAGCTCCCGCGCTCGAAACGCTGCCGTCACCAAACGGCCAAGGGACCGCGACCGAGAGCAGACAGCCGATGGCGACGGACGTCCGCCCGGCTAGTTCCGGGCGTTTCATGGTATAGTAATAACTTCCGCAATGATCCACAGCAATGATATCGATTGAACATGCCGTTCCGAGGGATGATGTGGTGCTTGGCGCCGTCCGTGCGGACAACCTCGAAATGAGCCGTTATCCCCTTCGCTTCGATGGGCGGCTGGATGACCTTCTCCAACGACGCAGAACAGATCTTTCGTCGGAGGAGGAGGGACGACGGACCGCCGCGCGTGACATTCTGAGAAACGGCACCTATAAGCCGACGGGACGAGGCAAACCCGCGAGCGAGTATCTGCTGCGGGCAGCTGCTCGGCCCGACTACCCGTTTCCCCGGATTAACGGGCCGGTCGATATTTGCAATTACATGAGCCTCCGTCACGTCCTTCCCATTTCGCTGTGGGACGTCGACCGAGCCGCGGCCGCACGCTTCCGCTTTCGGCTCGGCCGCGAAGGGGAGCGGTATGTCTTTAATAAGGGCGGCCAGCAAATCGATCTCAAGGATCTGCTCGTGGGCTGTCGCGTTCGTGAGGAGGCTAATCCCAGCGATGAACCTATAGTAAATCCCATTCGAGACAGCCTGGCGACTAAAACGAATCCCGATACCCGCCGTGTCGCCGCTTGTCTCTACGCGCCACTGAACGTCGTCTCGACGGCGGATCTTGAAGAGATCTGCGCCGAATTTTTGGAACTACTCTCCGAGTGTGGAGATGACGTGGACGGCGGCTATGCCGTACTGAGGCGTGGGTCCACCGTCGACGTATGATCCGGCGCCTTCTCACATACCTCGCCATCACAGCCTCCGTGGCCGGCTGCCACCGAGAGCCGGCCTCCGCACCATCGATGGAGGACGTCCGCAACGAAGTGGCCCCACAGCAGGAGAGCTGGAACGTACGCTACGTGGTCACGGAGACCGATCCCGACGCCGTCTCGAGTCGGCCCCGGATGGACATTGAAGCAAATTACATGGCGAGCTACGAGACCGAGGACAGCACCTACACGGTCATGCAGGGCGACTCGCTCGAGCGCGTGCTCGTCCACTTCTATGATGAGGCCGGGGATACGTCCGCCAC
>CAZQAS010000009.1:40297-42580 GCA_964591285.1 uncultured Rhodothermales bacterium
GAACGCGGCGACACGCTCCGAGCCGACAGCGTGCTCTACAATCGCTCCACGAAAGTGGGCCGGGCGACCGGTGACGTGCAGCTCTCGGACGGCGACGTACTGGTCACGGCACCCTCCGGCCTCTACTTCACGAGGCAGAAGCGGGCTCAGTTTAGCGAGGGTGTACAATTGGTCGATAGTACGGCCGTGCTGACCAGCGAGGCGGGCGAGTACTGGTCGGATGAGAAGCGGGCGGAGTTCTTCGGCGACGTTCAACTGGATGAGGAGCGCACGCACCTCGAAGCCGATTCGGTGACGTATCTACGGGAGACCGATGTCTCGATCGCTCGTGGGAATGTATTTATCGAGCGAAGCGGAGCATTCGATGACTCCAATGGAGAGCGAGATGATGGACTGCGAGATGATGGACAGGCCGATGCCGTTGCCGAGGCGGAAGCCGACACCTTAGCCCAGGATGCCGGAGATCAGGAAGGTATCGCCGGGTCGGATTCTTTAACCCGAACTCTCCTGTTCGGCGAATATGCCTACAATGAGGACAGCACGGCCTACAGTCGAATAGAGGGCACGCCGCTCCTCGTGCAGCTGCGTCAGGACTCCGTGGGCGCGGAGATCGACACGTTGCTGATTCGTGCCGCCGTTCTGGAGTCGTCGCGAGAGGATTCGCTTCAGCGCCTGGTCGCAATCGATTCCGTGCGGATCTGGCAGCGAGATCTGGCAGCCGTCGCCGATTCGGTGGTGTATGATCGCTTCGACGTTGAGGAGGACTCGTCGGAGGAGGAGGTCCGGCTCTTCGGCTCGCCGATGGCCTGGCTGCAGCAGAACCAGGTCAGCGGTGACACCATGCTGGTGAAGGCGCGTGACGACGCGGTCGACAGCCTATACGTTCGCAGCACATCGTTCGTTGCCCGGCAGGACTCGTCGATTCAGCGCATTCATCAGCTGCGCGGTCGGAATCTCGACGCCGCCTTCGAGGGAGATTCGCTGAGGGCGCTCTCGATCGGCCCGCAGGCTGAGGCGATCAATTTCCGATCCGACGACGACGGAAACCCGTCCGGTGCCGTTCGCATGTCGGCCGATAGGATCATCTTCCGCTTCCGCGGAGACGATCTCGACCGGCTCGAGGCTATTCGCGGCACGGAGGGCACGTATTATCCGGAGGAGCTCGTTCCGGACGGCCTTCAGCTCGAGGGATTCGCCTGGTATCCGGAACGTATGCCGACCAAAGCGGGTCTTCTAGGCCCTATCGCGATCCCCGTTCGGCGACCTGAAGTGGCCCAGGCCGCCGATTCCTTCCATGCAGGCACCTCCCCAACAGCACGAACCGAGCCGAGTGGAACAGCCCGCACGAAATAAGCGACTAACCCTCCGAGCCGAAAACCTGACCAAGCGCTACAAGAAGCGCGCAGTGGTCCAGGACGTGAGCATCCAGCTTACTCAGGGCGAGATCGTCGGCCTTCTCGGCCCGAACGGCGCCGGTAAGACGACGACCTTCTATATGATCGTCGGCATGATTCGCCCGAACGCCGGCTCGATTTACGTGGGCGGATCCGACATCACGGGTATGCCGATGTACAAGCGCGCACGCATGGGCATCGGTTACCTCGCGCAGGAAGCCTCCATATTCACGAAGCTGTCGGTGGAGGATAATTTACATGCAGTCCTGGAGTTTCAGGACATCAGCCGCGACGAGCGAAGGGAGCGCGTCGAAGCGCTTATCGATGATTTCGGTCTTCAACGCGTGAGGACGGCCAAGGGATACTCGCTCTCCGGTGGTGAGCGCCGCCGCACGGAAATTGCGCGCGCGATGGCGACCGATCCCGCCTTCTTTCTGCTCGATGAGCCGTTTGCCGGGGTCGATCCCATCGCCGTCGAAGACATCCAGTCGATCGTTGCCGGCTTGAAGTCGCGCGACATCGGGGTACTGATCACCGACCACAACGTACATGAGACGCTCGCCATCACCGACCGGGCGTACTTGCTTTACGAGGGCCGGATCCTGACGCAAGGGACCTCCGAGGCCCTCGCGGCCGACGAAGAGGTACGGCGACGGTATCTGGGGGAAAAGTTTACGCTTGAGCGATACCGGTGAGTGTGATGAGAAACCTTGATGGCGATTGCGGACGTTTATAGGTTGCCGCGGGAGAGGTCAGAAGACAGAAGTCAGCGGTCAGAAGTCAGCGGTCAGCGGTCAGGCGCTAGAGGGCGATATCGATGTAGGGGGTCTGACCTCTGACATCCGACGTCCGACCTCCGCCCAGGTAACCACAACATTCTTCGTTCACT
>CAZQAS010000010.1:0-2973 GCA_964591285.1 uncultured Rhodothermales bacterium
ATCGCGTCGCTCGAGAAGCTTCGAGATCGCGTAGAGGTGGCCGCGCGCGAAATGAAGCGCCTGCGCGACGAGAACGGGGCACTGGCCGAGCGCATCCAGGAGCTCGAGTCACGTCCGGCGGTCGATCCGCACGGTACCGTGCTGTCGCTGGATCATGATCCGGACGTATTGAAACGGAAGATCTCCGGGTTTATCGATGCCATCGATCAGTACCTGGAGAAGGAGCGCCAGAAACCCTAGGCGCGCTCACTACCGACCGGCTGCACTCCCTCGAGCGTTCTCCACGCAAATCATCCTTCCGACGTCCTCACCCATGCCTCACACCATCCGAGTCCGCATCCTGAACCGAGATTTCTCCCTCGTAGTCGAGGAGGAGGACGAGCAGCTCATGCGGGAGCTGGCGGAATACGTGAACCAGCGTATAAAGGCCTTTCGCAGCACGCACCCTGAGCAGCCGGAGGTGACGGCGGCCGTCATCACGGCGGTGGCGATCGCGGAGGAGCTCTTCATCGAACGAAACAAGCGAGAGTCGTTAGAGCGTCATCTTGACGCTGAGCTAGGAGGGCTGGCCGACATGCTGACCCGTGCGGTAGAGGCCGCTTCTTGACTCGCGGCCGGCCGCGTCCTTAAATAGACCTTCAAGGAACAGGTCCTTATAAGCCCGATTTAAGGGACGTCGCTCTTAGGAGCGAGACAGCGCGAGCTTATAGCGCATGCATAAAAGAACCTGACAACTATGATCTAGGGAGCCGGTCTTCGCGTTTGGACGGCAGGCCCAGCCTCGCTTCGCGAGGTCCTCTCTTCGGAGGGGCAGGGACGATCGGAAGAATGCGAGTGGCACCCACTGTGTTAAGAAGAGGTTCTTATATCCATCGCTGTAGGTTCGTGCGGTTGAAAGGAAACGCCCCGGTGCCGTGGACGGTTTGACGACCTGTACGCACCGGGGCGTTCTTTTTTTGGATGACGTTTTCCAGGGACGTTTTGAAATTCTGCGAACGCATTGATCCGGGTGCTGCGTTCGCACATTTCGATAGAGAATGGATACTATGATTGCTGTCTGGCTCGCCGCAGCTGCCGCTCTCGTGGCGTTTGGCATCGGCGTGGCCGTTGACAGGATTCTCCTCTCTCGTGCAGGGCGTCGTCGACTGAGCGAGGCGCGTAATCAGGCGCAGCGTATCGTCGAGACGGCCCGGCGGAAGGCCGCTGAGATCCGCAGTGAGGAGAGTGAACGGGCCGAAGCCGAGCTGGCGCGCTCGAAAAAGGAAGCGGAAGACGAAGTCGAGGAAGCCCGTCGTACGCTCCAACGATCTCGGCAGAAGCTCGAGGAGCATCGCGATAAGCTCAATCAGCGCACCAAGCGCGTCAACGAGCGGGAAGCCCTACTGCACAAGGCCTCCGAGGCCATCGACGCGCTGCGAAAGGAGGCCGAGCAGCACCGTCGCGATGCGGAGTCGCTTCGCGCAAGCTCGCAACGCCTTCTCGAGGAAGCCAAAGCACAGAAGGATGACATCGATCGGCAGCAGAAGGAAACCGAAGAAAATACGGCTGAGATCGAGTCACAACGGGCCGAACTCGATCGGCTGGTGAAGGAGCAGATCCGAAAGCTCGAACAGGTTTCCGGGATGACCGAACGCGAAGCCCGAGAGGTACTGCTCGATCAATTTTTGGGAGAGGTCAAATTCGAGTCAGCGTCGCAGGCCAAGGAGATTCGCGATGAGGCGAAGCTGAAGGCAAATCGAGAGGCACGAAAAATCATCCTGACGGCCATTCAGCGTACCGCTGCCAGCCACGCCATCGAGAACACGGTCTCCGTGGTGAATATCCAGTCGGATGAGATGAAGGGTCGCATTATCGGCCGCGAAGGAAGAAATATTCGCGCCTTTGAGGCGGAGACCGGAATCGAGGTCATCGTCGACGACACCCCGGAAGCGGTGATTCTGTCCGGCTTCGATCCCGTTCGGCGAGAAATCGCACGCCTATCGCTCATCAAGCTCGTGCAGGACGGTCGCATTCATCCGGCTCGCATCGAGGAGATCGTCGGGAAGGTTCGCGAGGATATCGAGGAGGAGGTCACGGAGATCGGCGAACGAACGATCATCGATCTGAACCTGCACGGCGTCCATTCGGAACTCGTGCGGCTCGTAGGGAGAATGCGCTACCGGACGAGCTACGGACAGAATCTGCTCGGCCACTCGATCGAAACGGCGCATATCGCTTCACTGATCGCCGCCGAGTTGGATCTCGACGCGGCCAAGGCCCGGCGTGCCGGGCTCCTGCACGACATCGGCAAGGTGGTCGAAGACGACATCGAGAACCCCCATGCGATTGTTGGGATGGATCTCTGCCGCAAGTACAAGGAGGACCCGGACGTCTGCAACGCCGTCGGTGCGCATCATGACGAGATTGAGATGAAGTCGTTCATCGCGCCAATCGTGCAGGCCGCCGACGCCATTTCCGGCGCCCGGCCGGGAGCCCGCCGTGAAGCGTTGGAGGCGTACATCAAACGCCTGGAAAAGCTGGAGGAACTGGCGGCCTCCTTCGACGGCGTCGAGCGCGTCTACGCGATACAGGCGGGGCGCGAGATCAGGGTGCTGGTTGATCACGGACTGGTTTCGGACGCCCATGCCGAGCAGCTGGCCGCCGACATCTCGGCGAAGATCCAGCAGGACATGCAGTATCCCGGGCAGATCAAGGTGACGGTGATCCGCGAGGTGCGGTCGGTGTCGTATGCAAAATAGGTTGCGGGTTGCAGGTTGCAGGTTGCAAGTTGCAGGTTTGTTGGGGGCAGAAATGGTGAAGAGGGGCGGCGGGTGCTTGCGCAGTGGAACCCGCCGTAACGTTCCCGTTTCAAGGTCTACCCACCTCTTTGGAAGACTCTGTAGATCCGGCCGCCAATGATCGGTGCTGTTGGTCAGCTTCTGATTCTCGTCAGCTTCGTCTCGTGTGCGCTGGCCGGCCTGGCCTACTTCCAGG
>CAZQAS010000010.1:3073-20212 GCA_964591285.1 uncultured Rhodothermales bacterium
CTGATTCTCGTCAGCTTCGTCTCGTGTGCGCTGGCCGGCCTGGCCTACTTCCAGGCGGCGCGTACGGAGACTCCGGAGTGGCGTCGCATCGGGCGTGCAGCATGGGGCGTGATGGTAGTAGGCATCGTCGGTGCCTCGGCCCTTCTCTTCTATCTCCTGCTCACCCACCAATTCCAGTTCGCGTACGTCTATCAGCAGACCTCGCGCGATCTTCCCGTCCACTTTCTCATCTCTTCCTTCTGGGCGGGACAAGAGGGCTCGTTCCTCCTGTGGATTTTCTTCATGGGCGTTCTCGGGCTCGCGCTCATCAAGCTGACGCGTGAGTGGGAGGCTCCGGTAATGGCCGTTGTTGCGCTCTCGCAGCTCTTTCTGATTTCGATGGTCGTCGGGCTCAAGCTCGGCGCTCTCGAGATCGGCGCCTCGCCGTTCATGACGCTCGCGGAGAAATTTCCGGATGCGCCGATGCTTCAAGTGCCGGGCTTCATCCCTGCCGATGGTTCCGGTCTGAACGACCTTCTCCAAAACTACTGGATGGTCATTCATCCCCCTACCCTGTTTGTCGGCTTTACGATGATGGTCGTTCCGTTCGGCTTTGCCGTTGCGGGGTTGTGGAGGCGACGCTACACGGAGTGGGTACGACCGGCGCTTCCGTGGGCCCTCACGGCCACGGCCGTTCTGGGGGTCGGGATCGCCCTGGGAGGATATTGGGCCTATGAGACGCTCTCCTTCGGTGGGTATTGGGCCTGGGATCCGGTCGAGAATTCGTCGCTCGTTCCGTGGATTCTCGGAATTGCGGCGGTCCACTCGATGATCATCCAGAAGAAGAGCGGCCGCGGGCACAAGTCCGCCCTCTTCTTGAACGTGATGGCCTACATGTTCGTCATCTATTCGACGTTTCTAACGCGGAGCGGCATTCTTGGAGACGTGTCCGTGCACTCGTTCGTCGATCTCGGCATGATGAACCAGCTTTTGCTCTGGATTCTGACGGTGGGGGTGATCGGATTCGGCCTGTTCGCCCATCGATATCGCGAGCTGCCCACGCCGGAGAGAGAGCCGAATCTCCTTTCACGGGAGTTCATGATCTTTTGCGGCGCGACGCTTCTGACGGCCGTCGCCATGGTCATCGCGGTCGGCACGAGTTCGCCGATACTCGGAAAACTGTTTCGCGAGGCTCCCTCGACGGTGCCGATCGAGTTCTACAACACGTGGACCCTCCCCCTTTCCATCCTATTCGTATTTCTTGCGGGTCTCGGACAGCTTTTCTGGTGGAATAAGATGAGCGTCGAGAACGTGAACCGCGTTCTTCTTAGGCCGATCGGCCTCTCGGTGGCCAGCACGCTCGCGGTGCTGGTCCTCACGCCGTTCGTCGAGGAAACCGTGCGTGCGACGGGTGCTCCGTCGAGCTCGGGCGTCGTTCAGGCGGGTCTGGTGGGCGGAATCGAGCAGTTTTGGGGGCTGTACGGGACGGGGCTGCTGATGCTGCTCCTCGTTTTTGCCGCATTCTTCGCGCTTTACGGCAACGGGATGGTGTTGTGGCGCATCGGACGCGGAAATCCGCGCATGGCGGGAGGTGCGTTCGCTCACGTAGGTTTTGCGGTGATGGTGCTGGGAATCGTGGCATCCAGCGGGTTCAGCAAGCCGATCGCCGAGGGAACGGGCGTACTCATCGGCGAGAGCAGAGACAACTTCGTATTGTCCAGGGGCGAGACGCGCGTGGTGAACGGATACCGTGTCACGTACGTCGCGCAAGAGAGAACGGCGCGTCAGCGACCCGTCTACGTGCTGGATTTCGTTGACCCGAACGGGCGCTCTTTTACCGTCCGCCCGGTCGTTTACAAGAGTGAGCAGGATCAGTGGATTCAGCATCCCGATCATGAAATCTATCCGGATCGAGACGTCTTCGTGGCGGTTTCCCCGAGCCCGATGTTCGAATCCTCGAATGAAGACGCCGATGCGCCGGAGAAAGCCGGTGAAATGAGCCTTTCTCGGGGCGATTCGACCGTCGTGGGCAACGGCGACTATGCCATCAAGTTCGTCGGATATGAGACCAACGTGGATCCCGAGATGCTGCCCGACTCGACCGAGATCGCCGTGGCGGCCCTCCTCGACGTGACCGATTTGCAAACCATGGAGACGCGCCGTCTCAGCCCGGTTTACATGATCATGGAGGACCGCTCGCAGCAGTACATCCAGAATCGGGTGGCCGATTGGGGACTGAACGTCACGTTTACGGGGATGAACGTGGACAGCGGCTCGATCAATCTCTATCTCGAGGGCGTGGACGTTACGCCGGAGGACTGGATCGTCGTCCAGGCCTACGAAAAGCCCTTCATCAACATGCTCTGGCTCGGCTTTCTCCTTCTGACCGGAGGATTTGGTCTCGCCATATTTCGTCGTTTCTCGGACAACCGGTTCGCCGCGCAGCGCAGGCAGTAGGCGCACTGCGGCCGTTGGCACGTCACAGCGACCTTTTCCGTCCATTGCCGGGCGTGGATATTCTCGAGGGTCTCTCGAAAAGGAGGGAAGACCGTCCTCCCTCCAGATCTCCACTTAAAATCCACGCCCCGCCGCCGATACAGAAGGCACACCGAATCAACTTTCCGAAGGTGGACCATGGAAGTATCGACGAACGGCAGTACGAGCATATCGGGGATGAGCGCTTACCTGATTGACGCCCTTCGTACGGAAGTCGGCCGTCACGACGAACTGGACGGTCTGACGTCGATGATGAATGCCGCGGGAAACGATACGCGAATGCGCATTCTCTATCT
Source organism: uncultured Rhodothermales bacterium (assembly GCA_964591285.1). GTDB lineage: Bacteria > Bacteroidota > Rhodothermia > Rhodothermales > VXPQ01 > CAZQAS01. The sequence continues at coordinate 5,845 of CAZQAS010000010.1, forward strand.
CCTCTGGCGCAACAGAGAGGTTCGCGTGAACGATCTGGCGGACATTCTTGGAGTAACGACGCCCGCGATTTCGCAGCAGCTCAAGAAGCTTCGGGCGCAGCAGCTGGTTCGCACCCGCCGGGATGCGCAGACGGTCTATTATCGCCTCGACGCCGAAACGCCGTTCGTGCATCACCTCACGGAGTTTTTTCAGCGTCTTCCCAGACCAGCAGCCGCCATGCGAAAGGCGGTCTAGACCGGTTCAGATTTCACTCGCCGTTCCCCCACGCGATTGCACGAGAATCCATCCATTATGAGTCCTTCTCGTCCTTCTGGAGCCAGCGATGTACACCCAGACTTACCTTACGACTTGCATTCAGAAGGGGCCGACACCAGCATGACCACGGCAGCCCACTTCTCAGACGGCCTACACCGACTTTTTCAATCGGCGCCATTTGCCCTCTGCTCGTTTAGTAGAGAAGGAGAATTCGGCCTGTGCAACAGGATGTTCCTCGAACTTTTCAGTCTCTCGCAGGACGAGTGCAGCGGTCTGCACTTCAGCGACGTAACTCATCCCGACGACATCGACGAATGCCGGCGGCGCGTCGATCAGTTGTGGAGCGGCGAGGTGCCCTCCGTCGTGCTTGAGATGCGTCACATTCGGCGTAACGGGGGGATTTTCTGGGCACAATCGTCGATCTATCTGCACGATGATGACGAAGGCCGTCCGATCAGCAACGTTGCGATCATGACGGACATCACTGAGCAGAAGGAAATCGAGGCGGAGCGCCTCCGACGCGCGGTCGAAGCCGAACGTACGCGGGCCGCCGCCGGGCACGAAGACGATCGGATGCACCGAACGGTGCAGGAACTGGAGAGTGCGAGGGAAAGCGCCGAGAAGGTCGCTCAGCGAAAGAGCGAGCTTCTGGCCGTGATGAGCCACGAATTTCGCACGCCGATGAGCGGCGTCATCGGCATGACGGACCTGCTCCTGCAAACGCCGCTCACAAAAGGACAGCGAGAGCTTGTCGAAACCATTCACAGCAGCGGCGAGAACCTCCTGGCGATCATTAACGACGTCCTGGACTACAGCAAAATCGAGGCCGGCCGTATCGAGTTGGAGCACGAAGCGTTCGACGTACGCGGATGCATCGAGGCGGCGTTGAGTTTCGTGACCCCGCGCGCTGCGACGAAGGGTATCGACGTGGCCTATCTGGTCGAGCCGGACGTGCCGGACCGCATCCATGGCGATATCATGCGCCTCCGGCAAATTCTGATCAACCTTCTCAATAATGCCGTCAAGTTTACGGAGAACGGCGAGGTTCTTTTGACGCTCAGAGTGGGGGATCAGGAGGGCGAGCCGGCCCTACATTTCTCGGTGAAGGATACGGGCATTGGGATTGCGGATGATCGAATGAGTGGACTTTTCAAGTCGTTCAGCCAGCTCGATCCGTCTACCGCGCGAAAGTACGGAGGCACCGGCCTCGGGCTTGCCATTAGCAAACGACTTACAGAGCTGCTCGGCGGGCGCATGTGGGCAGAGAGCGAGATCGGCGTGGGTTCGACGTTTCATTTCACGATGTCCCTCGTAGCGGCAGCAGCCGGGGAGCCTCTCCCCTCCTACTCGGGGCGGCGTGCGCTGGTGCTCGACGGGCATCGGGCCACGCGCGAAATGATTCGCCGACAGCTGTCGCGATACGACCTTACGGTCACGATGCTCGATTCGGCATCGGAAGCATTGGAATCTCTCTCCGCGGAGGAGTTTGACGTCGCCCTCATCGAGTTTGGGCATCCATCTCCGACGGACGCATCGCTCGTGCAGGCGCTCGTGGCCGCCCTCACGGATAGCGATCTGCCGATCATCTTTCTTCACCGCCTCGGGCAACACGTCAGAGTGCCCGAGCTCGACGTGGCCGGCACGCTCGCAAAGCCCGTCAAGGAGGGGCCGCTTCGCGACTCGCTCACGGCGGCGTTCAATGGTACCTACAAGAAGCGGTCGGCAAAATCGACGGCCGTACCCAAGTTACGAGCTGTTTCCGAAATGAGCTCGCTCCGCGTCCTGCTGGCTGAGGACAATCCGGTGAACCAGAAAGTGGCCGTGCGAATGCTCCAGAAGCTTGGCTATGAGGCCGCAGTTGCAAACAACGGCGTGGAGGCCCTGGAAAAACTTGACGAAGCGGAATACGACGTCGTCCTGATGGACATCATGATGCCCGAAATGGACGGGATCGAGACGACTCGTAAGATTCTCGAGCGCTATTCCGACGAGCAGCGGCCCCGTGTGATCGCGCTGACGGCGAATGCCATGCGCGGTGATCGGGATCGGTGTCTCGCGGCAGGAATGGATGACTACTTGGCCAAGCCGCTCCGAGTCGATCAACTTGCTGAGGCGCTCGAGCGATGTATGCCGGTTGGTCGACGAAGTGGAGGCGGCGACGGGGCCGGCGGAGGGGGATCCGTAGATCTCGACGTCGAACCATCCGTGCCGTCGGTCAACCTGGAGATCCTCGAACAACTGAATTTTATGCTGGGCGGAGGCGATGCCGGTTTTCTAGCCGGTCTCGTAGACGAATTTCTGACGGATGCGAACGAGTTGATGGACGAGATTCGCGCGTCGATCGAGGCGGCGAGCGCTCGTCGCCTCCAACACGCGGCACACACGCTCAAGTCCAGCGCTGCACTGTTCGGTGCGGCCGAGATGTCGATGACGTGTGAGGAACTGGAGTCCATGGGCGCTGATGGTCGGCTCGACGACGCTTCGACGACGCTCTCGCGGCTCGACGTCCAGTTCGCAGCCGTTACGGAAGATCTCCGCAAACAGGTAGAGCAGCAGGTTTAGCCACCTCTTCCTGCTGCGCCGGCGCACGATCAGGTCTCTACGATAGCCTCGCCGGCGAGTGCACGTCCCTCCTCGGTCAGCAACAGCCGGCCGCCCTTCCGCCTGACAAATCCATCTTCCTGCGCCCTCCGTACCACACCGCGTGCGAAGGAAGGCTGCCAGCGCAGATGATCCTCGAGGTGCTCGACACGGTTTTCTTCGGCGGCTTCCGGCAAGCCCTCGTGGTTCATCAGGTGGATCGTGAGCATTTTCTCGGCGAACTCCCAACGCTGACGACGTCGCCGGCGGACGATGGCGAGCATACCGTGCCGGGGAGCGAGGAGATAGATGACTGCGAACGCGACGCCAATCATACCGGCCATCGCGCCGGCTATGGACGCATCCAGCAGATGAGCGATCCAGTAGCCGGCCACCGCTGAGACGATGCCGATCACGACGCTCAGACCGATCATCACGTCGAGCCGATCGGTCAGCAGATAGGCAGCGGCGGGCGGACCGATCACGAACGCGACGACGAGTATCGAGCCGACGGCATCGAACGCCGCCACGGCCGTTACCGAGAGGAGCGTCATCAAGCCGTAGTGGAGAAGGGCCGGCGCAAATCCTAGTGCCGCCGCCAGGCCGGCGTCGAAGGTAGATATCTTCAGTTCCTTGTAGAAGGCCGTGAGAAACACTGCATTCATCGCCGCGATGCCGCCCATCACGTAGAGTGAGCGGGGCCCCACGTCCCGTCCAAAGAGTTCGAACCGGTCAAACGGCGCGAAGGCCAGTTCGCCGAGGAGCACGGCGTCGGTGTCGAGGTGCACGTCGCCGGCGAAGCGGGCGATCAGGATGACCCCGATGCTGAAGAGCACGGGAAATACGATGCCGATGGCCGCGTCCTCCTTCACGAGCCGCGTCGAGAGCAGCGCCTCGACAAGGAATACGGTCAGTACGCCTGTGGCGGCGGCAGCGAGGATCAGCACGGGAGAGTTCAGGTCGTGGGTGAGGAAGAATCCGACCACGATGCCGGGCAGGATGGCGTGACTGACGGCGTCGCTCATCATTGCCATCTTACGGAGCACGAGGAACACGCCGGGAAGCGCGCACGCGATGGCCACCACCGACGCGATGAGCTGTATTTCGATCTGCCCTTGCGTCATCGATTCGCTGTGCTGTTGGTCCCTTCCAGCGAAGAGTTCGGCGCCATGCGCTCCTTCAGCAGGCGCTCGGCCTCCCGTCGGCCGCGCTCGGTGAGGGCCCACTCATCGAGTTTCGTCCTCTGCACGCAGCCGCGCTCCTCGAGTTGCTCGAGCGGCTTGCGTACCGAGCGCACGGACATAACGTCGAGCGCCCCTTCGGCGTGGGGATAAAGTGGATCGGCGTGCTGACGCCCGAGGGCGTATAGGTCCAGCAAGACGGCCTCCATATGAAAGCGGCTCGCGCTTCGCCGCGCCTGCAGCCGGCGCCAGACCACGCCGCGCCCGGGCGCAAAGAGGAGCGAAACCGTGACGATGACACCCATACAAAGGACGATCGTCGGGCCTGTGGGGAGGCCGCGCGTGGTACTGCTGATCAGCGCTCCACTCACACCGGCAAGCGCCCCGAAGGCTGCGGAAATCGCCACCATTCCACCGAGCCGATCCGTCCACTGACGCCCGGCGGCGGCCGGAGCGATGATCATCGCGCTCATGAGCACGACGCCGACGGTCTGCAGGCCGATCACAATCGCCACGACCAACAAGGCCGTCAGCAAGACGTCGACGCGACGCATCGGCAGGCCCATCGTGCGGCCAAATTGGGGATCGAATGAGAGTAGTTTCAGCTCCTTCCAGAAAACGAGCATGATCAAGAGGGCGGCGCCTCCCAGCACGACCATCGTGCGAACGTCCCGTCCGACCAGGGAAGCGGCCTGACCGAAGAGAAAGGTGTCGAGGCCGGCCTGACCGGCACCCGACTGGCGCTGGATGAAGGTGAGCAGCACCAGACCGATCCCGAAGAACACCGACAGCACGATGCCGAGCATGCTGTCGTATTTGATCCGCGTCGTCTCTGTGACGGACATGATCGCGAGTGTGGCCATCCAGCCCGCGATGGCGGCCCCGGCCATGAGGACCAGCGGCGTTTTCGTGCCGGTAAGTAGGAACGCGAGCGCTATGCCCGGAAGAGCCGCGTGCGAGATCGCGTCTCCGAGCAGGCTTTGGCCGCGGAGGACCGCGTAGGTGCCGAGCGATCCACTGACGATGCCGAGCGTCGCAGACCCGATCGCCACCATCTGAAGGGTGTAATCGGTGAAGAGCTGGTGGATGACTTCCATGGACGCCGTCTTCCTGTCGTGGTCGAGATCACACAGTCGTCAGGCCTGTACGAGCGGCTGCTCCGACGGGCTTCGGAGGAAGGCCACCCGGCCGCCATAGGTAAGACGGAGATTCTCTTCCGTGAAGGCGTCCGGTACGGGGCCGCTCGCAATTCGCCGAACATTCAGCAACAGGACGTGGTCGAAATATTCGGTGACCGTCTGCAGATCGTGATGTACCACGAGTAGTGTTTTCCCCTGCTCGCGAAGGTTGCGAAGGAGGCTGATGATCGCGCGCTCGGTGGTTGCGTCGACGCCCTGGAACGGCTCATCCATCAGGTATATTTCAGCCTCTTGTACGAGAGCGCGAGCAAGAAACACGCGCTGCTGTTGTCCGCCGGACAGCTGCCGGATCTGACGTTTAGCGAAGTCCTGCATACCCACCTTTTCGAGCGCCTTCATGGCCTGCTCCCGCTCGCGCCGGCCGGGGCGGCGGATCCATCCGAGCCTTCCATAGAGCCCCATCATGACGACGTCGAGCGCGCTCGTAGGGAAATCCCAGTCCACACTACCACGCTGCGGCACGTAGGCTACTTCGCGGCGGCGCTTTTCGTATGGATCGCCGAGCATCCGAATCTGTCCGGCCGCCGGTCGGACGAGGCCAAGGAGCGCCTTTACGAAGGTCGTCTTTCCGGCACCGTTCGGTCCGACTACGGCCATCAGCACGCCGGATGGGACGTCAAGGTCTATGTCCCATAATACCGGCTTGTCCTGATAGGCGACGGTGAGGTCGCGTACTTCGATGGCTGCGTTCATACTGCGTCGGGGTTCTGTATGGGTTCACCACCGAGAGAGGATACGATGGTATCGACGTTGTGCCGGATCATGCCGAGATAGGTTCCGGCGGGCGTCCCCGGATCGCCAAGGGCGTCTCCGTAGAGCGTCCCTCCGATCGCAACCTCAAATCCGCGCGAGCGAACGGCTTGGCGCACGGCTTCAATCCCGCGTGGAGAGACGGAGGACTCAACGAAGAGGGCAGGAATCCTCCGCTCCGCCACGAAATCGGCCAATTCCTGCACGTCAGCCGTGCCGGCCTCGGTTGCCGTGCTGATTCCTTGAAGGCCTCGAACGTCGAAACCGTAGGCACGGCCGAAGTATCCGAATGCGTCGTGCGACGTGACGAGGACTCGCCGGGACTCGGGCAGTTCGGAGACGGTCCTTCGTACGTGAGCATCGAGGGTGTCGAGCTCGGCGAGATAGGATTCGAGGTTGTTTCGGATCTGCGATGCGTGGTCGGGCGCGAGATCTGCCAGTACCTCGGCGGTGCGGCTCGCGACGTCCTTCCAGAGGCCGACGTCGAACCACACGTGCGGATCGTAGTTGCCGGAAAACTGATCCGATTCGAGCAGCCGATCTTCTTCGATGCTCAGCTCTGCGACCGGCACGGTCCGTATCCCACGGCCGGACATCTGTTCGAATACGTCGGTCATCTTACCCTCGAGGTGCAGGCCGTTGTATAGGATGACATCGGCACCCGCCATGCGCGTTACGTCCCCTTCGCTCGCCTTATACAGGTGTGGATCCACACCCGGTCCCATGAGGCCGGTTACTTCGACGTGGCTACCTCCAAGTTGTCGGGCCAGATCAGCGAGCATGCTGGTCGTGGCCACGATGGAGAGGCGCCCGTCGGACGCGCCATCACCGGCCGGTTCGCAGCCGGCGATGAACAGAGCAACGAGAAGGAACGTCAGGACTCGCATGGGCTCGCCGGGGAAATACTCGGGGATTTAGGTTAGTCTAAATATAGGATTAGTCCGAATAGCAATCCAGCCGTCTCCTGATTGCCTTCGAATTCCTTTTGATCGCTCGGAGGCCGAAGAACGTGCCGGAACTGGGCTGCGTAAAAGGAGTGTGGCAGAGGCCGAGAAGCGGTCGATGCCGATGTGCTGCACCGACGCGCTGCGTCAGATCGTCAGAAAGTTCGTACGACCATGAGCCACGAAATAAAGGGATTCCAGGAAGACGTCATCGAATCGAGCCGGACGACGCCGATCCTCGTCGATTTTTGGGCTCCGTGGTGCGGGCCGTGCCGCGTACTCGGTCCGACGCTCGAGCGGCTCGCTCAGGAGTCGGAAGATAAATGGAAGCTCGTAAAGGTTAACACGGATGAGAACCCGGAAGTGTCCGCTCGCTACGGGATTCGCGGGATTCCGGCCGTAAAGCTGTTCGTGGACGGCGAGGTCGTCGACGAATTTACGGGTGCATTGCCCGAGTATGCCGTCAAGCAGTGGTTGGAGAAGGCGATTCCGTCGGAGTCGAAGAAGCGCGTCGAGCGTGCGGAGCAGGAGATGGCGGCCGGCAACCGGGATGAGGCGCAGAAGCTCCTTGAGACCACGGTCTCAGAGGAGCCGAGCAATTCAAAGGCGCGCGTTCTACTCGCGCAGCTTCTGGCATTCGACGATCCGGAGAGGTCCGTCGATCTGGTCACGGATAGCGCATTCGCCGGCCCAGGGTATATCCAGATCGAGGAGGCCGTGAAGACGGTCGCGCGCCTATTCAACGTGGATGGCGAGCTGCCCGACGGCGCGGGTCGCGAGGCGTATCGAGCCGGAATCGACGCGATGAGAGCCGGCCGGTACGAGGCGGCCGTGCAGAACTTTATCGAGGTGATCGGCAAGGACCGCTACTACGATGACGATGGTGCGCGCAAGGCGTGCGTCGCCCTGTTCACGCTGCTCGGCAACGACCATCCTGCCGTTGCAAACTATCGCCGCAAGTTCGACATGACGCTGTACTAGCGTTTCAGGCCCTCCTATAGCAGGAGTCGTATGCCCGCGGGCGTATTCGCGCGGGCGTATTCGCGCCTCAAGCCGTCTGGCCACCGCACGAGCTCCCTGCTCCGGCCGTACAGCCGTAGCAGTGCCTGCCTGTGCGTACGACGTGGCGCCGCCAGACCTTTAGGTCGAAGTCGCGCACGTGTGGTCGGCGGCCGTCCGGGAGATCCATCGTCATCTCGAGCTGTTGATTGAAGTCGCAGTCGTACAGAAATCCGTTCCACGACACCGAGAGCGTGTTGCGGCACATCAACCCCGGGATTGCGGACGGATTGAAGGAGGCGACAAGTCGCTGCATGTATTCCTCGACCAGGTCCTTCTCGATCAGCCACTCCAGGTAGCGTGAGATCGGCATGTTATTCAGCGCGATGAGCCGGTCGAACGTCACGCCATGATCGCGCTCGAGCGCCGCCTTCCATTCGGCTTCGAGGGAGTTCTGACTTCCGGCCAGAAATGCGCCGACGGGATTCGTGACAAGAGTCAGCACGAGGTCCGGATTTTCCCTTCCGTAGCCCGCCTCGTTCAGCCGGCGCAGAGCGTCGATGCTCTTGCGGTAAGCGCCCGAGCCGCGCTGCGCGTCGGTTCCGAGTTTTCGGTAGTGGGGTAGCGACGCTACGACCTCGACGCCGCGGTCGGCGAGCCACTGGGGCAGGTGAGCGAAGCGGCGCGTGGTAAGTATGGTCAAGTTGCACCGGTCGATCACCCGGGTGCCGCGTTCCACGCACGCATCCACGAGGTACGTGAAATGCGGGTTTAGCTCGGGGGCGCCGCCGGTAATGTCGACCGTGTGGGGATTTGAGGCGTCGATCGCCTCCAGGCAGAGGTCGATCGTCTCGCGGTTCATGTTCTCATCATGACGGTCCGGGCCGGCGTCGACGTGGCAATGGCGGCAGGTCATATTGCAGAGCTTGCCGACGTTGATCTGGACCACGTCGAGCGAAGCCGGACTGAGCTCCTTCCATCCCACGCTCTGGATGTCGGCTTCGAACGATCCGGTACCCGTGCGGCCTACAGAGGCGTCGGCAGCCTCAAGCAGACGAATCTGTTCGGTTGGCTCGGCCAGGGGCGCGCGGCGGTAGCGCAGGCTCGTGGTAGTGCGCGGCCCGTCAACATCGACCAGGGCACCGTCTCCCTGCGAGATGCTTTCCAGGGGGATGAAGTCACTCATATACTTTTCGATGGAATGTACGTCTGACCGGTGCGCCGGCGCGTGGATGAGAGTCGACGTGCAGCGCGGCCGCTACATCATCTTACGCTCGACTTGCTCCAGCATCTGCACGCCGTGAACGAGTGAGGCGCCGCCGCGAATGGCCGTCGCGACGTGGACGGCTTCGGTCATCTGCTCCAGATCGGCTCCTTTTTCCATGCACTCGTCCGTGTACGCGTCGATACAATAGGGACATTGAACGGTATGCGAGACGGCCAGCGCGATCAATGCCTTCTCGCGCGCGGTCAATGCCCCATCCTCGAAAACGGTGTTGTAGTACTTAAAGAACAGGTCGGCCAGCTCCTTGTTGCCTTTTTCAATGTCGCCGAATCGGCCGAGCTGGTGTGGCTTGTAGTAGGATTCCATAAAGTATGTTAGGGGTTTGTGCGACGTTCTGGTTGTCGAGGGGGTGTCTGCGGTGCTCTTTAACGGCGGCGTGTCGAAGCCTGTGATACATGAACTTAAAGTTCATCGTACATAGACAAACTCTACGCCCGAGCTAAAGGGTCGCTATGGACTACTGCCGAGCGACGATGCGGCCGGTTTGGCGCCGAAGCGCCGGATTGTCGAACCTGTCGAAGGGTGATCCTGACATTCACGAAGGACGGCCTTCGGCGCGGGTCCCGAAGCGGGGCTTAAGACGTAGCGGCTTTCATGCCGCTAACCGTCACGCTGACGATGGCGCCCCCTCCCGCTCGGAATGCGGCGAGTTCGTCCTCGCTTGCCGATTCGAGCAGTGCCTCCTCCGGCACGTGGATGTCGCGCTCGCGCAGCACCTTTACATTCGAAAAGCCGGTTTCGTGGATTATGTCGAGGTAGTCCGACTGCGAGATCGCGCCCGAAATGCATCCCGCATACAGCTCGGCCGAACGCTTGATCGACTCCGGAAGCTCCCCGCGAACGACGATGTCAGATACGCAGAAATGTCCGCCGGGCCGGACTACGCGGTACACCTCCTTGAAGGCGCGCCCTTTATCCGGAACCAGATTGAGGACGCAGTTGCTGATCACGACGTCGACGGAATCGGAATCGACCGGGAGGTCCTCGATTTCGCCTTTGAGGAATTCGACATTCTCGTATCCGAGCCGCTCCAAGTTTTTCCGAGCACGCGAGAGCATCGCATCGGACATGTCGACGCCGAGCACGCGTCCGCTCTCTCCGACGATCGACCGGGCGACGAACACGTCCAGTCCGGCGCCGGAGCCCAGATCGAGCACGGTGTTGCCGGGCTTAAGCTCGGCGAGGTCGGTCGGAAGGCCGCAACCTAGTCCAAGGTCGGCCTCGGCAACGTACCCGGTCACGCTTTCATAGGCATCGCCGATCATGTTTACGTCGTTCGAGCAGCCGCAGCCGCATCCCGCGTTTTCGCCGCGCTCGGCGATTTCGTCGTATTTGCGTCGCACCTGCTCCTTGATGGTCGCCTGATCGGAGACGGCTTGCTGGTCGGTGCTCTTCATCTGGTCCTTTGCAATCGCCTGATCGTTCATTGGTGTCTCCATTATGAGGATGAATTAGCAGCAGTTGTTGGTGATGGATCGTAGATAGTCCACCGCTGCCGAACGCAGAGCCGCGACGGCTTCGGGGTCGATGCAGTAGCACACGGCAGGCCCTTCAATCTGCCCCTGGATCAGCCCAACCTCTTTCAGCGCCTTCAGGTGCTGCGATACGGTCGCCTGTGCGAGCGGCAGCTCGTCCACGATCTCTCCACAGACGCACGTTCCGCGTCGGGCCAGTACCTGCAGGATCTCAATGCGGGCGGGATGTCCGAGTGCCTTGAACAGACGGGCGATCCGAACGTGTTCGGGCCGGAATTCCGATGTTTTGCTGACGGCCATCGCTGATCGTAAACGGGTCTGTTGGAGCGGCTACGGAGTGTCGGGTCGCAATTCAGTATTCGTTCTTTATCGTATTACTACGATATACGATGAAATGCTACGCCGCGATCGGGACTCGGTTTCGGATCCGCAAGGTTTTTCTGCCCTAAGCGGCGCGAGGCTCTTCCTGCTCCTCGTACTGCAGCTCGTAGAGCTTGCGATAGAGCCCGCCGAGTGCCAGCAGCTCCTGATGGGTGCCCTGCTCCCGAACCTCGCCCTTGTGCATGACGATGATCTTGTCCGAATGCTGGATGGTCGAGAGCCGATGCGCGATCACCAGCGACGTCCGGCCCTGCATGAGCGCCTCGAGCGCCTGTTCGATGAGGTGTTCGGTTTCGGTGTCTACGCTCGAGGTGGCTTCATCCAGGACAAGAATCTCCGGGTCGTAGACGAGCGCCCGCACGAACGAAAGCAGCTGCCGCTGCCCGTGCGAGAGCGACGCCCCGCGTTCCCGAACGTCCTGCTCATAGCCGGCCGGCAGTTTCCGGATGAAGTGGTCCGCGCCGACCAGCTCCGACGCGCGGCGGATCTGAGCGTCCGTGATGTCCGGATTATCGAGTGTGAGGTTGCGCTCGACGGATCCGGAGAAAAGAAAGACGTCCTGCAGTACGAGCCCGACGTGGCGCCGCAGGTCGGTGAGCCGCATGTCGCGAACATTCGTCCCATCGAGGTAGATGCCGCCGCGCTCGATGTCGTAGAACCGTAGCAGCGTGTTGATCACGGTCGTCTTTCCCGCCCCCGTAGCCCCTACGATGGCGACCTGCTGTCCGGGCTCGACGGTGAAGGAGACGTCGCGCAGAATCCAGTTCGGCTCCTGGCCGTCGTGCAGCTCCTTCTGATAGGTAAACCACACGTTGCGGAACTCTATGTGGCCTTGAAGACGCTCGATGGGCACCGGCGCGGCGACTTCTTTGATCTCGTAATCCTTATCCAGCAAACCGAAGATCCGCTCCGCGCCCGCCATCGCGCTCTGAAGTGTGTTGTACTGGTCGGATAGATTCCGAATGGGCTCGAAGAACTGTCTCGTGTATTGGATGAAGGCGATCAAGACACCGAGCGTTAGCGTGCCGGTCATCGCGCGAAGGCCTCCGAACCAGAGCACCATCCCAAGTGCGGTCGACGAGACGATGTCCACCACCGGCCAGAAGAGCGCGAAGTAGAAAATCGTCTTGATCTGCGCGGCCCGGTGGTCGTCGTTGATAGCGCCGAAGCGCCGCATCTCCTCCCGCTCGCGATTGAAGACCTGTACGATGCTCATCCCCGAGACGTGCTCCTGCAGAAAAGAGTTGAGCCGCGCCACCTGCTTCCGCGTCTCGCGGTACTGCACGCGCACCTTCTTCCGGAAGACGAAGACGGCGTAGACCATCGCCGGCATCACGGCGAGCACGACCAGCGCCAGAATCCAGTTCAGCGAGAACATGAAATAGAGGATGAATCCCAGCCGAAAGAGGTCGCCGAGGATGACGACGAGTCCAGCCGACAGCACGTCGCTCAGGGCCTCGACGTCGCTCGTGGTCCGCGTGATGAGCCGCCCGACGGGAGTTTGATCGAAGAAGCGGAGCGACTGCCGCTGGATGTGCCGAAAGACCTTCGTGCGCAGATCGTAGATGGCCTGCTGGCCGACCCACTGCGTCAGGTAGCCACGTGCGAAGGAAAGAATGCCTTCACCGACGAGAGCACCGATCAGCAGGATGATCATCCACTGAAGCCCCTCGAGATCGCCGGGCACGATGAACTGATCGATCGCCTCCTGGATCAGTTTCGGCCGCAGCGGACCGAGATACGAAGCGCCGACCGTGAGGACGAAGGCAACCAGCACCCACCACTTGTAGGGTTTCAGGTAGCGGATTATTCGCCGAAGAAGGCGTCCGTCAAATTCGGCCGGGCCCGTCTTGTCGTCGTCGGTATGCGGCGCGTCGTCTGCCAAGTGGTTCGCTGAGGAATCTACGTAGGGGCCTGCTCTCGCAAAGAGTATCGCTTTAATTCCTCAGCCACTTCGGTGTTCTTGAACACCTCGCGGGCCTCATGGAGAAGTCCCGACGGATCCGTATGGCGCGCGGAAAAGTGTCCGATCAGGAGTTTCTGCGCACCGGCTTTCAGCGCGACGTCGGCGGCCTCGCGGGCGGTCGAGTGTGCCGTTTCGACGGCGCGTTCGTGATGCGCGTCGGTGAAGGTGGCGTCGTGATACACCAGATCGGCATCGCGCGCCAGTACGACGCCGGTCTCGCACGGTCGCGTGTCGGTCACGTAAGCGAAAATTCGGCCGGCTTGTTCGGGTCCGAGGACCTCTTCGGGGTTGACTTCGCGGCCGTCGGAAAGTCTGACTACCTCGCCGCGCTTCAGTGCGCGAAAGTGTTGGTAGTCCGTCACGCCGAGCGATCTCGCGCGCTCGACGTCGAGATGGCCCGGCTTTGCATGCTCCTCGAAGCGGTAGCCGGCGGTCGGCGTTCGATGGTCGAGTGGTCGGGCTTCGACGCGAAACTCGTCCGCCTCGAAGACGACGTCCTTCTGAAATCCATCGGATAATCCTGTGAACTCGAGTGGAAAGCTCAGCCACTCGAGTTCAATTCCCGGCATGCGTTCGAAAAGGTCCTGGAGGCCCGTTGGCGAGACGATCGTCAGGGGCTCCGTTCGATTCATCATCGAGAGCGTGGAAACGAGCCCCATCAGACCAAAAAAATGATCCCCGTGCAGGTGCGTGATGAACACGGCATCGATGCGGGGTGGTTTGAGGCCGGCATCGATCAGGCGGATCTGCGCCCCTTCACCGCAATCGAAGAGGAGAATCCGGCCGTTGCGCACAAGGGCCGTGGACGAAGGATGGCGTTCGCGCGTGGGGAGGGCCGACGCCGTGCCAAGCGGAACGATCTGAATCTCCGTCACAGTGCAGGGCCTCGTCTGTACCCGTGGAGAGGCACGCGGTCGGTCTTTCTCGAATGGCGATTCACGATTTCCATGCCGATATGCCGCACATTTATCCCATTTCGATGGATGCAAAGTACCGATCCCGCCTCGCCTCGATTCCGGGCGGGACGTCTACAGATGTAATCAATCTGATTCGATAGACCCTGCACGGCCGGTGGTTCCAAACAGATTATCGAACAGTCGGCCCCCCGCTTTGAGGGGCTCTCGGGCCGAGAGTCCGGTTCGATCCGAGTCGACGCACCAGCGAGACTGGATTCGTCGGTTGACATCGTGGCCGGGCCGCCATGCCGGAGCAGCTGTTCGTGCGTGCCCGGCTCTGCGACTCGCCCTCGGGCATCTCGTGTACCTTGGAAACGGGATCAGACCACCTTACATTATCTTCACTCGGGATTTCCGTATTCAGGATCGAGAGTTAGTCGTTTATCCTCATGCCCA
>CAZQAS010000010.1:20312-22657 GCA_964591285.1 uncultured Rhodothermales bacterium
GATGGCCAGACGTTTATCGTCATGGCCTACTATGATGGGGACACGCTCAAAGAACTGATCGCTCGCGGTCGGATCGAGCCCGATCAAGCCGTGACCATTGCCATACAGATCGCTCGCGGCTTGTCGGCCGCCCACCAGGCCGGAATCGTCCACCGGGATCTCAAGCCCGCAAACATCATCCTGACCGAGCAAGGCGACGTCAAAATTCTTGACTTCGGACTCGCGAAAGTCGCCGCCGCTTCGGCCCTCACCTCAGAAGGCAGCGTTCTTGGAACCGTTGCGTACATGGCGCCCGAGCAGCTTCGAGGCGGACCGTCGGATGTGCGATCGGATGTGTGGGCACTCGGCGCTATCTTGTATGAAATGCTCACGGGGGAGCCGCCGTTTCGAGGGGAGTACGAGCAGGTAACGGCGTACTCCATTCTGAATGAGGAGCCCGATCACATCGGGGTTGCTCCGGAAGCGATTCAGCCGATTCTCCGGCATGCACTTCGCAAAGATCGCGAGACTCGATACGAATCTGCGGCCGAAATGCTGTCCGACCTATCGAATGCGAATCGCTATGAGGCGTCGGCCGGCGCCCGCAACAGTCGCCTTCGGGCCTGGATGATGGCGGCGGCGGCCGCGTTTGTGGTCGGTCTTCTGGTCTGGTATGTCGTTGAGGATGCTCGCCCTCCCACACGCATGACTGCGTTCGCGGGCAATGTCCAGGGAGGGCTCATGCTGGATCAAGTTACCACGTCTGCAGATCTAGAGGCATATCCCGCGTTCTCTCCGGACGGCGGCCGGCTCGTATACAGTCGGGAGACGCACGGCTTCATGCACCTGTTTCTCCGAAATTTGTCGAACGGCACCGACGAGCAGCTTACGCGCGGAAACGCAGACGACGTACAGCCGACGTGGTCTCCAGATGGATCGACGATCCTCTTCGTGCGCTCGAATGCCCCGAATGGAAAGCTTCAACCTGATGATGTGTTCGGGGTGGAGTCCGAGGGAGATATTTGGATGATCAACCTCGCAAACCGAACGGAGCGCAAGCTTATCGATGACGGGTTTAACCCGGCGTATTCTCGCGACGGCCTCCGCATTGCTTTTGATGCGTCATGGTCGGACTCTCGACGCATTTGGGTTTCGGACCGACTTGGTCGAAACGCGCGTCCCGTCTCTTTCGACAGCTCCGAGGCCGTCTCGCACATCGCGCCGACCTGGTCGCCAGACGGATCGAAGATCGCGTTTCAGAATCTCGACTGGACCAAATTTGACATCCGGGTCGTGGACCTGGAAACGCGGCGGACATGGCACCTGACCGACGATACGTCGCTGAATATCTATCCCTCTTGGTCGCCGACGTCGGATTCGATTTATTTCTCATCGTATCGTGGCGGCGGCTTGAATATCTGGGCTGTGCGCTTCGATGAATCGGACTCTGACTATCCCCAGCAGGTCACGACCGGTGCGGGACAAGACGTGCACGTGAACGTTGATCGCAGCGGTCGACTGGCGTTTACGACACTGAATCTAAACAGCGATCTATGGCGCCTTCCGGTCGATCCACGTACGGGGATCCCGACTGGTGAGCCGGAGGCGCTCATTGCGTCTACGCGCGAGGACAGCCGAGGAGCGTGGTCGCCGGATGGCCGAAGGCTGGCCTTCAATTCAGATCGAGACGGCCACATGAATCTTTGGATCTACGACCTGGCCTCCGGCGAATTGCAGCAGGTGACGGACGGTCCTGGCGGGGACTTTCAGGCGCAGTGGCATCCTGACGGTGATCGGCTGACCTTCTTTTCGAGCCGGGCGGGCAACGCCGACATCTGGTCTGTCGACATCGCGACCGGAGATCTGAAGCAGATAACCACATCGGCTTCGCTCGACATCAATCCATTCTATTCGCCGGATGGGCGATTGATTGCGTACCTTTCCGACCGTGACGGCCGCAAGGAACTCTGGCTAATGAATGCCGATGGATCAAATCAGCGCCCCCTTACGACCTTCGGTGCGGAGGGGCACTTCCTGATTTGGAGTAAAGACGGTGACGAGATATTCTTCCGGAGCCCTTCGAGAGTTTTCGACGGCCTCATGCGCGTCGCGATCGACGGCGGGGAGCCCGTGCCTGCCGCAGGCGTGCCGGCATCCGCGCACAGCTCCTTCTCGCCGGACGCGAGACTCATTATGGACGTGTCCGGTCACAAGTCCTTGTGGACTGTCCCGATGGAAGGTGCACCGGCGGAAGTGTTCGCCTTCGACGATCCCGACGTGAGGATCGATTATCCCGTCTGGTCACCGGACGGCCGGTGGGTCCTCTTCGATCGAAATCGGCCGCGCGGAGGCGATATCTGGATGGC
>CAZQAS010000010.1:22757-24424 GCA_964591285.1 uncultured Rhodothermales bacterium
GAGAGCGTGATGCCGCGCTCTCCGACGAACGTCTCGAATCCTTCCGGAAAGTCGCGGATGTTCTCCAGCAGCGCGGCCTCGAGCGCGGCTTGCTCGATATCTTCGTCGGCGGCTTCCTGCTCGCCGAAGGCGATGTTGTTGGCCACCGTATCGCTGAAGAGGAATACCTCCTGCGGCACGTAGCCGATCGAGGAGCGAAGTGTCTCCAGTGGAATCTCCTGAATGCGGCGGCCGTCGATGCGCACCGTCCCTTCCGTTGGGTCGATCAGCCGCGGAATCATCTCGATCAGCGTCGTCTTACCCGCGCCGGTGCGGCCGACGACGGCGAGCGTGGAGCCGGCCGGTACGTCGAACGAAACGCCCTTCAGTACGAAAGGTCCTTCTTCCTCGTAACGATAGTAGACGTCCTCAAAGGTGATACTGCCGGCGACCTCGCCGATCTCGGCGACGGCCTCTTCGGTATCGGCGATGTCCGGCTCCGCGTCGAAGATGTGGTTGAGGCGGATCATCGACGCCGAGGCACGCTGGATCATCGTGATGACGAAGCCCATCGATGCGACCGGCCACGTCATATACGCCACGTAGATCATGTACTCGGCGATGTTGCCGATCGTAATGGTGCCCTCGGCCACCAGCTGACCACCGAGCCAGACGACGATCACCTCGGCCAGCCCGATGAGCAGCAGAAAGATGGGACGGAAGCCCGAGTCGACGAGGGCGAGGTCCAGGTTGCGGCGCTTGTAGGCTTCGCTCTCGGATTCGAAGGCCTCCGACTCGGATTCCTCCCGCGTGTAGGCTTTCAGCACGCGGATCCCCGAGAGCGCCTCCTGTACACGGCTCGTCAGCTTTGAATACTGCACCTGAATGGCGTCGCTGCGGCTGTGGGCCATGTGCGCCATGAAGAACACCGCGATCGCCAGAAACGGCATTGGAATCAGCGCATAGAGCGTCAGCTTTGGCGAGATGATGAACATCACCGTGATCGCCGTGATGATGATCACGAGCGCCCGCACGATGTACATGATTGCCGGTCCGATGTAGCGGCGGACGTTTTCGATGTCGCTGGTCGCCCGCGCGATCACGTCGCCGGTCGAGTAGCGTCGGTAGAAGTTCTGCGAGAGATCCTGGAGGTGATCGTAGAGCGCGTTACGGAGATCGAACTCAATGTGCCGTGATGCGACGACGACCGTCTGTCGCATCAAGAAGGAAAACACGCCACTGAGCAGGCTCAATCCGATGATGATCAATCCGAACAGCAGCAGCCCCACGAAGAAGCCGGCATAGAAGTAACCCTGGACCTCCGTGCCTTCGTAGAGGCGGTAGAGATTGACGAAGCGCGGGATGCTGTCGACGGCCTTCCGCACGATAATCGGCACGGCCACGGAAAACCCGGCCGAGGCCATCGCGAAGATCAATCCCGGAATGAAGAGGTGCTTGTACTTCCAGTAGTACTTGTTAAGTCGGGAAAGGGGCCCCATCGAGCCTCGGTTTGATGATACGGCATCTAGAATCGCGCAGTTGGCGGCCGGCCGGTCGACGGAGCTTCGCCGGCGGCAGCAGCCTTCGATTCTACCATGCGAGGCTCTCTTCGATCCGGATAACCAGCTCGGACGGGATGGCTTCGTCGATCATGCCGGCCGAAAGCTTCAGGAGCCGTCGTTGTTCAG
>CAZQAS010000010.1:24524-34801 GCA_964591285.1 uncultured Rhodothermales bacterium
CGCCGGAGCAACAAGAACTCGACCTGCGACCCTTTCATCCGGTACGCATACACGTCGACTGCACGAACTTTGGCTTCCACCATGGCTTACACGAGTTTGATTTCGACTGGGGATCTTCATCGGTACGTCGGCGAGAACGACTGGGTGATCGTCGACTGCCGATTCTCCCTCCATAGTACGGAGCGAGGCCGAAAAAATTATCATGAGGCGCACATCCCGGGCGCGGTCTACGCACATCTAGACGAGGACCTCTCCGGTCCGGTTCTCCCGGGCGAGACCGGCCGGCATCCACTGCCCTCACTTGACGCGATGGCCAGGCGTTTTGGCGGCTGGGGGATCTCCGATGAGGTTCAGGTCGTGGCCTATGATGATGCCGGAGGCGCAATCGCCGCACGTCTCTGGTGGATGCTGCAGTATGCGGGCCACGACGCGGCCGCGGTACTGGACGGCGGATGGCCGGCCTGGCGGCGGGAAGGCCTGCCCGTTCGTCGAGGAGTGGAGCGAAACGAACCGAGAACTTTCGTGCCGAAGCCGCGCGAGCACCTCGTCGTCGGTACGCCGGACGTGGATCGGCTTCGCAAGAACCCCGATTGGAAGATACTCGACGCGCGGGACTCGGAACGATACCGGGGGGAGATCGAGCCGATCGATCGTGTTGCCGGTCACATACCCGGCGCGCTGTCGGTGCCCTTCAAGGAGAACCTGACGGACGACGGCGCCTTTCGGTCGCAGGACGAACTGCGAAAGCGATTTCGGGCCGTACTCGGCTCAACCTCGACGGAGCACGTCGTCCATCACTGCGGGTCCGGCGTGACGGCTTGCCACAATGTCCTTGCGATGCGCCATGCCGGCCTTGGAGATGCGAAGTTGTATCCCGGTTCGTGGAGCGAGTGGATCACCGATCCGAATCGGGAAGTAGCGACGGAGCACGAACGCTGATCGGCCGCTATTTCGGTTCGGCGATGCCTCCGTGATGTCGGTACTCGAGGGCGGAGGCGGCCTCGCCGTCGAGAATGACGTGCGCAAATCGGTGCATCTGAACCACGGTTGCGGGACACATTCCGGTGACCGGACCCTCCAGTGCCGCGCGAATCGCCGCCGCCTTCTTCTCACCCGTTGCCACGAGCATCAGCGTGTTCGCATCCATGATCGTGCCCACACCCATCGTGATGGCTTGATTGGGGACCTCGTCTGAATCCTCGAAGAAGCGGGCGTTGTCGCGCACCGTTTTCTCGGTCAGCGTCTTGATCCGCGTGCGAGAACCGAGAGACGATCCCGGCTCATTGAAGGCGAGGTGACCGTTGGCACCGATCCCTAGAATCTGCAGGTCGATGCCGCCCGCCTTCTCGATCTGTTCCTCATACCAATCACAGAAATAATCGATGTCGTCGGCCATCCCGTGGGGGATGTACACGTTGCTGGGATTAAGATTGAGATGCCTGAAGAGGTTCTCCCACATGAAATAGTGATAGCTCTGGGAGTGCTCCGGCGGCAATCCGACGTATTCATCCAGATTGAACGTGGTCACCTTGGAGAAATCCAGCCCTCGTTCTCTGTGGTTGTGGATGAGACGCTGGTACAGTCCGAGCGGCGTGCTGCCTGTGGCAAAACCGATCACGCTGTCCGGCTTTCGACGAACCTGCGCCGTGACAATCTCCGCGGCGCGATCGCTCACCGCTTCGTAATCCTCAAAGACCTCGACTAACATGCGACGTGACGATGGTTAGCAATCAGTGCGAAAGCACGCTAACCAAAGTCGGTGAGGAATTCAACAGCGCCCCACGTTGTAGAGAAGGATGTAGACACGGGTGACCGCTCCGGGCCTCGCCCGTCGACGTCCTGCGATTTGCGGCCCTATGCGGTTATCGTCCAGCCTATGCGGTTACCGTCCAAGCCCTCGTCAATCGCTCGATGACGTCCTGCTCTTCCGGCGAGACGTTGCCGTCGGACTGCGCGATCTTCTGCAAGTCGGATAGGAGCGCCGTGCGCTGATGCTCCGGGACCGATTTCTTGAGCGCCTCGACGCTGTCCTCGAAGAGCCGCTTGTCGGGACCCTGGACGTAAGCATGCATGGCGCTCTGAACGACGTCAAGCGCATGGTCATCCCCCACCCCGGGCGCCCACTCGCTGAGCGAACGGGAGATGGCGTCGACCTCCTTCGAATCGAGATCGTCGTCGGTACGGTGGGCCAGATGGAGATACACGAGGGCGAGGTCGTGCAGCGGGGTCCAGCCGTTCTCGCCGTTGCCTTCGAACACCGTCCACGGATTGTCGTCTGCTACCGGCTCGTCGATGTGGACGTCCCACGCGCGGGCGAGGTCGCCGATGAATGAGCCTTCCTCGAAAAGGAACTTGTCATCGGCCATCGCGATCTCGGTGAGGTCGTCGACAATCATTTCGCGCTTCTCGTGGTCGAGCTCGTCGCGCACGCGGCGCACGGCTCGCTCCACTTCCGGATGGGCAGACTCCTGCGTGTAGTCCTCGAGGGCGTCTTTGATGGCACTGAGCACCGTCTCCTCGGTCACCTGTGTCTGCCAGGCGCGCAGCCGGGCCGAGATGGTTTCGACCTCGGGCGTCGACAGGTCTTGGTCGGTGCTGTGAGCCAACGCTATATAGATGAGGGCGAGATCGCGTAGAATCGACCTCGTTTTCCCATGAGCTTCCATAGAAATACCCTGCAAACTGGTCAACTTCGATGTTACGCAGTCCTATCGCAGGCCCCACCCAATGATCCTGTAGGCCGAGATCGTAACAAGGGCTTCCACCGGGGACGATAGGCCGTTAGCCGGTGAATTTATATCCGATCCCGTATACCGTCTGGATGTAGTTCGGATCGTCCGGGTCGCGCTCGATCTTCTTGCGAAGGGAGGCGACGTGACGGTCGATCGTGCGGGTGGTAATGTCGCCGCTGATTCCCCACACGTCGCGGAGCAGCTGCTTCCTGCTCACGGTGCGTCCACGGTGCTGGATAAAGTACCTCAGAATGTCAAACTCGAGGGCGGTGAACTGGATTTCCGTTCCGTCCCGGTGGGCCGTGTGGTTGCTGAAATTGACCTCGAGGTCATCGAAGTCGTACTTCTCCATCGGGCCCTGGGCCGGCGATTTCGTGCGGCGAAGCACGGCATTGACGCGTGCGGAGAGCTCCTCGGCGCTGAAGGGCTTCGTGACATAGTCGTCGGCACCCAGGTCGAATCCCTGGAGCTTGTCGTCCTCGTGTCCTTTCACAGTGAGCATCACCACCGGCGAGGCGACGCCGGCTTTACGGGCCTCGCGGAGCACTTCGAATCCGTCCTTCTTGGGGAGCATCACGTCGAGAAGTACCACGTCGTACTCCGGAAGCGTCGAGATAAGCTGTAGGCCGCGGTCTCCGTCGGTCGCCCTGGTTACGTCGAATCCTTTTAGGTCGAAATACTCCTCCAGGCCCGAACCCATCTCCGGGTCGTCCTCAATTATGAGCATGCGCGCTGATCCAGCTTCCATCGTCATTGGAAATGGTGGTTGAACGGATTCTGGCGGCCAAGTCGTTCCGGCGCAAAGATACAAAAACTCCTGTACTAGTCAGGCATAGGGACCATTCCGCCGCAGCATCGTTCATGGATTGTGACCGATTACACGACGATCATCATCGTAACGCTCGTCGCCTTTCTTGCGCTTGCCGCACTGCTTCTCGTACCGGTCTATCGGTTTATACAGAAGGAGAAGGAGGCGTCAAGGAAATGGACGGAAGAAGAAATCGCGCGGCGCTCCCACGGCCGTCCCCCTCGGAACGGTTCGGATGTGGACTAACGCGCGGCGAGCCGGCCGCTCCGGGCGCCTATTCGAGGCCGTCCGCCTCGACGGTGGCCAGCGGCTTGATCTGCTCGAGTGTTTTGGGGCCGATGCCGCGCACCTGGATCAGATCGTCGACGTGGCGAAACGGTCCGTACGATTCGCGGAATTCGATGATGCGCTCGGCGGTCGCGGGGCCGACCCGGGGCAGGCGCTGCAGATCCGCCGACGAGGCCCGGTTTAGATCGACCGGTCCATCATCCGGCGGCGTGGTGTCGGTAGCGTCCGTCGTGTCCGGGGATGGCCGCTCTGAGGGTGCCGCGGAGCGCGCGAAGAAAAGACTGTCGGATTCCACATACGCATCCGGGGCGACCGGATTCGACTGGTGCTGGATGTGGCGAGCGACGAGTCCGGCCGCAAAAAGCGTTGAGAGCACGATCAGCGTCGCGGCCTCGTTGCGCGTGAGGCTCAGGCGCTGTTGAAGTCGATGAAACCAGAGCACTTTTTATTACCATAGACACGCGGCGCACCGTTTTATAACGTCTCGATATGATTATTCGCACGGAAGCCATCGTGCTTCGCAGTATCGACTACGGTGAGACGAGCGAGATCGTCACGCTTTTCACGCGTGAGAAGGGGAAGCTCGCCGTGATGGCGAAGGGGGCACGGCGGTCCGGAAGCCGGTTCGGCTCCTCGCTGCAGCCGACGTCGTATTCCCAGGTCGTCTTCTACTACAAATCGTCCAGAAGCGTACAGACGCTCACGGAGAGCAGCCACGTCCGACCCTTTCACGGCATTTCTCGGGATCTGACGACGCTTTCCTACGGGCTGCGGATCGTGGAGCTCGCCTATGCGCTGATGCAGGAGCAGGAGCAGAATCATGTAGTCTTCAATCTGCTCGTCGAGGTGCTCGAGCGCTTGAGCCGTACGCCGAATCGCATCGAGAATCTGTTCTACTTTTTCCAGCTGCGCTTCGCCTCCGTTCTCGGCTTTGCGCCGGACGTGCGGCGCGACGCGCTGGATGCGCTGCCGGATCGGGGCGGCATGCTGTCGCTGGAGACGGGCGCCGTGTTCGGACCGACGCAGACGGACGGCCGCTCGGTGCGCCGGGCCTCGAGAACCGCACTGCGCGCATTCGCCGTGCTGGCACGTGCGGACCTAGAGACGGCCATGCGGATGCGCACGAGTCCGAAGGTCATGGAAGAGTTGGGTCGCCTGATCGAGGAATTTTTCCGATATCACGTGGAAGACGCCTATCCTACCCGATCGACGAGAATTGTCGGCCAGTTGCTCGAACGACGGTGATCGGGGCTTGATGTTCTGGGAGTGCGCCGGTATACTGTGCATTCCATGTGTAAATGCGCATGGAGGCGCAGGTCAGGTCGCTGGTCCAGATCATCGGTTTTCATGAGCCGAAAAAAACTCACCTCGAAGCAGCACTCCTTCTTCCAGTATCTATCTCGCTTCGTTCGCGAGTCCGGCGTTTGGCCTACCTATCGGGAGATCGTCGAGAATTTTGGCTATCGATCGCCGAACAGCGTCACGCAAAATCTCCAGGCGCTGCATAAGAAAGGGTATCTTACGCGGGATCAAGACGGCTACCATCTCGTCGATGACAAAGAGTCGAACGACGACTCCGGCATCCCCGTTAAGGGCATTATATCGGCCGGCCAGCTTCAGGAAGCCGTTGAAGCGGATCTCGGAACGATCACTCTGGAGACGCTCTTCCCGAATCTGGATCGCATCTATGCGATCCGCGTCTCCGGGCAGTCCATGGTCGGTGCCGACATTCGCGACGGCGATTACGTCCTTCTCATGGACGACGACATCCCGAACGGCGGCATCGGCGCCATCCTCTACAACGGGGAGACGTCCTTGAAGCGCATCTTCTACGACGAAGAGGGGCTTCGCCTCGAACCGGCCAACGACGAGTACTCGGATATCCACGTAAAGCCGGACGTCTTCGAGGAGGTTCGCATTCTCGGACGCTACGTCGGCCACGTAAATCATAACGGCATCTACAAGCGGGCTAACGGCAGGCATTGACGGCCGGGGGCCGTTCGCTATGCGCCTTTTTCTCCTCGGGCTCGTGTTCCTCACGGCGCAGACGACGCTGCTTCGCGCTCAGGACACGACTCCTCTCGACTGGACGACGAGCATCCTCCAGAAATTGCCGGGCGAAGCCTACGTGCGCGTTGCCGCAGAAACCGCCTCGGTGGACGTCAAGATCGAAGCCCTTCCGGAATCTCTGATCGTGGATCCACCGGCGTACGTGCTTGAGTCGGATCCGGATTGGGAGCGTTTCTTTGTCGAAGGTGGTGCCAACAGGATCACGCGCGTTCTCGTGGATGAATGGCCCGCGCCGGTCGTCTATGGTCTGATGCTTGCGCGGGGCGGACTTTTTCTGGATGGCGCCGGGAACGACACCACGGCAGCCATTGCCGCCTTTCGCCTCCGGCATCCGTCCATCGCGGAAGGCGATCACGTGCCGCTGATCAACGCCGATTATAGCTTTCATCGTTCGCTCTCGGGAAGAGGAGGGAACGATCGCGTGGTGATCGTATTCGGCGCAAACGGCACGAGCTCAATCAACGTCTCCCGAGCCTTCGCCGACGATGCACTGCTGCATGATGCCATGACGGGACAGACAGCATTCGTGTCCTTTGGGATGGCCAGCTTCGATGCCCATCCCAGCGGCGTCATCCTAATCGAAGAGCTTCGCTGATCAATGCACGATCCGGACGGCGCCGCGTCTGATCGCGAGCTCGTCGGCGTCGACGTCGGCGGAACGTTCACTGATTTCGTGCACCTGCGTGACGGCCGGCTAGAGGTGTACAAGCTCCCAACGACGCGCGATCAGAGCCTGGCGATCGACGAGGGAATGGGCGACATGCACGTGTCGGAACACGCCGGAATCGTCCACGGGACGACCGTCGCTACGAACGCACTCCTCGAGCGGCGGGGCGCCCAATGTGCCCTCCTGACGACGCGCGGCTTTCGCGACGTTCTCGCCATCGGACGCCAGAACCGACCGCACCTCTATCGTCTGTCGCAGGATCGGCCGCCGCCGCTCGTTCCGGAGCGCCTCCGGTTTGAAGTGAACGAGCGACTCGATGCCCGAGGCAGCGTCGTGCTCCCGCTCGAAGCGGAGGACGTCAATGCCGCAGCACGCGCGATTCGTGAGGCCGGAGCCGAGAGCGTCGCCATCGTATTCCTCCACTCCTACCGCAACGACGAACACGAACGACGAGCGGCGGCACTGCTTCAGAGGTCCTTACCGCAGACATTTCTATCCGTCAGCTCGGAGGTCTTGCCGGAATACCGGGAGTACGAGCGCACCGTTACGACGGTCGTCAATGCGTACGTCCAGCCGCTCGTCTCGCGATACCTCGAGAGGCTCCGCAGCGTCGTGTCTCCGCGGGCGCTACGCGTGATGCAGTCGAACGGTGGGACGATCGGCATCGCGGAGGCGGCCAGGCAGCCCGCTCGCCTCGTGCTCAGCGGCCCGGCCGGCGGGGTCGTCGGCGCGTTTCATCTCGCACGACGTGCGCTGGGGACAGCGACCCCGAAGATCATCACCTTCGACATGGGTGGGACGAGTACGGATGTCTCGCTGTGTCCGGGCCGCATTCCGCATACGGCGGAGAGCGAGGTCGCCGGCCTGCCGCTCAGACTTCCGGCGGTCGATATCCACACGGTCGGCGCCGGCGGAGGCAGCATTGCACGCGTGGATGCCGCGGGCGCGCTGCATGTAGGACCGGAAAGCGCCGGCGCCGACCCGGGCCCCGCTTGCTACGGGCTCGGCGGCGCCGAGCCGACGGTCACCGACGCGAATCTCGTGCTCGGCAGGCTTCGTGCGGACCACTTCCTCGGAGGTGAACGGCGACTGGCCTCCGCCGTCGCAGTGGAGACGCTTGAGCGGCTCGGCAATCAGATGGGAATGTCCGCAGACGACGCGGCGGAAGGTGTGATTCGCGTAGCCAACGCCACGATGGTCCGCGCGCTGCGCCGGGTCTCGGTCGAGCGCGGCCACGACCCGAAGGACTACGTGCTCGTCCCTTTCGGCGGCGCGGGCCCTCTCCATGCGTGTGCCCTCGCCGACGCGCTCTCCATCCGGAAGATTCTCCTCCCGCCAAATCCCGGCGTGCTGAGCGCGATGGGTCTGTTGATGGCCGACGTGCTCTACGACGCATCGGCGTCCGTTCTTGGTAGACCCTTGCCGGCGCTGCACGAGCGGCTCGGGAATCACGTGAAGGAGGTCATGGCCGATCAGGGCTACGCCGACGCGACGCTCGAATCTCAGGTAGACGTCCGATATGCCGGACAGAGCTATGAGCTGACGGTCGACCTCCTCGAGCCGACCGCGGAGGCCGTCGAGCGGGCGGTGGACGCGTTTCACGACGAGCACGAACGCCGCTACGGGCACGCCATGCGAGCGGAGGCGACGGAGGTCGTGACCGTCCGCGTGCGGGGCAGAGCGCCCGGCGCGCGGTTCGAGATTCCCGCCGATCACGAGGCGTCCTCAGCGGTCGAATCGGCGCGGATCGACGGCGTCTCCGGCCTTCCAGCGTACGATCGTTCCAAACTCCGCTACGGACACGAGCTGGCCGGTCCCGCACTCGTCTTTCAGTATGACACGACCGTCTATCTGGCGGATGGTTGGCGTGCGCGCGTCGACCGCTACCGGAACATCATCGTCGAGTGCTAGCCGCCACCTACTCGCCATCCTATGACCGACCCGATCCTTCTCGAACTCTACCGCCACCGGCTGGCCGGCGTCGCCGAGGAGATGGGCGTTACGCTTCGCCGTACGGCCTATTCGCCGAACATCAAGGAGCGTCTCGACTTCTCCTGTGCGCTGTTCGACACGTCGAGCCGCATGGTGGCACAGGCCGCGCATATTCCCGTGCACCTCGGCGCGATTCCGAGAAGCGTCGAGGCCGCTCTTCAGAGATACGACGACTGGTCGGAGGGCGATCTCGTCATCCTCAACGATCCGTATGCCGGCGGCACCCACCTCCCGGACATCACGATGATCTCTCCGATTTTTGCCGCCGGCCGGCCGGTCTTCCTCGCCGCGAGTCGCGCGCACCATGCCGACGTCGGGGGGATGGCGCCCGGATCGCTTCCGATGTCGCGCGACATCTATCAGGAAGGGCTCATCATTCCTCCGGTCAAGCTCTACCATGCCGGAATACTGAATCACGATCTGATGGCCGTCCTCCTGCGTAACGTCCGCACGCCGGACGAACGACGCGGCGATCTCGCGGCCCAGCGCTCGGCACACAGCGTCGCCGCCGACCGGATGGCCGAGCTCATCTCGGTACACGGGCTGGATGAGGTGAAGCAGTACTCGGGAGCGCTCATCGACTACAGCGAGCGCCTCATGAGAGCGTGCATCAGCGCGTGGCCGCGAGGAACGTGCTCATTCGAGGACGTGCTCGAAGTGGATGAGAAAGCCACCATCCGCGTAACGGCATCTATTTCGGACGAGGGTATAGACTTCGATTTCACCGGCACGTCCCCGGCCATAGGGGGTTCGCTCAATGCCGTCCTGAGCATCACGGAATCCGCCTGCTTTTACGTCGTCCGGTGCCTCGCGGAAGAGGACGTGCCGGTCAACCATGGCTGCTTTGCACCTATCCGCGTTCAAGCGCCGGAGGGATGCCTCGTGAACGCCCGGCCACCGCATGCCGTCGCCGGGGGCAATGTGGAGACGTCACAGCGGATCGTCGACGCTGTGCTCGGCGCTCTGGCCGACGTGCTGCCGGAGCGCGTACCCGCAGCATCGCAGGGAACCATGAATAACGTCACGATCGGGGGTTCGCACGTCGATGGACGCAGCTTCGCCTACTATGAGACGATCGCTGGAGGATCAGGTGCATCGGCGCAGGCAGACGGCCTCAGCGGCGTGCACGTGCACATGACGAACACGCTCAACACACCCGTTGAGGCGCTCGAGACCGCGTTTCCATTTCGGGTGGATGAATATGCGCTGCGCCGCGGAAGCGGTGGCCGCGGTCGACATACGGGCGGAGACGGCTTGATCCGAACGTACCGGTTCCTCTCCCCCGTCACCGTAACGGTGCTGAGCGAGCGGCGAAGCAAACCGCCGTGGGGGCTGAACGGAGGAGATGACGGCTCGCGCGGCCGAAACGTGCTTCGCGGCGGCGATGGACCGGTCGAAGAACTCCCGTCCAAATTCTCGAGACGAATGGAAGAAGGCGACGTGCTTCGCATCGAGACGCCCGGCGGTGGCGGATGGGGCGAAGCGGTCACCGGCCCTAAACGAGACGTGACCTTCTCGTAAGGTATCGATTGTCGGCGAACCGGCCGTAAATCGCGTCGGTGAGATTACGGCACCACGTTATTTCCATCGTTTAACGCTGTATGTGTGAACCGTACCGCTACCTTGCCGTCGTTCTCCTCCTTTCCGCTGTCGGCATCGGACTCGGCGCTTGCGGGGAAGGCGATTGGCGGGAGGACCTTCCCGAGCCCATCGATCGTGA
>CAZQAS010000010.1:34901-42347 GCA_964591285.1 uncultured Rhodothermales bacterium
GCGCTTGCGGGGAAGGCGATTGGCGGGAGGACCTTCCCGAGCCCATCGATCGTGATCTCGCCGATATTCTCGAGCGTGACACGCTGCACGTGCTCACCACGTTCAACTCAACCTCCTTCTTTCTTTACAAGGGACAGGAGATGGGCTACGAGCACGACATCGTGAAGGCGTTTGCCGACGACCACGATCTCGAAGTCAAATTTCACGTCCAACGCTCGCGCGACAGCATTTACCAGCGACTAAACGAGGGAGTGGGCGATATCGTCGCCGCTCGCGTGGTGCCGATGGCTGCCGACTCCGCCCATATTTCGTTTACGGAAGAGCTGTACACGACGCAGCCAACCATCGTGCAGCGGCGGGACACCACCGACGGCGGCCCTCTACCGGAGAGCGTGGACACCGTCATCCGAAAGGCGACAGGCGATGAGGCGGAGGCTCCTATCGCCGATCTGGCCGAGCCCGACACCACCGACTCGATCGACGTTCGCGCGCGGCTCGTCCAGCGGCCGTCGCAACTCGCAGGGCAGCGCATACCGCTCCCATATCGATCGGAGTACGCGAATCTCCTCGTCGAGCTATCGGATTCGCTACAGGATGAAATCGTCGTCGTCGAGTTGGACACGGCGACTTCCTATGAAACGGTCATTCGATACGTCGCCTCCGGAGAGTTTGATCTCACCGTGTCGCCGAATAATCTGGCACAACTATCCGAGGGATACTTCGCAAATATTCGTGCCCGCCCGACCATCGGGCCCACGCATGACATCGCGTTTGCCGTGCGGACGAACGCTGAAGAGTTTCGCCGTGCGCTCGACGAATGGATCGAGGAGCATCGTGATGGTCCGCTCTTCGAGCGCCTCTACCAGCAATATTTCATCGATCGCCGCGGCTACAATGAGCGGACGGAAAGCAGGTATCTAACGAGCGAGACGGGGCAGCTTTCGGAATATGACGATCTCTTCCGGTCGTATGCGGACAGCATCGGTTGGGACTGGCGATTGTTGGCATCGCAGGCCTATCAGGAATCTCGTTTTGAGCCGCGGGCCCGCTCGTGGGCCGGAGCCGCGGGATTGCTGCAGCTCATGCCGCCTACGGCGGCTGAGTTCGGAGTCAGCAACGTCTACGACCCCGAGCAAAACGTGGCCGGCGCTATTCGATTTCTGCGCTGGCTTACCGATTACTGGACGGACATCATACCGGATGACATTGAGCGCCGGAAGTTCATCCTTGCATCGTACAATACCGGTCACGGGCACGTCGAGGACGCCAGGAGATTGACCGAAAAGAACGGCGGCGACTCGAAGGTCTGGGCGGATGTCGCGTACTGGCTGCTCCAGAAATCGAAACGGGAGGTCTATAGCGATCCGGTCGTGCGGTACGGCTTCTGCCGGGGTCTCGAACCGGTCACGTACGTCTCGTTCATTCTCGACCGGTATGCGCACTACCAAGAGTTCGTGCTACCGAGTCCACCGTCGGGTGTCGTCGAGAGCGCGGGGGCGTCGGAACGCGAACGACGAACGCAGGAAGCGCTCGATCAGCCAAGCACCTGACTCACCGGCCGGCGTAAAGGAGCCAATTGTTCGGATCGATGAGGGGCTCCACGCCGTCCGGGACGTCGATCACGGCCTCGCCGTTCGGCATGTCGACGCGCTGTACCTCGCCGTCGAACTGCACCTCGACAGGCATGGTGAAGGGCTCGTCAACCGGTGCATCCCATCGAAGCGTAAGCCGGCTGCCCTGCCGGATCGCGGCCAACCGCGGTAGCTTGGCGTGCCTAAGATACGTCTCGAAGAACCAGTCGAGCTCCTGCTCGCTCATCTCTTCGGCCAGGTGCGTGAAGTCGCTCGTGACGGCATGTCGGGCGTGCGATCCATCCGTGACGTCCTCCAAGTCCGGATCGGGGTACGCCATGCGCCGGAGCAGGTGCTCCATCGTCGAGTCACCGACCACGTAGCGCAGCATGTGCAGCACCCAGGCGCCCTTATTGTAGATATCCCCGCCGTAGATCTCCATCGAGTTCAACCGGCCGTACGGTGCGACGGGTTGTTGATTCTGAATGCCGCCCGCCATGCTGTTCATGTAGGCATGATAGGCCTCCATCCCGGAGAGCTCCTCCGCATAGAGAGCCTGCGTGTACGAACCGAACCCTTCGTGGAGCCACATGTCGCTCCAGTCGACATTTGTCACGAGGTTGCCCCACCATTCATGCGAGAGTTCGTGATGATGCAGCGCGTCGAACCCCCAGTCGAGGCCCGTCATCGCCGAGTTGTTGAAGTCCGCGCCGTAGGCGATGATCGTCTGATGCTCCATCCCGAGATGTGGCGTCTGCACGACCCCGTACTTGTCGGCCCGGAACGGATATGGTCCGAAGCGACGCTCAAAGAAGCTCAGGTGGTCGTGGATCTCCGCCATGAAATCCTCGCCCTGATCGACGTCTTCGGGCAGAACGTAGAAGACTACCGGATAGGATTCGCCGTTCGGTCCGGTATGCGTGTCCTCGATGGTTTCGTACGGCGCTAGATTGAGCGCCACGTTGTACACGTTGATGGGCGTCGATACGAGCCAGTTGTACGTGCTCCAGCCGTTGCCGTCGGACTGGACGCTTTCGAGTCGACCGTTGGACGCCGCCACGAGCGGCTCCGGCACGGTGAAGTGAATCCGCATGGAGTCCGGTTCGTCGGATGGATGATCCTTCACCGGCCACCAAACGTCGGCGCCGATCGTCTGGCAGCTGGTCGCCACCCACGGATCGCCGGCAGAGGTGCGCGCCCAGGTGAATCCCCCATCCCATGGTGGATTGGGCGCGACGCGCGGCCGGCCGCCGTACTGGACCCGGACCTCTACCTGGTC
This sequence comes from uncultured Rhodothermales bacterium, assembly GCA_964591285.1. Classification (GTDB taxonomy): domain Bacteria; phylum Bacteroidota; class Rhodothermia; order Rhodothermales; family VXPQ01; genus CAZQAS01. The sequence goes on from CAZQAS010000010.1 coordinate 37,752, forward strand.
GCCGGGCTGCCGAGTGATCAACAGATCGATCCACAGCTTACCGCCGCGGCGCTCGTAGGGAAGTGGGAGTCCGGATTCCGCGACGCCGCGCACGTCGAGGCGAGGATCCAGATCCAGCACGAACCACTTCGTCGGCTGAACGATCTGGGCGATGGTAACGACCGATCCTCCAATCGTACTGTCGGATGGACTCACCCGCAGGTCGAGATCGTAATACGAGACGTCGTACGAGGCTTGTTCTTGCGAGAGCGGTCCGCCGGACACGTACGGTTCCGACTGGGCTTGCACGTCACCGAAGCGACATCCGGCCAGCATGCACAACGCGGCCGCTGCGCAGAGAATCCTGGGGGTATACATCATGATTCACTCCGGCCTGATCCAAATGTGAGCACGGGGCAGGGACTGCGCCGCACGACGTGTTCGGTGACGGTACCCACGAGGAGACCCTCGTGCGGAGCGTGCCCTCGACGTCCAATGACGATGAGGTCGGCATTCGACTCCTCTGCGTAGTCGACGATCTGCCTTGCAGGCCGCCCGCGCCGCACGACGTGCTCGCGATCGAGGTCGGACGAACCGGTCTCCTCGTCGATTTGCTGGAGCGCTTCGTTGGAACGTGAGGCGATCTCCTCATCGACCTTGAGCGTGGTCAGCGACACCAGACCCGTATCGCTGAAGACTGGCACCTGATGCTCTTCCGCAACGAAGAGAAGCGACAAGGACGCGTCGTAGCAGGAGGCGAGCTGCTTCGCTGCCCGCAGCACTTCCCGGCTCTCCTCGCCGAAGTCGAGCGCGACGACGATGCGGCTGAAGCCCCGAAAGTCGAGCTGTTCGTCATCGCGCGTTCGAACGGTCAGTACGGGCCCGGGCGAGTTGCGTACGACCTCGCCGGTCATTCCGCCCAGCGCCGGATGCTCCAGGCTTCGGTGCCCGTGCGTGCCCATGACGATGAGGTCTACGCTGCATTCCTCGACGTAGTCCAGGACCGTTCCAGCGACATCAGATCCCTTTCGGTGAACGTGTTTGATCGGCTCGTAGCCTGTGTAGTCGCGCTCCAGCGCTTCGACGATGCGCCGATCATGTGCCTCCTCCAGCGACGATTCCCCACTCTCGCGGTCCGTAAGCCAGCGAAATAAGGCATCGAACTGTCCGGACGTGGGTGTCACGTACAGCACGTGAACGGCGGCGTGGAACTTTTCGGCCAGGTCACGGGCGACGCGATACGCGTTCCGCGAGCTCTCCGACAGATCCGACGGAACGAGGATAGATTGCAGCTTCAGCATCGAAGATGAGCGGTCGTTTGGTGAACGGGCGTCCCTCTACGCACCCACAGCCGAGCGGCTCAGGAAATCGCGAAGCACGTAATGGAGGATCCCACCATGCCGGAAGTAGTCCACTTCGATCGGCGTATCGAGCCTGGCGACGGCCGTGAACGTCGTCTCGGTACCGTCCGGCGCGGTGGCGGTGACGTCGATCTCCTGCCTCGGCCTAAGATCGTCGTCGATCGGAATCTCGAACGTCTCCTCGCCCGTGAGTCCGAGCTTTTCGGCATTCTCTCCGGTCTTGAACTGCAGCGGCAGCACGCCCATCCCGATCAAGTTGGAGCGATGAATCCGCTCGTAGCTGTCGACGATGGTCGCCTTGACGCCAAGCAGGATCGTACCTTTGGCCGCCCAGTCGCGACTCGAGCCCATCCCGTAGTCTTTCCCGCCTAGCACGACGAGCGGAATTTCGTCCTCGATGTACTTCATCGCGGCATCGAAGATCGGCATCACCTCGTCGCTCGGAAAGTGGCGCGTGACTCCGCCCTCCGTCCCGGGGACGAGGAGATTCTTGATGCGGATGTTGGCGAACGTGCCGCGCATCATCACCTCATGATTTCCGCGCCGCGAGCCGTACGAATTGAACTCGAGCGGCTTCACGCCGTGTTCGATGAGATACTCCCCGGCCGGACCGTCCGGGGGAATCGAGCCCGCCGGCGAAATGTGGTCGGTCGTCGTCGAGTCGCCCACTTTCGCCAGCACCCGCGCACTCTTGATCGGCTTGATGGACGGCACCTCAGGGTCGAGGCCCACGAAGAACGGCGGTTCCTGGATGTAGGTCGACTCATCGTCCCAGGCGTAGATCGATCCTTCCGGAATCGCGATGTTGTTCCAGGTCTCGTTCGACTCCTCGATGCCCTCGTATTCTTCTTTGAACATCTCCGGCGTGATGACCGCGTCGATCATTTCGAGGATCTCCTCGCTGGTGGGCCAAATTTCGCGCAGGTAGACGTCTTCTCCCGCACTGTCTTTGCCGATCGGATCGTTCATCAAATCGATGTCTACGGTACCGGCGATGCCGTAGGCAACGACGAGCGGAGGCGAGGCGAGGAAGTTCGCCTGTACGAGCGAATGAATGCGCCCTTCGAAGTTGCGGTTGCCCGAGAGCACGCCCGCCACCACGAGGTCCCCGTCCTCGATGGCCTGTGCGACCGGTTCGGGCAGGGGCCCGGAGTTGCCGATACAGGTGGTGCAACCGTAGCCGACGAGATTATAGCCGAGCTGATCGAGATACGGGAGCAGTCCGGCCTCATGGAGATACTGGGTCACCACGCGAGAGCCGGGAGCAAGGCTCGTTTTCACGTAGGACGGCACTTTCAGCCCGCGATCGATGGCCTTCTTGGCGAGCAGTCCCGCGCCGATCATGACGGACGGGTTGCTCGTGTTCGTGCAGCTGGTGATCGCCGAGATCACGACGTCGCCGTGACGAAGACCGACCTCGTTACCCGAATCGTCCACGTACTTGCCGATGGTCTTCAGATCGTCAGCTTTCCGGCCGAATCCTTTCGGCCCGGCGGAGCTCACGAACGAATCCGCGAATGCTTCCTTGAGCGCCGGAACCTGGATGCGGTCCTGCGGCCGCTTCGGACCGGCAACGCTGGGCGTCACGGTGCCGAGGTCGAGTTCGAGAACGTCGAGGAATTCCGGCTCCGGCGACTGCTCCGTGCGGAAGATCCCCTGCTCCTTCGTATAGCGCTCGACCATCTCGATGAGCTCCGGATCGCGGCCGGTACGCCGCATGTAGCCGAGCGTCATCTCGTCGATGGGGAAGAAGCCCATCGTGGCGCCGTATTCGGGCGACATATTGCCGATCGTGGCACGATCGGGCACGCTCATGTAGTCGAGGCCGGGTCCGAAAAACTCGACGAAGCGCCCCACGACGCCGTACTCGCGGAGCGTCTGCGTGACCGTAAGGACGAGGTCGGTAGCGGTGGCGCCTTCCGGCAGACGACCCGTGAGCCGGAACCCGACGACCTCGGGCATGAGCATGTAGATGGGCTGGCCGAGCATTACGGCCTCCGCCTCGATGCCGCCGACGCCCCATCCGAGGACGCCGAGGCCGTTGATCATCGTCGTATGGCTGTCGGTGCCGACGAGCGAGTCGGGATAGGCGACCTGCAGGCCGTCCTCCGGGCGCGTCCACACGCCGCGGGCCACGTATTCCAGATTGACCTGATGGCAGATCCCGCTGGCCGGCGGCACAACGGAGAAATTCTCGAAGGCCTGCTGCCCCCATCTTAGGAACTCGTAGCGCTCGCGGTTGCGATCGAACTCGATGTCCGAATTCAGCTGGAGCGCCTCCGGGATGCCGAAGTGATCGACCTGAATCGAATGGTCGATGATCAGGTGAACGGGGACCTGCGGATTGATCTCGTTGGGATCGCCGCCGAGCCGATCCATAGCCGAACGGAGCGCCGCCAGGTCGACTACGGCAGGAACGCCCGTGAAATCCTGTAGCAGCACCCGGGCGGGCTTGAAGGGGATCTCCGCTACCTCCGGCTTCTTCGGATCGTAGTTCGCAAGGCGCTCGACGTCCTCTTCGGAAACCGCATACCCGTCGCATTCGCGGAGCAGCGCTTCCAGCAACACCTTTATCGAGAACGGCAGCCGATCAATGCCGGAGAGGCCGTGCTCATGCTCAAGGGTGTCGAGTCGGTATATATAGGCATCGCCGGAACCGGTGTTGAAGGTGTCGCGTGCGCCGAAAGGGTCTTTCATTCGTAACAGTTGCAGGTTGCAAGTTGCAGGTTGCAAGGTCGGGCGCTGCAGGGGCGCTGAGCCTTGCTGGATTTGGACGCAGTTCTCGCTTGAAAACTGCGCGATAGAACATACTTGGGGGGTCGGGTAATTGTTCGTACACGACAGACCGGCCGACGGAGGTTATGTCTGGCGGCTTCAAGTGTCTATTGTAGTACATCGCGGATCGAACCGGGGCAGGGAAACATGAGTATCTCAGCAAAGGAATCATGCTCGAGGAAAACGATGGCTGAGCCGCTTCGTCACTATCCGCTGACGGTCGATGACTACCACGCGATGGCTGAGGCGGGCATTCTGCAGGAGGATGCCCGCGTCGAGCTCATTGACGGTCAACTCATCGAGAAGATGGCGATCGGGCCGAGCCATATCAACGTCGTCAATCGCCTGAATGCGCTTGCAAGCGCGCGGGCCTCGGGGGTCGTCGAAGTCAGCATCCAGAATCCGGGTCGGCTTGGGCGATACACGGAGCCTGAGCCCGACGTCGTCCTTCTGCGAAAGAATCGGGACCGCACGCGCGTGC
>CAZQAS010000011.1:0-18300 GCA_964591285.1 uncultured Rhodothermales bacterium
CTTCCTCCTTCAGGAAGAACTCGACCTGCTGGTCGATGGTCGTGTTCATGAACATGGCCAGGATCATCGGCGCCGGACCGTTGATCGTCATGGAGACACTCGTCGCCGGATCGCAGAGATTGAAGCCCGAGTAGAGCTTCTTCATGTCATCGAGGGTACAGATGGAGACCCCGGCGTTGCCGACCTTCCCATAGATGTCGGGGCGTTCGTCCGGGTCGAAACCGTAGAGCGTAACCGAGTCGAAGGCGGTTGAGAGTCGCTTTGCCGGCATCCCCTCTGAAACGAGGTGGAAGCGGCGGTTCGTCCGCTCGGGCGATCCCTCGCCGGCGAACATGCGGGTCGGGTCCTCATTTCGGCGCTTGAACGGGTAGACGCCCGCCGTATAGGGAAAGTAGCCGGGCAGATTCTCGAGCAGCGCGAAACGCAGCCGCTCGGCGGGATCCTGCGTCCTCGGCAGCGCCACTTTGGGAATTTTCGTGCCGGAGAGCGACTCCTCCGTGAGATCTACGTTGATCGCGCGGCCACGCACGGTGTAGGTGAAGCTGTCACCGGTATATTTGTCGGCCGTATCGTCCCACTTCTCGAGAATGCGTCTGGACTGAACGTCGAGTTTTTCCCACCAGTAGGCCTTCATCTCGTCAAGACGGGTCGCAAGCTGCTCGCGGTCTCCGGGATCCCATTCCTGGATCTGCTCGAGCGCTCCGGCGGCGTGTCCCCACTTCCGCGCCAGCTCCACCTGCCCAGCGGCCCACTCGCGGTACTGACGGCACGTCTCGACGATCTCGCCGAGATACCGCTGGCGGCGCGGCGGAATGACGGCCAGCTCGGCCGGATCCACCTGGGGAAGGTCATCCTCCCGATAGATGGTAGAGCGACGGCTGAACTCGTGCTGCTCGTCAAGGTGATCCAGCAGCGTTAGATACAGGCGCGAGACGCCGGGATCGTTGAACTGCGAGGCCATGGTCGGAAAGACGGGCATCGATTCCGGCGGCTGGTCGAAGAGCGCGCGGTTGCGCTGGACCTGCTTGCGGATGTCGCGAAGGGCATCACGGCTGCCGCGCTTCTCGAATTTGTTGAGCACGACGAAATCGGCCATGTCGAGCATGCCGATTTTTTCCAGCTGGCTCGGTGCGCCGAAGTCATGCGTCATGACGTAGATCGAGAGGTCGGCCATATCGACGATCTCGGTGTCGCTCTGACCGATGCCGGCCGTTTCGAGGATGATCAGCTCGAAGCCGGCGGCCCGGCACACGTCGATGGCATCGAGCAGCGCCTGTGACGTAGACCGGTGTGCCTGTCGTGTGGCGAAGGAGCGCATGTAGACACGATCGACGTGTCGGCCGTAGATGGCGTTCATGCGAATGCGGTCGCCGAGCAGCGCTCCACCGGTGCGGCGACGCGTGGGATCGACGGAGAGCACGGCGATCTCGATGTCGTCGAAATCATTCAGAAAGCGGCGCGCGAGCTCGTCCGTCAGCGTCGACTTGCCGGCGCCGCCGGTGCCTGTGATGCCGATCGTCGGTGCGGGGGCGTGTCGCTCACGCGCCTCCTCTAGCAATGCGTCGACTGCCTCCTGTCCGTTTCCGGCAGGTACGCCCGCTTCCTGCATCTGCCGCTCCTCGACCTCGCTAAGCGTGCGCGCCATCAGGGCAGGCTCGCGACGGCGTGCGTTTATGGCGCCGTTCAGCTGGCGCGGAGTGATGAAATCCGTCTGTTCGAGCATGTGATTGATCATACCCTGAAGGCCCATCTCCATCCCGTGCTCGGGATGGAAGATCTTCGCAATGCCGTAGGCCTCGAGCTCCGCGATCTCCTCCGGCACGATGACGCCGCCGCCACCACCGAAAATCTTGATGTGACCCGCTCCTCGATCCTGGAGCAGATCATGCATATACTTAAAATATTCCATGTGGCCTCCCTGATAGGAGGAGACCGCGATACCCTGAGCGTCTTCCTGGATCGCCGTCACGACCACGTCCTGCACGGATCGGTTGTGACCCAGATGGATGACCTCCGCCCCGGTCGCCTGGAGGATTCGTCGGATGATGTTGATGGCGGCGTCATGGCCGTCGAACAGTGAGGCGGCCGTGACGAATCGAATCGGGTGTTCGGGTTCGTATCGCTTAGATTCCATCACATTAGCAGGGCCTGGAAGCGCTTCTGATAACTTCCAGTTACCCATCCAATCAGAAAATGTCTCCGCAGATGCTTAGTTACGCGCCGGATGCCCGCAAGTTTGACCTCCTCAATCGCCGGAAACCGTTCGTGCGACCGGCCACCGAGGAGAAGCGGCCGCGACCCTTCCGCTTACTCCTCGTGGTGATCTCCATCCTCCTGGTTACGCCGTTGGACGCAGCCGTCGGGCAGGATTCGTCTGTGCTGGTCTTTTCGAAGACGGAGGGATTTCGACACGCCTCCATCGAAGACGGCGTCGCCATGATCGAAGCCCTGGGCAGTGCGCACGGATTCGGCGTGGACCACACGGAAGATGCCTCTCAATTTACCGACGCGAATCTCGCCGAATACGCGGCCGTCGTGTTCCTCTCCACCACCGGGGACGTCCTAAACGCCGACCAACAGGAGGCCTTCGAGCGGTACGTCGAGAGCGGTGGCGGGTTCGTCGGCATTCATGCGGCCGCAGACACCGAGTACAACTGGCCGTGGTACGGCGATCTCGTTGGCGCCTACTTCGAAAGCCATCCTCCTTCTCTGCAGAGTGCGACCGTCGTCGTGAACGACCGGGTGCATCCATCCACCGAGATGCTTCCGCTGCGATGGGAGCGGACGGATGAGTGGTACAACTATCAATCAAACCCGCGCGGCGACGCGCACGTGCTGCTGACGCTTGACGAATCCACCTACAGCGGCGGGACGAATGGGCACGACCATCCGATCGCGTGGTGCCGGCCGTTTGATGAGGGACGCTCCTGGTACACGGGCGGCGGGCACACGTCGGAGAGTTACGGCGAACCCCACTTTAAGGAGCACGTGCTCGGCGGTATTCTGTGGGCGACCGGGGCCGTCGAAGGCGACTGCTCGGCGACGCTCGATCAGAGCTTTGAGCGGACGATTCTCGACAGCGAAACGAACGATCCGATGGAGCTAACGGTGCTTCCGGACGGCCGGGTCGTCTACGTCGAGCGCGGCGGCGCCGTCAAAGTCTATGATCCGGCCGCCGACGCCACGACCGTTGCCGCACGCCTGAGCGTGTACACCGGGCAGGAAGACGGACTGCTCGGGATCACGCAGGACCCGTCCTTCGAGGACAACGGATGGATCTATCTCTTCTACTCGCCTTCGAGCGGAGCGGCCCGGCAGCGAATCTCTCGATTCACCCTGACCGGCGACGATCTGAACCTCACGAGTGAGGAGGTCTTTCTGGAGATCCCGACGCAGCGCGAGCAGTGCTGCCACAGCGGCGGATCGCTGGCCTTCGGACCGGACGGGAACCTCTTCGCGTCGCTCGGCGACGATACGAATCCGTTCGACTCCGACGGCTTTGCGCCGATCGACGAACGGAATGGACGACAATCGTGGGATGCCCAGCGCACGTCCGGCAACACCCAGGATCTTCGCGGAAAGATCCTTCGCATCACGCCCCAGCCGGACGGCACCTACACCATCCCGGAGGGCAATCTCTTCTCGGATCCATCGGTGGGCCGGCCGGAGATCTACGTCATGGGAAGCCGAAATCCCTTTCGTATTGCTCTCGATGGGCAGACAGGATGGCTCTACTGGGGGGATGTGGGGCCGGACTCACGGAGCGAAGACGTCGAGCGCGGCCCGATCGGATACGACGAATACAACCAGGCACGCGAGGCGGGCAACTTCGGTTGGCCGTACTGCCTCGCGGACAACCAGCCCTATCGCGATTTCGATTTCGCCACGCGCACGCCCGGCGCGCCCTTCGACTGTGCGGCAGGCCCGACGAACGATTCGCCGAACAATGACGGTGTGAGCCGCCTCCCTCCTGCCCGCCCGGCGTGGATCTGGTATCCGTACGGCGTCTCGGAGACATTCCCTGAACTCGAGCCCGGCGGCCGTACTGCGATGGCAGGTCCGGTCTACCACTTCGATCGAGCGCTCTCGCCGCAGCGGAAGCTGCCCGCCTATTACGACGGCACGGTGTTCATCTATGAGTGGAGCCGGCATTGGATCAAAGAAGTCAAGCTCGACGATCAGGGCGAGGTGCTAAAAATCAATCCGTTCCTGGACGCGCATACATTCCGGCGTCCGATGGATATGGAGATGGGCCCTGACGGCGCCATCTATCTGCTCGAGTGGGGAACGACCTTTAACGGCGGCAACGACGACTCCAGGCTCGTTCGAATCTCCTACGATGCCGGTCCGGAGGGACCGGTCGCCGTAGCGACCGCTGAACCGACGGCCGGGCCGATACCGCTGACCGTCCAGTTTTCGGCCTCCGAGTCGTACAACCCGTTCCCCGATGGAGAATTGCTGTTCGAGTGGGATTTCGATGGCGACGGCACAACGGACGAAAGCGGTGAGGAGGGCACATGGGTGTACCAGGACGCCGGGACGTACACGGCGCGCCTGATTGTGAGCGGGCACGGCTACGTGAGCATCGATCACGTGACGATTGTAGCCGGTAATTCGCCTCCCGTCGTGGCGGTGTCGACTCCGCCGGAAGGCGGTATCGTCGGCTCCGCTGAGTCGGTCGCGTTCGATGTGAGCGTCACGGACACCGAAGACGGTTCTACGGCCGACGGCAGCATCGCATGTGCGGACGTCCACGTGACGCTGACGATAGTGAGCGATGGAGAGGCGACGGAGCTCGAACAGACGTCGGGCTGCGAGGGAGCGCTCGAGACGGCCGCTGAAGATGACCTCGAGGACGGCACGGAGGTGCACTACGTCGTGTCGGCGACCTACACGGATCAGGGTGCGCCAAACGAGGATCCACTGGTGGGAGAGGCCTCGGTTGTCCTCCAGCCGCAGCGCAAAGAGGCAGAGCACTTCACGACGAACAGCGGAGTCGAGCTCGAAGAGACGACCGATCCAACAGGCGGCGTGATGAACGTCGGGTGGATCGACCATGGGGACTATCTATCCTACTACCCCGTGAACCTGGCTGGGATCGACGCGCTCAGGTTTCGCGTGGCATCCGAGGGTACGGGCGGGCAGATACAGATGCGCGTCGACGGGCCGGACGGTCCGCTCGTGGGCTCCGCCGGGGTGTTTCCGACTGGAGGCTGGCAGTCGTGGGCGAACGTCACGGCGGACATTTCGGACCCCGGCGGTACGCATGAACTGTTTCTCGTCTTCGTCCACGAGCCGGGCAGCGGCGGGCTTTTCAATCTGAATTACATCGTCTTTGAGGGTCCCGGAGTTTCTGTGGAGGCGGTGGAACCGGTCGAGCAGCCGTCAAACATGGCCCTTGCGGATCCGTATCCAAACCCCATGAGTCGCGGGGCAACGTTCACCTATGATCTCGCCGAGTTCACGGATGTCCGGCTCGAAATTTACGACGTGCTCGGCCGGCGCGTCGAGACGCTGGTGGACGACGCGAAGGGCGCTGGGACGCATCGTGCACCGTTTGACGGCGATCGACTTGCAAGCGGCGTGTACTTCATCCGCTTGGCTACGCCGAACGAAACCCTTTCCCGACGTTTCGTGGTGACGCGGTAGTAGGGTATTCGCGCCAGGAGAGTACTCGCAGAAATAGGATTCAGCGGTCGAGCGGCTATGGCGTCGGCTCTACAGCGACCGCGACGTAGTATTCGTCCCACTCCTCGAAGAAGAGCGTCCAGTGACCTCCCTCGGTGACGTGCGCGATGCCCGTTTCGCCGATCACGTCGATCTCAAGGCGGAGCTTCTTGGGTGAGAACCGCAGGCCGGTCCGCATCGCCTTCAGCGTCGCTTCCTTCAGCGTCCAGCAAAGAATCTGTGACCGATCGTGGTCAAGCGGGATAGTCTCGAGCAGGTCGTACTCCTCGGGATGAAGCAAGAACCGGTGAAGCTCCGTATGCCGGGGCACGATACTCTCGATGTCCACGCCGAGCATTCTGGAGGAGGCGGCAGCCACGGCGTGATCACCGGAATGTGCGATCGAGACGTGCAGGTCGGCGCCGATCACGTCGATCGCCCCGCTGTCGGCCACTTCGAGAGGTACGTCACCGGGGTCGATGTCGAGACGCTCGGAGAGTAGCAAGCGCGCCGCGGCACGGCCGAGGATAAACTCCTGCCGGCGTTTTGGCCCTGTGAATCCGGCCAGGCGCTCGGCCTCTTCCGCGGAGAGTAGTCCCTCCCATAGCTCGAGGTGCTCCGGATCAAAACGCAGATGCCGGAAAGTGACGTCGGGCGGGAGATTCTTCACAGAACGTATGGTAGCTGAAACACGCAGAAGTAGCCGAAGACGAGAAAGGCCGCGACGAGTCCCACCGCAAAGATCCAGTGGGGCCTAAGCTCCTCGTAGGCTTCTTTGCTCAGCATCTTCGGAAGCACCACATATAGCCCGAGGAGGACCCACACGGCCTGCAGCGGCGTGAGGAGGAGCCCGTCCAGAATCGCTCCTAGCTTCACGAGCGCCACCGGTCGGAAACCGAGCGTGTAGACGATCACCATGTTGGTCGCGAAGAAGAGCAGGAGAAAGATCCGAAACTGTTTGCGCCATGGGAAACGGCGATTGAATGCGGGAATGCAGATTCGAAACGAGTCGGCCAGCAGGCGCGGCCATCCTGCGAGCTGGCCGATCTGCGTCGCGATGAGGGCGGCCGTTCCGCCGAGCAGGAACAGGACGCCGCCGATCTCACCCCATCGAGCCGAAAAGATGGTGGAAAGCGTGATCGCGACCTGCGGGCCGTCGGGGGCGAGAGCCCTAGGGCGCAGCACGCCGGCTCCGGCGATGAGGAAACAGGCGGTGACCACGATTCCGATGACCATCGCGAGCGTCGCGTCCGTGTAAACGACCCGGCACCACCCCTTCAGCCGGCGGGCTTCCTCACGACCGAGGCGGCGCAGTTTTTCGACCGGGGCCGGCTCGCCGTATCCCCGCCCATTGGCCGCGCCGTACCCTGCGCCGAGCACCCAGTAGGTGTACCAGACCTGACTCGCGAATCCGCCCGCCCCCCAGCCCAGCAGCGGCAGTACCTCGCGCCAGGCATTCTCGTGTGTGCCCTGCGCGATCGCCCACTCAGGCACCGCCGGTAGCCCGGGCGTGAGTCCGGCGATGAACTCGTTGATCCCCGGGAAGACGTAGGCTGCTACGTACATCACGCCGATGACGGTCACGAAGACGAAGCTGCTCATCACGATCTTTAGGATGCTGAACGCCCCCGACCACACGACGATCACGGCGAATATCGTGACCGCCCAGCCGCCAACCTCCGCCGAGATCGGCACGAGGCTGTGCACAAACGCCCCTGCGGCGGCGGCGATGGACGCGATCGATATGGCAGCGGCGGCTAGCTGAGCTACGAGAATCGTCCAGACGGCCCAGTTTCGCGGCCCCGGCATCCGGGAACACATATCGATCATCCCCTCCCCGGTACAGACCGTATAGCGAGCGCCTGACATGCCGATCCAGTACTTCAGGAAGATCCCGATGACCACGGTCCACAGCACCGCGGTACCCAGCACCGCGCCGGTTCGCGTGGCAAGAATGACTTCGCCGGAGCCGATGTATTCGGCGCACCAAACGAGCGAGGGGCCGACCACGAGCAGGATCGCCCAGCCGCGCGGAGCCTGTCGGATTAGCTGTTTTTCCGAGACCGTGGCTTGTGTGGCCAATTTAGATCGTTTCTAAAATTCGAATTTCGGGCTCAACAAGATACGTTGTAGTGGAAAATGTGCAGGACATCAAATAGTATAGGTTCGCATTCCTGAGAATCACCCACCGCCGATCGCATCGGCTATGTCCTCTAACAAGGGACCGAGCCGGGCGATGGGCCCGCGAAAGCGCAATCGACTGGAGCAAAACATGCCGAACGAAAAACAGAACGAGTCCCGACGCAATTTCCTTCAGAAGCTGGCCGCCCTCGGAACGGTGGGCGTCGTCACTCCAACGCTTCTCTCCGCGTGCGGAGGCGGCGGTGAGAACGGAACCGACGGAGGAGCGGAAGGAAATGTTGCCGAAGCTGATTTTTCGTGCACGGACACGTCCGGGCTGACCGACACAGAGGTGCAACAGCGTGAGAACACGAATTACGTGGACGATTCGCCGCACGAGGACATGACGTGCGACAACTGCCAGCTGTACACGGAACCTGAGGAAGGCGCGCAGTGCGGAGGTTGCCAGGTAGTACCCGGACCGATCCATCCGGAGGGCTATTGTGACCTCTGGGTCGCCCAGCAGGCGTAGACCGCAAGGCGCTTTGCGCGCCGAACCGACGTGTGAAAGGGATGGTGCTGCGCGGCAGGCCATCCCTTTTTCGTATCTCGCTATAGCTTCGTACCATGGCCTACTTCCTAGGGATAGACGTCTCCACGACCGCCACCAAGGCGCTGCTCATCGACGAGGACGGGACCGTCGTAGCGACTGCGGCGGACGAGTACACGTTCGAGACACCGCAACCCATGTGGAGCGAGCAGCATCCGCACTTGTGGTGGAATGGTGCGATCCGAAGCATCCAAGGCGCCCTCGAGGACGCCGGCGTCTCCGGGGACGAAATCGCCGGAATCGGACTCACAGGGCAGATGCACGGGCTCGTTCTCCTCGATGCCGACGGCGAGGTGCTACGGCCGGCCATTCTCTGGAACGATCAACGGACGGCTGCAGAATGCGAGGAAATTCGACGGAAGGTCGGTAGGGACGATCTGATCGCCTTCACGGGGAACGAGGCGCTGACAGGCTTCACGGCACCGAAGCTTCTCTGGGTTCGCAACCACGAGCCGGAGATCTATTCTCAGATCCGATCCGTGCTGCTCCCGAAAGACTACGTGCGCTATCGATTGACCGGTGCATACGCCACGGATCGGGCTGGAGCGGCCGGGACGCTGCTGCTCGATCTTCGAAAGCGGGATTGGTCCGACGAAGTACTTACGAGGCTCGACGTCCCACGCGACTGGCTGCCGCCGACGCACGAAGGCCCCGAGGTCACGGGCACGGTATCCGGAGCGGCGGCCGAAGCCACAGGATTGAAGGCGGGGACGCCAGTCGTCGGTGGCGGCGGCGATCAGAGTGCGCAGGCCGTCGGGGTCGGGGCTGTGCGAGAGGGCATCGTCGCGCTGACCCTCGGAACGTCGGGCGTGGTCTTCGCGAGCGTGGACGAGCCATTCGTTGATCCGGAAGGGCGCCTGCATTCGTTCTGCCATGCCGTGCCGGGGCGATGGCACCTCATGGGTGTCATGCTTTCGGCGGCCGGCAGTCTGCGATGGTACCGCGACATGGTGGCGCCGAAGGAAAACTTCAGTGAGCTGCTCGAGCCTGCGGAGAACGTGCCGGATGGTTCGGAAGGCCTGCTCTTCTTGCCCTACTTGACGGGTGAGCGTACCCCGCACGCCGATCCGACGGCGCGAGGAGCGTTCGTCGGCCTCACCGTTCGGCACGACCGGCGCCACATGACACGTGCGGTCCTCGAAGGCGTAGCTTTCGGACTGCGAGACAGCTTCGAACTCATGTCCGATGCCGGTTTGCGTTCCGTTGATCAGGTGCGCATCTCGGGAGGTGGTGCACGCAGTGCCCTGTGGCGCCAGATCCTGGCAAATGTCCTCGATGTGGAGCTTGCGACTGTCAACACCACGGAAGGCGCTGCCTACGGAGCCGCATTGCTGGCCGGCGTGGGTACGGGGCACTGGGGCGACGTTGATTCGGCCTGCCGTGCCACTGTGCACGTCACCGGTACGACTACGGTTGATGAAAAGGCGGCCGAACGCTATTCAGCGTACTACGAGAGGTACGGGGAACTCTATCCTGCCCTTCGCCAGACGTTTAGCGCGATGGCGGCGAACGACTGAGGCGGGCACCTCATCATAGAATGCGTTGACCTGGGAGCACCCAGGCTTCGAGAAGTCGACCATCCGCAAAGCGCGGCCATCTACCAATAGCTACAATCCTGTAATACGTGCGCTGCCCCGCGATCCCTCTAGCGGCGTGGCTGTAGCTTTTTACTTTCGTGCGGACCACACCACCGATTGACCCGGCCTCTAGTGCCAGAATCCGAACAGGACAACGAACGTCCCTTCATCGACGACCCGGACGAGGAACACGGGGAATCCCTGTATCGCGTTCTCGCCGAGAGCAGTCCCGACAGCATAAAAGTACTCGACCTCGACGGCCGGCTCTTGTCGATGAACTCGAGCGGACAGCATCTGATGGAAATCGCCGATCTCCAGAAGTGGATCGGTAAGCCGTGGATCGATCTTTGGGCCGGCGAACACCGCGAGAAAGTACGCCGCGCCCTCAACGAGGCACGAAGCGGAAGCTCCGGGCGATTCGAAGGGTATCGCCCGACCACGAAAGGCCGTCCAAAGTGGTGGGACGTCGTTGTAACTCCCGTGCTCGACGAGGACGGTGAGCCGCATCGACTGCTCGCGATTGCGCGCGACATTACGGACCGAAAGCGAGCCGAGGACGCGGTGCGCTACGTTGCCGAAGCCAGCTTCGTCGTCACGGAGTCCCTCGATTACGAGGAGACCGTCAGCAACGTCGTAAACGTTCTCGTGCCGGGGCTTGCGGATTGGTGCGTCGTCGATATCGAACAGGAAGACGGCTCGCTGGAGATGGCCGCCATCTGCCACTCGGATCCCGAGAAGATCGAAGCGGCTAAGGAGATGCGCCGCCGATATCCTCCCCGTGAGGATGCCCCGGTTGGGCCGCACAGCGTGCTTCGCAGCGGCGAGCCGAGCATGGTCTCAACGATCTCCGATGAGTTGCTTCGCACAACGGTCCAAGATGAGGAGCACTATCGAATGATCACCTCGTTAGGGCTGCATTCCTACGCCTCGGTCCCGCTGAAGGCGCGTGGACGTACAATGGGAGCCATGTCGATCGTCAGTGCGGAGAGCGGTCGCACGTACGACGAAGGCGATCTCCCGCTCCTCCTCGAGCTCGGAAGAATTTGCGGGCTTGCCGTCGACAATGCGCGCCTGTACAAGGCCTCACGCAGCGAGCTTCGTGAGCGGCGCAAAGCCGAACGAAAGCTGCGCGATCTGAACGAGACCCTCGAATCTCGTGTTGCAGAGAAAACCGAGGATCTACGAAAGGTAAACGAATCCCTAACGATGGAGGTACGCGAACGCAGACGCGCCGAACGCGGCCTCGAAGACGCGAACCGACAGCTGACGCTCCGCAATCGCGAACTGCAGGAATTCGCCTACGCCGCTTCTCACGATTTGCAGGAACCGCTCCGCAAGATTCGGTCGTTTGCGAACCTGATGCAGTCGGACCTTGAGGCGCAGCTGCCGCAGGTCGGACGTGAATATCTCGACCGGATCGACCATGCGGCGGTTCGCATGACGCAGCTCATCCGTGACCTTCTGGAGTACTCGCGTGTACAGACTCGCCAGCGAGAACAGGAATCGGTCGACCTGAACCGGGTTCTCGAAGAGGTGCTCCTGGACCTTGAGGTGCCCGTGCGAGAATCGGGCGCTGAGATTGAGGCCGATGCGATGCCCACCATCGAGGCGGACGCGTCGCAGATGCGCCAGCTCTTTCAGAACCTCATCTCCAACGCGCTGAAATTCCGGCGCCCGGACGTGACTCCCCACATCCGAATCACGGCCGAGCGGATCGGTTCGGCCGACGATGAGACGTGGAGTATCTCTGTTGCCGACAACGGCATCGGCTTCGAGACCGAGAACCTAGACCGCATCTTCACTCCGTTCCAGCGGCTGCATTCTCGCGCTAAATACGCCGGAACCGGAATCGGGCTGGCGATCTGCCGGCGGATCGTTGAACGACACGACGGCTCCATCCGCGCCGAGCGCAATTCCGAGCAGGGGGCAACGTTTACGTTCACGCTGCCGTCCCATCAATATCGGCAAGAGGCCTACGCCGGCTCGTGATCAATTTTTTCACGGGAATTCGCCTCGAGAGCCGGTATATTCTCAGCAGCCGGAACCGCTTCCGACCGCCGGCCGTCCCGCCATCGCTCTGACGCCTTCCGTGCACGGCCACCGCTGTGTCGAAGGATTCCGACGGTCCTTCAGGCCTCAGTCGTATTACAAACAACCACAGCCTGACCCAGATAGATACTATGTCCGACTCGTTCTCGCTTGAATCCTCGGGAATCAACGTAGCAGAGACGTACAGAAATCGCGCCCCATCCAAGCTCTACGAGGATGCGATCCGCTTCGATGTGACCGCAGCGATCGTAAGCTCCGGCGCTCTTGCCATCACGTCGGGAGAAAAGACCGGCCGGAGTCCCGCCGATAAGCGCGTCGTCGAGCACCCGGACAGCAGCGAGGACATCTGGTGGGGTCGCATCAATATCAAGCTGGATCACGACACTTTCCTCGTCAATCGCGAGCGTGCCTTCGATTACCTCAACACCCGGGAGCGCCTCTACGTTGTGGATGGGTATGCGGGATGGGATCCGGATCATCGTATCAAGGTGCGGATCGTGTGCTCGCGCGCCTATCACGCTCTCTTCATGCACAATATGCTGATGCGCGTCCCCGAGGACGAGCTGGATGACTTCGGCGAGCCGGACTACACGATCTACAATGCGGGCGAATTTCCCTGCAATCGTTTCACTTCATACATGACGTCCAAGACCAGTGTCGATTTGAGCTTCGAGGATCGGGAGATGGTCATCCTCGGCACAGAATACGCCGGCGAGATGAAGAAGGGGGTGTTTACCATCATGAACTATCTCATGCCACGGGACGATGTGCTCTCGATGCACTGCTCGGCCAACGAGGGCGGCAACGGAGACGTGACGCTCTTCTTCGGCCTCTCCGGCACGGGTAAGACGACGCTATCGGCCGATCCCGAGCGGCACTTGATCGGCGACGACGAACACTGCTGGGGCGACAACGGCGTTTTCAACATCGAGGGCGGGTGCTACGCGAAAGTCATCGACCTCTCAGCCGAGAAGGAGCCGGAGATCTACCGGGCCATCCGCTACGGCACGGTACTGGAGAACGTGGTATACGGCGAGGATTCACGCGAGGTCGACTATAGTGACACGAGCATTACGGTCAATACCCGGGCGTCGTATCCGATCGAGTATATCGACAACGCCAGAATACCGTGCGTGGGCGGCCATCCAAATAACATCATCTTTCTCACCTACGATGCCTTCGGCGTGCTTCCTCCCGTTGCCCGCCTAAGCCCGTCGCAAGCGATGTATCATTTCATCAGCGGATACACGGCGAAAGTTGCCGGAACGGAGGTCGGCGTCGACGAACCGGAGGCCACGTTCTCGGCCTGCTTCGGTGCGGCGTTTATGGTCTGGCACCCGAGCAAATACGCCGATCTGCTGGCGGAGAAGATGCGGACGCACGGATCCGACGCCTGGCTCGTAAACACGGGCTTTACCGGTGGTCCGTACGGGGTTGGCCGGCGCATGGATCTTCCGCACACGCGGGCAATCATCGACGCCATTCACGATGGCTCACTTCGCGAGCAGCCGACCGTCTCGGACGAAATCTTCGGCTTCGAGGTACCTACGTCGTGTCCCAACGTGCCTTCCGAGCTGCTCATCCCGCGTAACACCTGGGACGACGGTGAGAAGTACGATCGTCAGGCACGGCAGCTTGCAGAGCGGTTTGCAAAAAACTTCGAGAAGTACCGCGAAGGTGTGACGGAGGAGATGCTCGAAGGCGGCCCAGCGCTCGAGACAACTTAAGGTGTAAAGAGGACGGGAACGAGTAGGTAGGCGGCCACGCTGACCAGAACGACGAAGATCAAATTCAGCGCAACACCGCCTTTTGCCATGCGTCCGATGGTGACCATGCCGCTTCCGTAGACAATCGCATTCGGCGGCGTCGCTACGGGCAGCATGAATGCCGCACTCGCAGCAAGGGTGGCCGGCACAGCGAACAGCAGGGGATCGTGACCGAGCCCGACCGCGACGGAAGCGGCAATCGGGATGAAGGCCGCGGCCGTGGCGGTGTTACTTGTCAGCTCGGTCAGCAGAACGATTACGGCCGCAACGGCAAGTATGACGAGCAGCGGCGGCCAGTGGGCAAGTAGGACGGCCTGTGATCCTATCCAACCGGCCAGGCCCGTTTGATCGATCGCGGCCGCAAGGCTCAGCCCACCTCCAAAAAGCACGAGAACGCCCCATGGCAGGCGTTCGGCGTCCTGCCAGCTGAGCACGAACTCGCCCTTCCGCACGTCAACGGGCAGCGCAAAGAGTAGCAGGGCCATCCCAATCGCGATTCCGGCATCCGAGAGGCCGGGAAGCAGATCTTCTAGCATCGGCCGCGTCATCCACAGGAGGGCCGCTGAAACGAAAACGACGCCCACCATCCGCTCCCCGAGCTTCATACGGCCGAGATCGTGCAGGGCCTGCCGCACGTAGTCTGCGCCGCCCGGAATCGATTGGATCCGGATCGGATAGATAAACCGCGTCAGCACGAGGAGCATGATCGGCAGGGCTATCAGGACGAGCGGCAGCCCCAGCATCATCCATTCGACAAAGCCGAGCGAGCGGTCGTAGGCCTCGAGCATGAAGCCTGCGAAAAAGGCATTCGGAGGCGTGCCGATGAGCGTAGCCATGCCACCGATGCTGCACGCATAGGCAATGACGAGCATCAAGTTCGTAGCGAAGTTTGCGCCGTCCGGATTCGCCCGGCCGCTATCGCCCCTTCCCCGCACCAGTTCCACGACGGATAGCCCGATCGGCAGCATCATCAGTGCCGTAGCCGTGTTGCTCACCCACATGCTCAGAAACGCAGCGGCAATGGCAAAGCCGGTAACAATTCTCGTCGGTCGGACACCAACGAAGTGAATGATTCGAAGTGCGATCCGGTGGTGAAGTCCCCATCGCTCCATAGCGATTGCGATGACGAATCCGCCAAGAAATAGAAAGACGAGCGGATTGGCATACGGTGCCGCCGCGCTGCGGATCTCCGCAATGCCGAGCAGTGGAAATAGGACGAGGGGAAGCAGCGCCGTGGCGGGAATCGGAATAGCCTCGGTCATCCACCAGATCGCCATGAGGATCCCGACGGCGGCCGTTCTCCAGGCCTCGACGGAGAGATCGGCCGGCTGGGGAAGGAATGCAAGCAGCACCGCGGCGGCAAGACCCGCGAGGAAGCCGATCGCCGACGTCGCACTTCGGCTGGACGTCGACGGCGAATCCGACGTGGTCATGTCTGCGGAGTGCCTTTCATCACTTGCTCAGTCGTATTGAGATTCATGCAGTAGCGCTACCGATATGATTCCTGCGGTTGAGTCGAGACAGCTCCTGGATCTCACGAGTCCCTGCCTGAGTCGCGACATTCTCATCGCGATCGTGTATGCGGACGTTTTCGATTTCGCGCTGACCCACGAAGAGCTCTACCGGCGTGTTGTTCATTCCAGGACAGATCCGAAGGCGGTCCGCCGCTCGCTGCGCGTGCTCGCCTCCAGCGTCGTCTATGATACGGGAAAGTACGTTTGTCTACGAGGGCGTGAGCATCTCGTCGATGCGCGCGCCAAGAAGGCCGCGCGTGCCGAACGTCTATGGAAGGAGGCCCACCAGTTTGGCGGGTGGTTTCGATACGTGCCGTTCGTCCGGGCGGTGGCCGTTTCCGGGTCGCTGGCCGTCGGAAATGCCGGCCGGACGTGCGACGTCGACCTCTTCTGCATCACTGCTGAGCGCCGCCTCTGGATCTCGCGCCTGTTCATCGTGCCGCTCTCGAAGTTGACGCGCTACGCGCGGCACCGCTTTCCGGCCTATCTCTGCCCAAATTACATCCTCGACGAAGCCTCGCTGGCGCTTCGCGATCGGAATCTCTTCACCGCGCATGAGGTCATCCAGGCCGTTCCTCTCTGGGGCCGGAATGCCTATGAGGCGTTCAGGAGCGCCAACGGCTGGACATCGGACCTGCTTCCGAACGCCCATGGCGACGCACGGCTTGACCCCGGTCATGATGCGCAGCGCCGGCCCGCACTGGAGGGACGCCGCCGGCTCGCATCTGCTGCCGGCCCACCGCTCGTGACGCGGATGCTCGAGCGTGTTCTTGGGGGACGTTTCGGGGACCTACTCAATGCACTCATCCGCCACATCTTCATCACTTTTTACCGCTTCCGCGCCGGCCGGCGAGGCTGGCCCTGGCACCGCATCGCCTCCGCCTATCAAGTCGGTCGCTACACGGTCCCCGAAGGAGGATATGCCTCCGTCGTGGCGCGTCTCTTTCGAACGCGGTTGGGGGCGCTGATTGACGGCGCGGCTGCCGAGCAGGTAACGACCCAGATGTTTCCCGAGTCCGGGTCGCTCGACTACGTTCAGAACTGGCCCGCGCAGTTCGCGGATGAGTACGGTGCGGATGAATACGGTGCGGCGGCATGAGCGACGTCTTGATCGGACAAGCCTATCACCTGCGCTTCGACCCCAAACTCTGGGATGCGATGGAGCCGTACCCGCCTCTCGGTGCACTGTACGCCGCGGCCGTGCTGCGGGAGGAAGGGCTCCACGTCGCGCTTCACGATTCGATGCTCGCCACTTCCGAGGCCGAGTGGGTATCGGCACTTGATTTCCATCGGCCCGACGTAGCCGTCCTCTATGAGGATAATTTCAACTACCTCTCCAAGATGTGCCTCCTTCGCATGCGGGAGGCCGCCGTGGAAATGACTCGCGCCGCAAAGGACCGCGGCTGCCGGGTCGTCGTCTGCAGCTCCGATGCCACGGACCATCCCGAGTCCTACCTGCGTGCCGGAGCGGACGTCGTGATCCTTGGCGAAGGCGAACGCACGCTGGTTGAGGTCCTCCGAAGCGACCTCGAGCAACCGTCAGCGGACGGCGTCGCGTATCTGGACGATCGCGAGGTCATCCGAACCAACTCGCGACCTGTCATCCGCAATCTTGATGAGCTGCCTTTTCCGGCGTGGGACCTCGTCGATATCGATCGGTATCGAGAGATCTGGATGAGGCGACACGGACGATTCTCGCTCAACATGGTGACCTCGCGGGGATGTCCGTTCCACTGCAACTGGTGCGCGAAACCCATCTGGGGGCAGCGCTACAACGTCCGAAGTCCCGAAAACGTCGCGGCCGAACTCGACTTCCTGAACGCCCGCTACCGGCCGGATCACATCTGGTTCATGGATGACATGATGGGCATCAAACCCGGCTGGATGCGGCGATTTTCCGACCTGGTTAACGAGCAGGACGTGCGCACGCCGTTCAAATCTCTCAATCGGGTCGACCTCCTCTTGCGAGACGGCGAGATCGACGCGCTTCGCGACGCCGGCTGTGAAATCGTGTGGACCGGCGTCGAATCCGGCTCGCAGAAGATCCTGGACGCCATGGAGAAGGGGATTCAGGTGGCGCAGGTCCATGAGGCCACGAGGCGGCTTCGGACGGCCGGTATACAGGTGGGATTTTTCCTGCAGTTCGGCTATCTGGGAGAGACGCGGGAGGACATCGAAAAGACCTTCGCGCTCGTGCGGGAGTGCCGGCCGGATCGCATCGGTGCGTCGGTTTCCTATCCGCTCCCGGGCACGAAATTCTACGAGATGGTCCGCGAGAAGCTCGGCGAGAAGCGAAACTGGACCGACTCCGACGATCTCGCGATGATGTATGAGGGGCCGTTCGGAACGGAGGTCTATCGTCGCCTCCACACGGCTCTCCACAAGGAGTTCAGAATGCGGAAGGCTTCGTCCAGACTCCGAACGTTCGCCGCCGGCTCTGGCGACCACTTGAACGCAGCCGGCATGCTGCGAGAAGCTGCCGCCTTTCTCTATCACGGCATGACGCTGCCACTGGCTCGACATCGCGCATGGACATCCTCCTAACACACGCGTATTTCCTGCACGAGGACGCACATGAGCGCTCCGTGATGCGCCCTTATCCGACGCTCGGGCTGCTCTACCTCTCTGCGTATCTGAAGCAGCACGGCTTCGACGTCGACGTTTTCGATACCACGTTCAGCAGCCGGACAGCGTTCGAGGCGCACGTCCGCCGCCATCGGCCACCCGTGGTAGGAATCTACTGCAATCTCATTACGCGGCCGGCCGTGCTGTCGCTCATCCACTCGGCCAAGGAAGCCGGCGCACTCATCGTGGTGGGCGGCCCGGAATCGGCCAATTATCCCAAACGCTACCTCGCACACGGGGCGGACGTCGTCGTGATCGGCGAAGGCGAAGAAACGATGCGCGAGCTGCTTCCCCATCTGATCGCACACGGACCGCGCGGTATGCGCGGCATCGACGGCATCGTGTACCGGGAAGATGATGAGCTTGTGCGC
>CAZQAS010000011.1:18400-32522 GCA_964591285.1 uncultured Rhodothermales bacterium
GCATCGCCGCGCGTATCTGCACTGGCTCGGCACTTCGTGGCATCGAAGGCAGGCCGAGCCGGCATGCTGCTGACCAGGCACGAGCGAGAACGTGCATGAGGATGAGCGGCAGCCATATCGCTGATGCAGATGGCGGAGTTGGCCTTGCCGAGGCAGTGGCGTTTGACGACCTGGCCGCAGACTACGACGCCTCGTTCAGCAGCACGCTTCTAGGGAGTCTTCTGCGTGATGCCGTCGCATCTGAAACGCGGCACATCTTTCGGCCCGGCCTACGCGCACTCGATCTCGGCTGCGGCACGGGCGAGGACGCCCTGCGCCTCGCCCGCCGCGGTCTGGACGTGCACGGCATCGACGCCTCCGCCGCAATGATCAAGCGGGCGCGGTCGAAAGCCGCCTTGGCAGGTGTCGACGGGGACATTGCCGCAACATTTGAGGTAGTCGACCTGAACACAGATCCTCTGCCTCCCGGACCGTTCGACACGGCGCTCTCGAACTTCGGCGTGCTCAACTGCTTGCGAGATCGGCGCGCCTTTGCAGGCCGGCTCGCGCAAGTCCTGAAGCCTGGCGCACGGACCGCATTCGTCATCATGGGCCGATGGTGTGCGTGGGAGTGGCTATGGTACCTCGGCAGAGCGAGGCCGGGCACGGCGTTCCGCCGGATTTCGGGGAAAGCGAGCTTTCGCGGCATGGACGTGTTCTATCCGATGCCTCGCCGGTTGGAGAAAGAGTTTCGTCCGCACTTCCGCTGCGTCCGATTGATGGGAATCGGACTGCTGCTTCCACCGACCTTCGCGGCTGCCGTCGTCGAGCGGCACACAACGATGGCGCACTGGATAGCGGCTGCGGAGCGCCGCATCCGGCACGCGCGAGCGGCGGCATACCTGAGCGATCATTTCCTCATCGAGTTCGAGCGCGTATGATTGCCGCACCAGTCCATACGGACAGCATTGATATGGTCTGCCCATCCTGCGGAGAGCCCCTCTCGATGGTCGCAACCGATCTGCTGTTATGCGAGGGCGAACGGCTATCCTACCGGAAGAAGGACGGCATCTGGGATATGGTCGCTCCCGTCCAAAGCGAGCGTTTTCGTCGGTTCGAAACGGAGTACAATGAGATCCGGCATCGCGAGGGGCGCGGGAGTGCTGATTCGGCATACTTTCGGCGACTGCCGTACGAGGATACGACGGGACGTCACCGACGCGATTGGCGCATTCGTGCGGTGAGTCATGACTGCTTTGTCGAATGCGTCCTCGCGCCTCTTGAGCGTGTGTCGGCATCCGGGACGCTTCGCATCCTCGACCTCGGAGCGGGCAACGCGTGGCTATCGAATCGTCTCGCGCTGCGTGGACACGAGGTGTGCGCCGTCGATCTTCGCACGGATCGACTGGACGGCCTCGGTGCACGTGTACACTACCGTACCACGTTCACGTGCATCCGCGCCGCGTTCGATCGCCTCCCGTTCGGCGACGGGTGCTTCGACGTGATCGTCTTCAACGCATCCCTCCACTATTCCGAGAACTACGAGCGAACGCTCGGTGAGGCGCTCCGTGTGCTTCGGAGGTCCGGTAGAGTCGTGGTCATCGACTCGCCGATGTACCGCCGGGCGAGCAGCGGCGAACGGATGGTACGAGAGCGCCAGCGGCGGTTCCGAAGGGATTACGGGTTCGCCTCCGACGTGCTCGCGTCCGAGGATTATCTCACGGAGCGACGACTCACGCAGCTCTCCGCGCGATTGGGCGTGACGTGGTCCATCCACAAGCCTCGATTCGGACCGAGGTGGCGCGTGCGCCGGACGCTCGCTCGGCTTCGCAACAGGCGGGAGCCGGCTCGATTCGTCGTGCTGTCCGGCCGAAAAGCACTTCAAGCGGACGATGCCATTGCTCACATGCAGCCGCGGCGCCTTTGGCGCAGCATCGCGCGCGCGGGTCTGCGGCTTCGATTCCTTGCGCGGCAGCGTCATCGGCTTCGCCGCTCCGCCGTCGAGGAATTTCACGGGCTGAGACTTCAGATCCCGCCGGACGTCTTTCATCCAATCATCTTCAGGTCGGGTGCCTTCCTTGCCGAACTGATTCTTGAGGATGTGCTGCCGCCCGGCCGAAAGGTGCTCGACCTCGGCTGCGGATCGGGCATCTGCGGGATTGCCGCAGCGACGCGGGGCGCCGCCGTCACTGCCGTCGACGTAAACCCGGATGCCGTCCGCACATCACGCGAGAATGCGGAGCTAAACTCCGTCCGAGTACGGGTCGTCGAGTCCGACCTTTTCGAAGAGGCCGGTACGTTCGACGTGGTGCTATTTAATCCACCTTACTTCGGAGGAGCGCCGGGATCGGCCTTCGATCTCGCATGGCGCTCGAATGACGTCGTCGAGCGCTTTTCGGCATCGCTGGGCCGACATCTTTCGCCGAACGGCTTCGCGCTGGTGGTCCTGTCGTCAGACGGGCGATGCGGCGAGTATCTGCGGCAGTTCGAAGCCGACGGGCATCGGATTTCTCGAGTGGCGGAGCGGCGCCACTTGAACGAGTCGCTCACCGTCTTCCGACTCGAATAGCCCCGTCGTGCATATGTCCTCCGACCCGAACGGTACATGACTCAATGACCAGCCCATCCGTCGTCCTCTACAACCCGCAGAGTTCCGCCTCGCGGAAGCCCGTCCTGCCGATGGCGCTGCTCGCTCTGGGCGCGCTATTAGAGGGCGAGTTCGAATACCGGATTGTCGACGGGAATATATCCACCCACGAAGACCTCAGGCGTGCCGTTCGCGAGAGCGGCGCCGGGATCGTCGGAATGACCGTGATGGGCGGGCCGCAGCTAAAGCACGCCGCCACTGCGGCACGAAAGCTCCGCCGAACCGATCCTGAGGTGACGATCGTCTGGGGAGGATATTTTCCAACACAGCACGCGGACACGTGCCTGGGCTCGGATTGTGTGGACATCGTCGTGTCCGGACATGGTGAGCAGAGTTTCCTTGCATTGCTTCGCGCCATCCGTGACGGCGGCGATCGCTCGTCGATCCCCGGCATCCGCGAGGCGGCCAAGGACTCGGGCCATGTCGCCCCGGCACCGATCCCACGTCCCGATCAGCTGCCGGATTTCCCCTACCACCGCGTGCCGGTCGAGCGCTACGTCCGGAAGACCTTCATGGGCCGGCGGACGCTTCCGCACCATTCAAGCTACGGCTGCCCGTTTCGCTGCAACTTCTGCGCCGTCGTCAACATGGTGGATGGGCGATGGCTGGCGCAGTCCGCCGAGAGAACGGCTCAAGTGGTCGAAACGCTCGTGGAGCGCTACCGGGTGGATGCGGTCGAGTTCTATGACAACAACTTTTTCGTGAACGAGAAGCGGACGGCCGTATTTGCTGAACGGATCGCCTCCCACGGGATCGGATGGTGGGGAGAGGCCCGCGTAGATACACTGCTTAAGTACGACGACGCGACCTGGCGCCTCATGCGCGACAGTGGTCTTAAAATGGTGTTCCTGGGAGCAGAGTCCGGATCCAACGATACGCTGAGACGCATGAACAAGGGCGGCAAGGCATCGGCCGAGAAAACTCTCGAGATCGCAGCCAAAATGCGTTCCTACGGCATCGTGCCCGAATTCTCGTTCGTACTTGGAAATCCGCCCGATCCCGAGCAGGACGTGACGGAGACGCTACGCTTCGTCCGTCGGCTTAAGGCCATCAACCCGATCGCCGAAACTATCTTCTATATGTACACTCCGGTACCGCTAGCGGGTGATCTCTACGACAGCGCGCTCGAGAACGGTTTCCGATTTCCGGAGACCCTCGACGAGTGGATGGGGGACGATTGGCAGAATTTTGCTCAGAGACGAAGTTCCTTCGTACCGTGGATCGGAGATCCACTGCACCGGCGCGTTCGAAATTTCGAAAGGGTCGTAAATGCCTTTTATCCTACCGCCACGGACCCGAACTTAGGTGCCATGACGCGGCGGATGCTCCGGTGGTTGAGTGGATGGCGGTACCGACTCGGCATCTACGCGATGCCGGTCGAGCTCCGTGCCGCGCAAAAGCTCGTCCATTATCAACGGCCCGAGACAACGGGTTTCTAGCGCTGGCGTCCAGAGCCACTTCCGCGAAAATCCTTTCGAACACCTAACTGGCACATGGTTTCTCCCATAGATTACGTGCAACGTAAGCGCACACTTGCGAACGGCCAGATACGGGCCCTCCCGGTGGTCGTTCTCATGCCGCACAGCGGCTGCAACTGCCGGTGCGTGATGTGCGACATCTGGAAAGCGAACAAGGACCGGCGCGAGCTCTCGCCGGAAGAATTGGATCGCCATCTCAGCGATTTCAAGCGCTTGCGCGTCCGACGTGTGGTCCTCTCCGGGGGGGAGGCACTCATGCACTCGAATCTTTGGGCGCTGTGCGAACGGCTGAAGCAGTTGAGGATAAAAATCACGCTACTGTCGAGCGGCATCCTCCTGAAACCGTACGCGAAGGACGTGGCGAAGTGGTGCGACGACGTGATCGTCTCACTCGATGGAAGCCCGAAGGTGCACGACCGCATCCGCAATGTCGAAGGGGCCTGCGCGAAACTACAAGCCGGCGTCCGCGCCCTGCGCGAGGTCAAGCCGCGGCTTCGAATCACGGCACGATGCGTCATTCAGCGGAAGAATTACTTCGATATCGGAAAGATCATCGAGACGGCTCGGCTGCTTCCCGTCGATCGCATTTCGTTCCTGGCCGCCGACGTCTCGAGCAGTGCCTTCAATCGCGACGTGCCGTGGGAGGGGACGGCGGAGGTCGCGCTGACGCCCGAGGAGATCACGCACTTCGAGCTCGTAGTGAGGGACGTGCTTCACTCGCATCGAAAGCAATTCTCCTCCGGATTTGTCACTGAGAGCCCCGATCAGATTCGTGGGCTGGTTCGCTATTACCGGGCACTAAACAACGAAGACACGTTTGCCGTGCCGCAGTGCAACGCGCCATGGGTGTCGACGGTCATCGAGACCGACGGCACGGTTCGCCCGTGCTTTTTTCACGCTTCGATCGGCAACATCAACGAGGCGTCTTTGGATGAGATCGTCAACGGAAAACGCGCGACTGATTTTCGCGCCAACCTCGACATGTCCGAGGATCCGATCTGCCGCCGATGCGTGTGCACTCTGAATCTTAGTCCCCATCAGCGGCCATAGGGGCCGTAACGCGTCGAGCTTCCCCATCCTCGCCGGCGAACGATGCTGACGCGCCTGCTTTTCGTCACACCCGGCTTCCCGGCCAACGAGAACGATACCTCGTGCATCCCCCCTGTTCAGACCTACGTGCGCGGGTTTGCACGACTTCAGCCGGCCGTCGAGGTCCGCGTCGTATCTCTCCAGTATCCGTACTCTCGTCGACCATATCGGTGGCACGGTCTCTCCGTGCGTCCTTGTGGGGGAGGCAATCGAGGCGGATATCACAAGCCGGCGACCTGGTATCGAGCGTGGTGCGAGATCGCCGAGTGGCCGTGCAACGTGATACACAGCTTCTGGATTGGCGAGGGCACCCTGCTCGCATCGGCCGCGGCACGGCGGTTCGGCTGCGGGCACGTGGCTTCGATAGGGGGACAGGAGCTGCGGCGGGCGACCGTTTATTCGCGTGTGCTGCGACGTGCCGACTTCCCCATCGCCGCCGGCTCCGAACACGCATCCAAAACAGCGCAGAGCACGCTCGGCAGAGAGGCCGATGCAATCATTCCTCTCGGGCTCGATCTCGACGAAGTCGACCGTGCCCGTCGTTCGGGCGTCGCAGACAGACGCGATATCGACGTCCTGTACGTCGGCTCGCTCATTCCTCTGAAGCGGGTACAGGACCTCGTGAGCGTGGCACAATCGCTGCCGACGGTCCGCTTCGTCGTCGTGGGCGGCGGTCCACTCCGGTCGGACCTGGAGCGCTCGGCCCCGCCGAACGTCGAATTCCGCGGACCGCTACCGCGTGAGGACGTGTTGCAGCTCATGCAACGAAGCAGCGTCCTCCTCCATCCTTCCGAATACGAGAGCCAGGGCTACGTCTTTCTCGAAGCGCTTGCATCGGGAATGCACGTGGTCTGCCGAGACACGGGGTTTGCGGGTGACTCGGATAACGTGCATCGATGCGGATCCGTGGACGATATGCGGAGCACGGTCGACCAGCTCTTATCTCGACAGCACGGGCACCAGCCGGTCACCGTGCCGACCGTCGCGGATACGGTGCAAGCCTATGCGCGCCTCTATGAGAGCACGATCGCGGCCTCGCGACCAGTGGACACATGAGCGCTTTGGCCGAGCTACACCGATCGATTTCGAAGCAGCTTTGCCGGCACGAGCCAACGCAGCTCTCCTCCTTCGAAGTCGACGTCCGCCCAGCGCGGCACCTTTACGTCCACCCGCGCAAGGGTTGCGGTCGAGACGCGCACGTGCGCACTGCCGATCAGTCGTGCGACCATCGTCGACCACGTCGGTTCGTGGCCGACGAGGAGGAGGCGGCTGTACGCATCGTTCTGGACGCGGATGAGTTCCAGCACATCACGAATCGAAGCCTCGTACAACACGTCCGTGATCTCTGTCGCGATCTCGCCCCATCCACCCTCTTCGACGGCGTGTTCCAGGGTGGTGCGAGCGCGAACGGCGCTCGACGAGAGAATGCAATCGGGGAAGTAATCGAGTTCCGAAAGAAAGCGGCCGATCCGCCGGGCATCGCCCCGACCCCGTTTGTTGATTGGCCGCTCGTGATCATGTCCGAACGGCGCATTCCAGTCAGATTTGGCGTGCCTCAAGAAAAGCAGACTCTTCATTCCGCCACCACCTCCTGCTCCGCGCGATAGTTGAAGCGCAGCAGCACGGCCTCATCCCGGTTGGCCGCCTCGCTTGCAATAAACAGGTCGCCGTTTGGAAGAAAAACCATGCCTTCCGGCTGCGTCAACAGGTCGGATGGAAGCACCCACAGCCGCGACGGCTCGCCGTCTCGGTCCAAGGCAAGAATCGTCTCACGCACAGATGAGAGAATGAACAGCTCGTCGGTGACCGGATGGATGGCCAGCTCGGAAGGTCGGAATCCGCTCAGGTCGACCTTGTCCGACAGCACGGAGCGGACGGCTTGATTGACCGGGTGATCGGGAAGGCTGGCATTCAGGCGCCGGCTGTCCACCACGAAGACGGGTTCATCCTGAAGCTTCTGCCCGTCCGGATCAAAGGCGTATATCGCTTTCTCGACTTCAAGACCGGGTCCCGGCTCATCCTTGCACGAGACGAGCAGCCGCCGCTCGGCCGCATCAAACCGCAATCCTTCCGCATCACACCTCTTGGGGATATCGAGATCGAACGTGGTCGCCTCGTCGAGCGCCGACCAGCCGCCGTCGAACCGCATCACGTGGCCGTCGCTGCGCAGGATGAAAAGTCGTCCCTCGGCGTAGTCGACGGCCTCATAATCGCCCGTCTTCCCGAACTCATGCCGTTCGACCACCTCACCCGTTTGCGAATCGATGAGGAACAGTATGCCCTCCTCATCCTGAACGGCCCCCAGCCGGCCCTCTTCGAGCAGCGCGAGGCCGGAGATCTCGTCGAGCTCCTTGGGTAGTTCGAAGTGCGCATCCGGGCTCGTAAAAACGTAGCTCGTATCACCCTGCGGAAACGCCTCGGGCGCTGCCTGTTCGGTGCGATCCGTGCACGCCGTCGCCAGGAGAACGGCTGTCAGTACAAGTGAAGCTGCTGCCATTTGCCGCATATTCGAAGCATTCGTCTCAATGGTTAGGCTCGAACGGAGCTTTCATTTTTTAGCGATCAATTCCCCTCCGCCGGCGGCTCGGAGCTCGACGGCCTACTCCGCGACCTGGCGCCTGTCGACGACGCTTTCGCGCTCATCGTGCGCCTCCTTCCAACGGCGCCGCAACCAGTCGTACGTCTCGGTCTGCGCTCGCACGGACTCCGCGCCCTCGTCAGAAACGTACGCATTCGACTGGTCGGCGTCGATAACGCGGGCCTTCACATTGTCGCGCCGCTGGAAATCGATAATTTCGCGAAGCTCTCGACGAACTTCCGGGTCGAAAACAGGAAACGCCACTTCTACGCGACGATTGAGATTCCGCTTCATCAGATCGGCGGAAGCCAGAAAAAATTGTTCGTCGCCCCGGTTGTGAAAATTGTAGATGCGTGCGTGCTCGAGAAAGCGATCGACGATGCTCCGAATGTGGATGGTCTCGCTCTGCCCTTCGAGGCCGGGAACGAGACAACAGATGCCTCTGACGATCAAATCTTGATCGACTCCGGCGCGGCTGGCCTCATAGAGTTTGAGGATCATCTTCTCGTCCTCGAGCGCGTTCAGCTTTGCCATGATTCGGCCTTCGTCCCCTTCGGCCACCGCCGCTATCTCGGCATCAATGAACTCATTGAGGCGCTTTCGGAGGTGGAACGGCGCCACGAGCAGATGCTCGAATACCGGATCCGGATCCTCGCCCTCGAGAAATGAAAACACGCGGCGGACGTCCTCAGCAATACGCGGGTCGGCGGTGAAGAGCCCATGATCCGCGTACACCCGCGCGGTGATCTCATTGAAGTTGCCCGTACTCAGATACGCGTACCAGCGATGCTGCTCGTCTTCGTGCCGGCCCACGAGCAGCAGTTTCGCGTGCACCTTCAGATCTCGAAAACTGTAGAGCGTTCTCACGCCCGAGGCCTCCATCTGCTCGGCCCATTCGAGGTTCGACGCCTCGTCGAAGCGCGCCTTGACCTCCACGACTGCCGTCACCTGCTTGCCGCGTCGAGCCGCGTCGAGCAGCGCTTTGACGACTGCCGATTCCGAAGCCGTCCGGTACAACGTGATCCAAATCGAGTCGACCGCCGGATCCTCGGCCGCTTCCTCCACGAACCGCACGACGTAATCGAATTTCTGATACGGATAGTGAAGAATGCGATCCTTCTC
This sequence comes from uncultured Rhodothermales bacterium, assembly GCA_964591285.1. GTDB lineage: Bacteria > Bacteroidota > Rhodothermia > Rhodothermales > VXPQ01 > CAZQAS01. Next base: position 27,294 of record CAZQAS010000011.1, read on the forward strand.
GCCGACGGCATCGAACATCGAAGAAGCGGAGTCAAGCCCGGGATGCGGCAGCGGCGGCAGTTTCTGATAGTGGACACCGTCGAGCCCAAAGTCGGGGAAATCCGATAGATCGTGGAGGTTGTGGTAGCGCCCGCCGAGCACCAGATCCTCGTCGGCCAGGTCGAAGGTCTCCTTGAGGTATGAGATGGCGCGATGCGACGCATGCAGATCGTAGAGGAACCGGCATGGTAGTCCGCGCTCCCGCTTCTTGAGGCTCTTTTTGATCTGCTCGGCCAAGCTACCCACGAATTCGTCGCCGAGGTACAGCTCGGCGTCACGCGAGAGCTTGATCGCGTAGGCCGATCCGACGTCGAATCCGGAGAAGAGATTCCCCAGCGCTACGCGCACCACGTCGTCGAGAAAAATAACGTAATGCCGGTCGTCGGCGGACGGGATCTCGACGAAGCGGTCGACGGGGGGACTCGGTACCTCCACCAGCCCAATCCGAGGTTCTTCGGCAGAGAGGCCCATCCGGTGATTTTTCGGCCACAGCTCCACGGCGAGATAGATCTCCCTGTTCTCGAGGAACGGGATGTGCTCTGAGCCGAGTAGGTGTGGATGGATGTGAGCACGGACGTGCTCGTCGAAGTACTGCGTCAGGTATTCGCGCTGCGTATCCGTGATCGTCGTATCGTCAACGAGATAGATCCCGCGCTCCTCGAGCTCCGGCAGGATGTCATTGCGGAACGTGGCTCCGAAGAGCTCCTGCTGCGCAGTCACGGTATCGTGAATCTGCGAGAGGAGTTCGGCCGGATGGATGCCGAGCTTATCGACAGCCTTCTTCTTCAAGCGAAGGAGGCTTCGCAGTGATGCCACGCGAACGCGAAAAAATTCGTCGAGATTGGCGGAGTAGATCGCCAGAAATTTTAGGCGCTCGTACAGCGGTACACGCGGATCCTGCGCCTCCTGCAGTACGCGTGCATTGAACGCGAGCCACGAAAGTTCGCGGTCGACAAAAATTGGTTCGGTTGCGTTCTTCATGCCCCGGATAGATTATGGTGGTGACGTCGGAAGATAGGAACGGTCGCGCATTCCTTTACACAGCATTCTATAAGCCCTAACTTCCCCCGGCGAAAAGCGCTTTCAGGAATAATCATCGTTGTACCGACAGCCGGCCGATGCCGACTATAAAGGACGTTGCTCACCGTAGCGGAGTCTCCATCGCGACTGTTTCCGCCGTTATCAATGATGCCGAGTGGGTGCCCGATATCACGAGGGCACGGGTCGAAACGGCCATCGAAGAACTGAACTACCGGCCGAATCGCCTGGCTCGAAGCCTGAAAACGCGCCGTAGCTATACGATCGGCGTGATCGTGTCGGACCTCACAAATCCCTTCTATACGGACGTCGTCCGAAGTCTCAGTCACGAACTGCGGAAGCATGATCGCAGCCTCGTGCTCTGTGATTCGGACCATCGATTCACGGAAGGCGAAGAGAACTACCGGATGCTCCTGGAGAAACAGGTCGACGCGGTGGTTTTGATCGGTGACTGCGTGCGGCAGGAGGTCGTCGAAAAAATCGTGCGAGAGAATCCGCGCGTACCCGTCGTAGCGATCGAACGTGACTACGCGATCGACGAGGTCAGTAAGCTGCTGGTCGATTCGGAGCAGGGGGCGTTCGATGCGACGATGCATCTCATCGAACAGGGCTTTACGCGGATCGGTATGATTTCCGGGCCCCTTACGGGACCCGGCAGCAAGAGCTACGGTCGACTGCATCAATACGGCGGCTACCGACGCGCGCTGCAGGTCGCCGGCATCGAATTCGACAGCCGCCGCGTCGTCGACGGCGACTTCCGGTTCAATGGCGGACAATCGGCCATGAGGCGACTCTTCGAGCTTGCCGATCGACCGGATGCCGTCTTCGCCGCCAATGACATGATGGCGCTCGGCGCAATGGACGCCGCACGCGAAGAGGGTCTCACGATCCCCGACGACACCGCCGTGATCGGATATGACGATGTCCCCATTGCCGCCCACACATCTCCCCCACTGACGACAATGGCTATCCCCAAGAAGCAACTCGGACTCGCCGCCGCGCAGGCCGTACTCCATCAGCTGGAGAATGCGCGTGCAGCGACATCAGAGCGTCGTATCTTCTCAGCGGAACTGATCGTGCGCCAATCCGCCGTCTTCCGGCTCGAGAAACGCCTCGAGAGAGCTTCCTAACGCCACCACCGATCTCCATGGACAAAATCGCCACCGAAGACCGCCAGCTCCGCATCGCCATCATCGGAGCAGGGCCGGCCGCTTTCTACGCGGCTGATCATCTCATGAAGCAGGACGGGCGGGTCATCGAGGTCGACATGTTCGACCGTCTCCCGACGCCGTTCGGACTCGTACGCGGCGGGGTGGCCCCGGACCATCAGAAAATCAAAAACGTCAGCCGCGTCTTCCACAAGACGGCGCTCCAGCCCGGCTTTCGCTTCTTCGGAAACGTCGAGTTCGGCACCGACATCACCCTCGAGGATCTGCACCGGCATTACCACATGATCGTCTACGCGACGGGAGCGCAGACGGACCGGTCCATCGGCATCCCGGGAGAGGACCTCGACGGCAGCCACTCGGCCACGGAATTCGTGGCGTGGTACAATGGACATCCCGACTACCGCCACCTGGAGTTCGATCTCTCCGCCGAGGCGGTCGCGATCATCGGCGTCGGAAACGTCGCCGTTGATGTGGCGCGCATCCTATGCCGCACGCCCGAGGAGTTGGCGACAACCGACATCGCAGACTATGCGCTCGAGGCGCTTCGCGAGAGCAAGGTACGCGAGGTCCACATGCTCGGCCGGCGCGGCCCAGTTCAGGCCGCCTTTACGCCGCCGGAAGTCAAGGAGCTGGGCGAGCTCGAGGATGCGGACTGCCTCGTGCCCCCGGAAGAAGTCGAGCTGGACGCCGAGAGCAAGGCGGACCTCGAAGAGGCCGACCGGAACACCGTGCGGAATGTCGAAATCGTGCAGGAATTCGCACAGATGCAGCCGACCGGCAAGCCTCGCCGGCTCAATATCCGCTTTCTCGTCTCCCCGATCGAGATCCTTGGAAACAGCGACGGTCGCGTGATCGGCATCCGGCTCGTGCGAAACGAGCTCTATCGAAATGACAAGGGCCGCTTGCGACCCCGATCGACGGACGAACACGAAGAGCTGCCGGTAGGTCTCGTCTTCCGTTCGGTGGGATACGAAGGCGTGCCGCTGCCGGATGTGCCCTTCAATGATGACTGGAACGTGATCCTGAATGATGCCGGGCGCGTGCTGGATTCCAAGACACGCAAGCACATGGTAGGCGAGTACGCGTGCGGATGGATAAAGCGCGGACCCACCGGCGTGATTGGAACGAACAAGTCCGATGCCCTGGAAACGGTCCATGCGATGCTGGAGGACCTGGAATCCGGGCTCACCCTCGACCCGCCGGAACCGTCGGCCGAGGTCGCAGAGGCCCTCATTCGTGAGCGGCAGCCGCGGTACTTCAGCTATCAGGACTGGTGCCGGCTCGACGAGCTGGAGGTGGAACGGGGCCAGGAGCTCGGCAGGCCTCGCGTGAAGTTCACGAGCGTCGATGCGATGTGGGAGGCACTCGAACGGGCACGAAGCGAATTGTGACGTATAAAAGCACCATTCATCGAATCCCCCGCTAGTCTTCATCAAATCTACACAAAACGTAACCGCTTCCAGCGCGCTCGCCCACTTGACACCTGATACCCCGCGCGATTTCTTTACGTCAGTTTGTAAGATTGATAGAGGCGTCCCAAGCGACACGCTCCAATACATGCATCGCATATCCACATCATCCAGCGTCTTCAGCAGCGACATGTGTCTCTGTCTGCTCCCGATGCAGCACTGTACCTGCATGAAGATGAGCGATGCCGATATGTGTCGAGCTTGTTGTTGAGTCGACGATAAGATCACCCGATCCGGAGCCGGCCCGCTCATCTCTCTGAGGTGAGCGGGTTTTTTTTGTGCCCGTCCCCACCTCCCTTTCGCTCCGTCCGCCCCACCGATCAAGATTCGATACGTATGTCTGAACCGTCAAAAAAGGCATCTCCTGCGAGACCGACGCCCACCGGAAAACCCTCCTTACCACCGGGCTTTTCTCGCACGAAGAAAAAGGAGAAACTCACCGTCGAGTCGATCAAGAAGGAAAGCGGCGGCCTTCGCGGCAACGTGCCGGACACTCTTGAATCCGGCGACGATCATTTCGACGAGCCCGGCCGGCAAGTCCTCAAGTTCCACGGCATCTATCAGCAGGATGACCGAGACCGGCGAAAGGGCGGAAAGGAGTTCATGTTCATGGTCCGGTCGCGAATTCCGGCCGGCACCGTCTCGGCCGAGCAGTATCTCGTCCACGACGAGCTCGCCGACCACTACGGAGATGGGACGCTCCGCATCACGACGCGCCAGGGGTTTCAGCTTCACGGCATCCTGAAGGGCGATCTTAAACCGGCGGTTCGCGCCATCAATGAAGCCCTCCTGACGACGCTCTCCGCCTGTGGCGACGTGTCGCGAAATCTGATGTGCACGCCGCTGCCGCCAAGCAAACCGTACCACCATCAGGTACAGGACGTCGTCGACCGGCTCGGCGAGCATTTGCTGCCGAAAACTCGGGCTTATCACGACATCTGGCTCGATGGTGAGAAGATCTACGACGGCCGTTCGAACGGCGCCGACGACGAGCCGCTCTACGGGTCCTCCTACCTTCCCCGCAAGTTCAAGGTGGGAATCGCGTATCCCGGCGACAACAGCGTCGACGTCTATACGCAAGACGTCGGACTGATCGCTGTCGTCGACGCTGATCGGCTCATCGGGTTCAACGTGCTCATCGGCGGTGGACTCGGAATGACGCACAACAAACCCGAGACGTATCCGCGGCTTGCCGATGCGATCGGTTTCGTGCCGACCGAGGAGATCGTGGACGTGGTCGAGAAGGTCGTGCTCATTCAGCGCGATCACGGCGATCGCGAAAATCGGCGGCACGCCAGGCTCAAATATCTGGTGGATGATTGGGGATTGGAGCGATTCCGACGCGAGCTGCACCGGAGACTCGGCTACGAGCTCTCCGAGCCCGCCGAGAGTCCTGATCTTGAGCTGGACTTGTACCTCGGCTGGCACAAGCAGACCGACGCTCAGTGGTATCTGGGTCTCTCGGTCGAGAACGGACGCGTGGCGGGATCGCTCAAGGAAGCCCTGCGCGCGGT
>CAZQAS010000011.1:32622-42291 GCA_964591285.1 uncultured Rhodothermales bacterium
ATCGTCGGTCGGTCCCTCGATCGCTACACATTATTTCTGGGTGGAAGCACGAGCGGAACACGCCTGAACGAACCCTTCCGAGACCTCGTGCCGATCGACGAAATCGTGCCGACCCTCCGACCGGTTTTCCTCGCCTTCAAAGCGGAACGCCGTGCGAAAGAGCGGTTCGGTGATTTCTGCGCGCGGCTCGGTCTCGATGGTCTAGAAGATAGAATAGAGGAGTACGGAGGCTATGCACAGGCAAGCTGACGAAGGAACGGTTTATCTGGTCGGAGCCGGACCCGGTGATCCGGAACTCATTACCGTCAAAGGGCTGCGTCTGCTAGGGGTGGCAGACGTCGTCGTGTACGATCGGCTAATCCATCCCGCACTGCTGGAAAAGGCACGTCCGTCTGCCGAGTTGATTTACGTCGGCAAAGCGGCGGGATGCCGCTCCCACCGGCAGGAGGACATCAATCAGACGCTCATCGATCATGCCCGGCTCGGCCGGGTGGTCGTTCGCCTGAAGGGGGGTGATCCATTCGTGTTCGGCCGCGGCTCCGAAGAGTGCATGGCCCTGGCTGCCGCCGGCGTTCCATACCAGGTCGTACCAGGCATTACGAGCCCGATTGCCGTGCCCGCCTACGCCGGCATTCCGGTCACGCATCGCGGCATATCGTCCGCTTTCACGGTGGTCACGGGACACACCTGCACGAGCGGTGAAGAGCCCGATTGGACGGCCCTATCGAAAGCTGGAACGCTCATCGTGCTGATGGGGCTGAAGCGGCTGCCGCAGATCGCCGCAGCACTCCTGGAGTCGGGTCGATCGCCGGACACGCCGGCGGCGGTCGTCGAGGCGGGTACCACGGACAGACAACGCACGGTCACCGGCACGCTCGCCGACATCGCATTGCTCGCGCAAGACCTCAAGCCGCCCGCGACGATCATCTTTGGCGAGGTCGTCTCCCTGCGACCCTGGACGGCGTGGGTCGCGGAGCACCACCGCCCCGCCTCGGCCACGCATACCCGATCACCAGCAGCCGTTTTCCAAGCATGAGTCCCGAGCAGATTGGTTCGATCAGCCGCCAGTTCGAAGGCGCCTATCCCGAAGATCTCTTGAGATGGACGTTCAACTATTTCGGTAGCGGCGCGGCAATGGCCACAGGATTCGGACCTTCCGGAGTCGTGCTGATGCATATGCTCTCACACGTCGCACCGGAAGCCGACGTGTTCTATTTGGATACGGACCTTCTTTTTCCGGAAACGCACGAGCTGAAGCGAGAGCTGGCGGACCGATTCGGACTACGCTTCACGCGCGTGCACTCGGGTCTGTCGCTGCAGGAACAGGCTGCGCGCGAGGGCGAACACCTCTGGCGATCGGATCCCGATCGGTGCTGCTTTCTACGCAAAGTGCAGCCGCTTCGTGAATTCCTGCAGTCGCGCACGGCGTGGATCACCGGTATCCGGCGCGACCAATCTCCCACACGATCGGAGGTGGGCCTGGTCGAATGGGATGGGCAGAACGGGCTCGTGAAGCTCAATCCCCTCGCAGCCTGGACGAAGGAGGACGTCTGGCGATACATCGATATGTATGATTTGCCCTACAACGTCCTGCACGATCGCGGCTACCCGAGCGTCGGCTGCATCCCCTGCACCAAGCCCGTCGCGGAGGGTGAGGATTCGCGGGCCGGCCGGTGGCGTGGTCACGTCAAGATCGAATGCGGTATTCACGCCGGCGAGGCTGAGGCCTCGCATAGCCACGCCCAGACCACTCACGTCGATTCGCACGTCTGAATGCACGTCTATCCCATCTTCCTGAACGACCTTCACGACCGCCGATGTGTCGTCTTTGGAGGGGGCCACGAGGCGGAACGCAAAATGCGAGAGCTACTCGAGTGCGATGCGACCGTCGTTCTCATCTCCGCCTCCCCCGGATTTGACGTATCGGCGTACGACGTCGAGTGGATCTCCCGGGAATACAAGGAAGGAGACCTCCGGAACGCCTTTCTCGCGATCGTCAGCGAGACCAATCCCGAGAAAACGCGACCGATCTGGGAAGAAGCGCAGCGCGAGAACATTCTGATCAACGCGATGGACGACGTGCCTCACTGCTCATTCGTGGCCGGGTCCGTCGTCCGGCGAGGAAGGCTGACGCTCTCCATTTCAACGGCCGGAGCCGCTCCTGCCCTGTCCGTCCGTCTGCGCCAGCAATTCGAGCGACAATTCGGCCCCGAATTCGAGACGTTTCTCGAATGGATGGCCGCCCTTCGCGCTCCGATGGCCACGTACTTTCCGGATTTCGACTCACGGCGGGCGAAGTGGTACGAGGTGATCGATTCCGATATCCTCGAACTCCTGGCGTCCGATCGCCGCGACGATGCACTTCAGTGCCTGCGGGACATCGTGGGGGATCCTGTCGCCGAGTCCGTAACGGCTACGGCCCCAGCCTCCGAATACGAATCCTGAACGCTTCGGCCGGGTTGCGGACGACGAGCCGATCGATTTCCGCATCCGTAAACCCGGCATCCCGAAGCGCAGGCAAGAATCCTTCGAAGAGCGTGTCGTATCCGCGAAAATCACCTCCCCCCTGCTGACCGACGCTAAACCAGCCCGCATCGTGGGAGACGAGCACGCGGCCGAGCAGGCGATGCCGTTTCATGTTCTCTAGCAATTCGACGTGTTGCCCGATGCTCTCCGGTCGAAGGCCGTCGAACTCGATCCAGGCGCCGCGCCGTGCGGCATCGAGATGAGCGGAGACGTCTTCCTCTGCATGTGCATGCACCCAGATCCAGGCCGATGGATGCACCCCTTCCTCCTCCAATACGTCCAGCTGATCGAATGCGGCGTCAGCCGGCCCCGTGTGCGATGCGATGGTCAGCCCCGTCGATAGATGAGCAATCGCCGCGGCACGAACCAGCTTCGCATCCACCTCGGAAAGGAACTGCGGATCCACGCCTATCTTCATGAATCCCGGCCGGACGGACGTATCGCTGATTCCTTCACTCCATTCGCGAATCCAGCGGTCAGCAAGCATTTCCGCCGACTCATCGAAAACGTGATCAGGAAGGTGCACATCACCGCGCGCGCCGTAGTATCCGGTGTTTGTCAGGATGTGCAGCCCACTTCGCTCCGAAAGCGCGCGGAGCACGAGAGGATCGCGGCCGAGGTACGCGGGCGTCGCATCGACCAGCGTGCGTAGGCCGCTCTCGCGGACGGCCATGAGGAAGGGCAGCGCGGTCTCGACCACTTCGTGTGGATCGTAGCGGATTTCGTCGGCCTCGCCGGCCGGCGCGAAGTCCACCATGACGTGCTCGTGCGGGAGAGAGATGCCCATCTCCGCGGGCACGATGGAGCCACGTACGGTCATGACTGTACCGAGCGAAGGAACGGGACGGCGCGGCCGGACGCACCCAGTCAGTTGCATTGCCGCCGCGCCCGAGGCGGTAGCCAACAGAAAGTCCCTTCGATTCACGAGTCCAACTCGTCGAGATCCTAATCGGCAGGTGCGAAGATGACGTCGAATCCAACCGTCACGTCATTGGCCGTCCGCAAAGCACCGAACATCGCCACGGGCGGTTTCATATCGAAGTCGGTCATCTTCAGAGGTGCCGTACCTGTGTAGCGGCGACCGTTATCCGTCTCTTCGACCGCCACGTCCATCTCGATCTCTTTTGTGACGCCTGCCAGCGTAAGATTGCCGGTGGTCGTAAGCGCGGAGCCGTCGCCGTTGGGCACGGCATCCACCAGTTCGTAGGTAATGGTCGGATGTTCAGACACCTTCAGGGCTTCGTGCATGAGACGATCCATGATCGTGCTCTCGTTGCTCTTCACGGCCTTGGAGGGCATCGTGATTTGCAGCGTGGTGGGCACGCCGGATTCCTCGTCAAATGAAGCCGTCGCATCGATTTCCGTCGCGTAGACCGTCCAGTCACTCTTGTTCGAGGTGCCATCGACCCACACTTCACTCTCCGGAAGAAGCGCGTAGGACTGAGCAAGGGCCGGCTGAACGGCGGCGGCACCGAATGCGAGAAAGAAAGCCGCTGCGGCGGCATAGAGTAGAATTCGCGGGGTACGTCGCATCGATCGGGATGGTTGAGGAGACAATCTTGAATTTGACGGATTGCGCCTTGAAAATGATTCCTATGGATCGGTTTATGGAAAGCGCGTCAATCCGGGATCGCAGACCGCAGCATAACCGTAGACGCTGACGTTCGGCCGATGCTGCGCATCAATCGGCCCTCGTGTTCCGGCGAAATTGCCCATCATTGTTCCATTCTCCCTCATATATTGTAAGGCCGGTCTGCGGCGGGATTCCCCGCCTCTGCATCGTCCGTTCTCCATCGATCGAAATTATCCAGTCCCACCATCATCGACGATAGTCATGAAGAAGAAGTCTAAGGCATTCAAGAGCGTGAACAGCTCACGGCGAGAGTTCGTGAAGAAGAGTGCGTTGGCCGCGACGGCCGTAGTAGCCGGGTGCTCCCCTAAGGTAGGCGAGCGCGTCGAGCAGGCGGCTCCGGCCGTTGGCGCCATTGGTGCAAACGATCGTATCCGCGTCGGCTTCATTGGGGTCGGTGGACAGGGCTTCAACGCCCACCTCGGCAGCATCGTCCGGCACAGCGACGAGTTTAACGCACAGGGTGTCGCCGTCTCCGACGTCTTCGACAAACGGAGGGACCAGGCGGTCCAGGAGCTCGAGATCGCCGGAACCGATGCGTACGAGGACTACCGCGCAATCCTGGATCGCGACGACGTCGATGCCGTCTTCATCGGAACCGTCGACCACTGGCACAGGCAGATCGCCGTCGACGCGATGAATGCGGGCAAGCACGTCTACTGCGAGAAGCCGATGACTCGCTATCTCGATGAAGCCTTCGACGTCTACGACGCCGCCGTCGATACGGGCATGATTTTCCAGATCGGCTCGCAGTACTGCACCGAAGGCAAGTGGCACACGGCCGCCGAGATGATCCAGGCCGGAAAAATCGGCCCGCTCGTTCTCGCTCAGGACTCCTACATGCGGAATAATCCGGACGGTGAGTGGAACTACGAGATCGACGAAGACGCGAATCCACAGCACATTGACTGGGAACGCTGGCTCGGTCCGGTCAGCGATCGGCCCTTCAGCGCCGACGAATATCACCGCTGGAGGAAATACTATCCGTACTGCGCTGGAATTCTCGGGGACCTGCTCGCCCACCGCATCCATCCGCTTATGCTGGCGACCGGTGCACCCGAATTTCCGGTTCGCGTCACCAGCCTCGGCACGCGGAAGATCACGACGGATCGCGACGTGCCGGACAACACGCAAGTGCTGGCTGAATTCCCGAGTGGCCTGACGATCATGGTCATCGGCAGCACCGTCAATGAGCAGGGACTCGAGCAGGTGATTCGCGGCCATGAGGGGACGCTGTACTTCGGTGGCAACACGGTAAATCTGCGCCCCGAGCGGCCCTTCGCCGACCTCGTAGACCAGGAAACACACGCAAACATCGAGCCCGGGGTGAGCGTCCCGGCTCATATCAACGACTGGTTGACATCCATTCGCGACAACACGCAGCCGAACGGCAACATCGATCTGGCGATCAAGACGCAGACTGTGATTTCGCTGGCGGAGATGTCGGAGCGGCTGGGTGAGATGCTCTACTTCGACGAGAAGACGCGCAAGGTCACGACCGGTAGCGGCCGAGAGATCGACCCGATAACGTACGGAACGCTGGAGCTTTCGTAGCACAGATGGCGGCACGGTTCACCAGGACCGTCCGCCGTTGACCGGTCCGGACGAACCGCGCCGACGCGAGAGACGATTCGTGCCGAATTGACACCATCTATGGCATCGGTCCGGCTGGCACGAATGGCGATGGCGTGCCGGTTCGAGCTCGTGCTGCACGGCGAGGATGCCGTGTGGCTGCGCGCCGCCGGCGAGGAGGCGCTCGAGGAGATCGGGCGCCTCGAGCGACAGCTCACGATTTTCGATTCGGCGAGCGAGGTGAGCCGGCTGAATGCGCGAGCGGCGCAGGAGCCGGTCCGCGTATCAACGGCGCTCTTTCGCCTGCTGGAACGGGCAAAAGCGCTGCATCACGAGACGGACGGCGCTTTCGATCTCACGATCGCACCGCTCATGCGAGCCTGGGGCTTCTTTCGAAATTCTGGACATCTTCCCGATCCCGACGTGCTGGATGACGCTCGGGGACGGACGGGAATGGACCTCGTGGAGCTCGACGCATCATCCCGCACAGTGCGCTTCCAGAAGAACGGCGTGATGCTCGACTTTGGTGCCATCGGCAAGGGCTACGCCGTGGATGAAGCCATTCGCGTTCTGCTTGAGGCGGGCGTCGAACGAGCCTTTCTACACGGCGGTACGAGTACCATGTATGCGCTCGGCACGCCACCGGATGAGGCGGTGTGGAGGGTCGCCATCCCGCGGCCGGACTCGGCCGACGAACCGTTGGCCGTCGTGGATCTACGAAACGAGTCATTATCCGTATCTGCCGTGTGGGGCAAGGCGTTCGAGTCCGGCGGCCGGACATACGGCCACGTGCTGGATCCACGACTCGGCCGACCCGTTGACGGAGCAGTCATGGCCGCGGTCGCAGCACCAAACGCGACCGTTAGTGACGCGCTTTCAACGGCCTTCCTGGTTGAAGGGATACGCCTTCAGTTGGACACCGAAAACCGGGCCCTGATCATCGTACCAGTCGAGAACAAAGACGGCTATCGAGTCGTTGAGTTTGGGCTATTCGCCTTGCCATCGGCCCGCGAGCGCCCCATCCGTCCTCCATCCGAAAAATCGACAGATTAATGAGCAGTTCAGAGAAACCGAGGGCTCCACAAATTCTCAGCCGGCGAAATTTTCTGAAGAAGAGCTCTCTCGTGCCGCTGAGCACGGTGTTGGGCGGCGTGAGTGCCGCCGAGGCGGCGCGGCCGGCCCGTCCCGTGCAGACGGTCAATCTGGCGATCATCGGTTTCGGGCAGTGGGGCCGCGAGATCGCGGACACCCTCGTCCGCATCCCGGAGGCAAATATCGCAGCCGTCGTCGATACGTATGACGTCATGCTAACACGGGCGGAGCGCTCGCTTCCCGAGGCGGATCGGCACAGCGATTATCGCTCCGTGTTGGATGATCCGGAGATCTCGACGGTCCTGATTGCTACGCCGACGCACACACACAGCCAGATCGCGCTCGATGCATTGGCTGCCGGAAAGCACGTCTACGTCGAAGCTCCGATGGCCTCCACCATCGAGGATGCACACGCGATGGCCGAAGCCGCTCGCGATGCTTCCGATCAGATCTTCCAGGTCGGGCTGCTCAAGCGATCGCATCCGAATTATCGCTCCGTGTTCCAGTTCATCCGCAGCGGTGCGCTCGGAAAGGCTACGATGGCCCGCGCGCAGTGGCATCAGAAGACAAGTTGGCTCCGTGCCTCGCCCAATCAGGAGCGCCAGGTCGCTCAGAACTGGCGGCTTGACACGGATGTCTCGACCGGACTGATCGGCGAAGTCGGCACCCACCAGCTCGATCCTGCCACCTGGCTGCTCAACGAGTTGCCGTCCACTGTGACCGGATTCGGGCAGATCATGTTGTGGGATGACGGGCGCGAAATGCCCGATACTATTCAGACGGTCTTCGGCTTTCCGAGCGGCGTCCACCTGACTTACGACGCCACGCTGACGAGCTCATTTGACGGTGCCTACGACCTCTTCTACGGTCGCGACAGCACGATCATGTTCCGCGACAACCGGGCTTGGATGTTTAAGGAGGTCGACGCTCCGATGCTCGGATGGGAGGTCTACGCCCGCAAGGACGACTTCTACAAGGAAACGGGCATCGCACTCGTCGCCGACGCTACGCAGCTCGATGCGCAGAACGTCGACCCGACGGAGGACGACCCCAATCTCGAGTCGCCGCTGTTCTACGCGCTTCGTGAGTTCCTGGACAATCACGCGTACGGCCCGTACCCACCGGCCGCCGGGTATCAGGAGGGCTACAATGCAGCGGTGATCGCCATCAAGGGGCACGAGGCCGTTATGGACGAAAAGAAGATCGAGTTTGACGAGGGCATCTTCGAGGTGTGAGCCCTTGCGATCTGGCGGCGTTTCAGTCGGTCGTCGGCAGTTGCGTTGAGAACCACCACGTATTCCCGCCCGGATCCGTGACGCCGCCTCGCCGAGCATCACAACCGTATCGTCGATGCGCACTTCGGCGTGCATGATCGTGCCGTCCGGCATGTCGTACCTGCGCAGCGGTTCCGCCTCTAGCGTGGTGCGAAGGAAGTCGATGACCGCTGCACACCGGCCCGGATGCCCTTACGGCGCACCTCCCGAACTCGAGCCACGCCGGCTCGACTAGGGCAGCGCAAACGCCACATAGGCATCCCCAGACTTCGTGTTCATCTTGCCGCCCCCGGCCGCGATCACGACATACTGCTTTCCGCCCACCTCGTACGTCGCCGGCGTCGCGTAGCCGCCCGCAGGCAGCTTCGCCTCAAAGAGCACCTCGCCTGTCTCGCGATCCAGCGCGCGAAACATCTCATCCTTCGTGGCACCGATGAAAATAAGCCCGCCTTCCGTCACCACCGGGCCGCCGTAATTCTCCAGACCCGTCTGCGGCACTCCTTGGGCCGTAAGCTCCGGATCCTCACCGAACGGCACCTTCCAGGCGATCTCGCCGGTATTCATGTCGATGGCATTGAACGTGCCCCACGGCGGCTCGACGGCCGGATAGCCCTTCGAATCGACGAACCGATGGTATCCCGTGTGTGCGTACTGAACGGTCGGTATCTCACGCCCGGTCGCCTCGTCATCCTGAACCGGCTCGACCGGCTCCTCATCTCCGAACAGAAACGCCACGATTTGATTCTTCTCGCCCTCCGTAAGCCGAGCAAACGACGGCATAAAGCCCTTTCCTGTCTCGATGATCTGGTGCACCGAGTCGCGACTCATTTGCTCCTCCACATTTTCCAGTGACGGGTAAATGCCGGTCTCGTCGCCTTCCAGGTCGACTCCGTGGCAGCTCGCGCAGTTCATCGCGTAGAGCTGCGCGCCGCCGCGCCGGCCCGTCAGCGTGCCCGCCCCCGCGACCTCGACCATCGTCAGGATCCACGGCATCTCGTTGCTGTTGACGTAAAGGATTCCGTCCGGATCGTGCGCCGCACCGCCCCACTCGCCGCCGCCGTCGAAGCCGGGAAAGATGATCGTCCCTTCCGTGCTCGGCGGCTCATACTGGCCGCCGGAGCGCGCCTGCATGAAGCGCCGGAGCAGTTGTTCGTAGTCGTCCGAGAGCCGGTTCAGGTCGTTCGCCGAGAAGTACTGACGCGCGAACGGCTCCGGCTTGATTGGAAACGGCTGCGTCGGCCAGGCCTCTTCCCCCTCCAATGTCGATGGCGAGACGGGCTGCTCCACCACCGGGAACAGCGTCTCGCCCGTATCGCGGTCAAACAGAAAAACATGCCCCGACTTCGTGATCTGGGCGGCCGCCTCGATGCGCTCGCCACCGTGCGTGACAGTCATCAGATTCGGCGGCGCCGGCGGATCACGGTCCCAGAGGTCGTGATGCACGAGCTGGAAATGCCAGATCCGCTCACCCGTCTCGGCATTCAGCGCAATCAGCGTATTCCCGAACAGGTTCTTGCCATGTCGATTGCCACCGTAGAAATCGAATGCCGGCGAACCCGTCGGGATGTACACGAC
>CAZQAS010000012.1:0-8988 GCA_964591285.1 uncultured Rhodothermales bacterium
AGGTCGTCTGGACGGCGGAAGCCCGTGCGCGGCTCGAGCGGATCCCCATCCGCTTCATCCGGGAGAAGGTCCGAAGCGGCATGGTGAACTATGCCGAGCGCAACGACCACCGCGTGATTACAATGCACGTCATGGAGCAAGCCCTCGCCGGCATGAAGCGGCCGGTTGCGTTCCCTGAACGCACGCGAAAGAAAGAAACCTCAACACCCGACTGGTTGGCCTGATGGCATACCGAATCACAGAGGCTTGTACGCAGTGCGACATGTGCGTCGACGTCTGCCCGATCTCTGCGATCTCGCCGGGTGATCCGATCTACGTCATCGACGACACGTGCTGTGATTTCGAGGAGTGCCTGATTGCCTGCCCCGAAGACGCCATCGTACCGATCGCCGACATCGCAGGCGACGGCGCTTCCGAAAGCGTGGAGGTCTCGTCATGAGCGATGACCGTCACATCCTCGAGACTAAAGCGGCCCGGCTGGCTGCTACGAAGCTCGATTGGAACGAGCTCGACTTCGTCGACTGGAAAGAATTCCGCCGTATGGCCCCCTCCGTGATCGCCCTCGAAGTGAGCCGCCTGGAGCGGATTATGAGTGATCACGAGCCGGGAAGTCCCGCCTACAATGGGCTGGTCCGCGCCCGCTACGACCTCCGCCGATTCGTCGACGGAATGTCGTCGGCCGGCCGCGACTCGATCGCCGATCGCGCCAAGCATCTGGACCGGGCGCTGCTCGCCGTTTCGCTGCTCCTCGACGATCTTGACTCGGAGGCGATCCGCTACGTCATCCAGCGCCTTCGATACATCCATGAACGCCTGAACCTCATCTATTAGCCAATCGACCACGCCACGTATGTACGAAAAGATTTTTGTGCCCGTCGACAACTCGGAACACTCGGTGGCGTCGATCGAGCTCGCCGTCGATTTCGCGAAGCATCTGGATGCGAGCCTGGTAGGTAGCCACGCGTACGCGGCCCGCATGCACGACTATCGCTTCAAGCAGATGGAGTTCACGCTGCCGGAAGAGTACCTCGTGGAGGAGGAGATGGAAAAGCAGCGGAAAGTCCACGACACGTTGATCACGATGGGCCTCGAACTCATCTCCGACTCATATCTCACCGTGATGGAAAAGCGGTGCGCGGAGGAGGGGTTGCCGTTCAAGCCGAAGATGTATGACGGCAGAAACTGGAAGGTCATCGTGGAGGACGTCGAGGAGAGCGACTACGACCTCGTCGTGATGGGCGCGCTCGGACTCGGCGCCGTGCGAGACAGCGTTCTAGGGAGTGTGTGCTCGCGGGTCGTACGACGCGTGCGCACCGATACGCTCGTCGTGAAAGACATCGACACGATGACCGAAGTCGGCGAACCGCACGGCGGGCAGATCATCGTCGGGGTCGACGGAAGCCCCGAATCCTTCGCGGGCCTCAAGACCGCCCTCGAGCTCGGGCGGCGATTCGACCGGCCCGTTGAGGCCGTCTCCGTCTACGATCCCTATCTCCATTACGCGATGTTCAACAGCATCGTGAACGTGCTCACCGAGAAGGCTTCGAAGGTCTTCCGCTTCAAGGAGCAAGAACAGCTGCACGAAGAGGTGATCGACACCGGACTCGCCAAGATTTACCAGTCGCACCTCGAGGTCGCCCGCCGGATGGCCGCTGACGAGGGCGTCGATTTGAAGATCACACTCCTCGACGGCAAGGCGTTCGATAAAATCCTCCAGTATGTGCGGCGAGAGAAGCCGTGGCTGCTCGTTGTGGGACGTATCGGCGTCCACAGCGACGAGGAGATGGACATTGGCAGCAATACCGAGAATCTGCTTCGCCTGGCGCCCTGCAACGTGCTGCTCTCGAGCCAACGCTACACGCCGCCGCTCGACGTACGGGCGGAGGAGTCAATGCTCTGGACCGACGAGGCAACGGCGCTCGTCAATACCGCGCCGGATTTCGCGCGCAACATCGCGCGAACGACTATCCACCGATGGGCAATGGAGCGCGGGCATTCCGTCATCACGAGGAAGGTCGTCGAGCAGGCGATGTCTACCATTCTCCCGGAATCGGCGATGAAGTCAATGGGCATCATCGCCGAGACTGTCGCACGCGATAACATCGAAACAGCCGACGAGGTAACCTATGTCTGCGCCACTTGCGGATATGCGGCGCGCGGCTTCGAGCCGGCTGTCTGCGCGGTGTGCGGAGCCGATCCCGACGCATTCCAGAAGCTGGACAAGGAGGCGATCAGGGAGCTCGCAACGCTGGAGGGGAAGCTCGAGGCCATCGAAACGTTTGACAAGCAGAAGCTTCAGTGGACCGCTGAGGCCCGTGAGCTACTCCGCAAAGTGCCGGACGGCTACCAGATGCGACGCGCCCGCGCACAGATCGAGAAAGGGGCGCGGGTAAAGGGCATCGACACCATCACGCGGGAAATGGTGGAGTATGCGGTGGAGGATCTGTTGGAAGACACGGCGGAGCTATCTGAGCGCGGCCGCCTGAAAGGGCGGAAGTCGGAGGTCGAAGATCAGAGGTCGGATGCGCCCACGCGGCCTGCGCTGCTGCAGAAGGGAGAGTTTCGGTGGACCAAGGATGCTTGGCGGCGGCTCGAACGCGTCCCGGAAGGCTTCATGCGCGATCAGACGAAAGTCCGGATGGAGGATGCCGCCCGTACCCGTGATACCACCATCATCACGCTCGAGATAGCCGAAGCCGGCCTCGTCGAGGCGAGAAAGGCGATGGAAGAGGCGATTAAACAGCAGCAGGCGAACGGATCGTGATCGGCTCGGCGGCCCCACCGGCCAATAGCCCGCCATGCTCCCGAGACCATCTTGCCCGATGAAATCCTACCACGACATCACATCCGATGGAGGCTCCGATGTCGCCGGCCAGCTCGCCGAGCAGGCTGAGCGAATGCGCGCACGCATGTCCGACGTTCGCCACGTGGTGGCCGTGATGAGCGGCAAAGGCGGCGTCGGGAAGAGCACACTGGCGGTAAACCTCGCGGCCGCCCTCGCAGAAGACGGCGCCGCCGTCGGAATCGTCGACGGCGATATCAACGGCCCTTCGGTCGGGCGGATTGCCGGAGCGGACACCTACGAACCAACGACCTCAGACGTGGGAATCGAGCCGGCGCGGGGCTACGCCGGCCTTCGGATCATGTCGATGAGCCTCTTTCTCGCGGGCGAAACCTCCCCCGTCGTGTGGGACGCGCCCACGCAAGAGAATGGATTCGCCTGGCGCGGACTCCGCGAGGCGGGCGCGCTGCGTTCGCTCATCGCCGACACGAGCTGGGGCACGCTCGACTACCTTCTCGTCGACCTGCCTCCAGGCTCCGAGAAGCTCGGAAACCTCGTTGACGTCCTCCCGCAGCTCTCCGGGGCGCTGGCCGTCACCATCCCGTCGGCCGTGTCGGCCGCCGCCGTGGGCAAATCCGTTCGCATGGCGCGGCGCCATTCGAATGCCGGCGTGATCGGTCTGGTCGAAAACATGGCGGCCTATCTCTGCCCGACCTGCGGCGAGACCGAGCGGCTATTCCCGGAGGGGAGCACCGAGCGACTCGCGAACGAACTGGACATCCCAATCATCGGACGCATCCCGTTCGATCCACACCTGGCCATGACGTCGGACGCGGGGCATTCATACCTTGCGTCCCACGCGGATCGCCCTGCCGCAGCGGCGATTCGCGACCTGGCGCATCACGTCGCGGAGATACTCCGCGAAAATTCGACCGACGACGATGGCTCCCAGCCGTCCGAGAACATTCCTTCGACCTTGCCCCATCCAGAAAGACCATGAAATTCCTCTGCGTTCCGTGCGACGAAGCTATGAGTCTCGTCGAGACTCGCGGCCCTGATGAGGGCTCGATGACCGTGATCTTCCGATGTCCGACTTGCGAGCGCGAGACGGCCATGCTGACGAATTCGATGGAGACGCAGGTCGTGCAATCGCTTGGCGTCGAAATCAAGTCCGGCGATCGCGCGGCTGCTGAAAAGGCGGACTCGGCTCAATCCAAATGCCCGTTTACCGGCGTCGTGGCCGACGCGTACTCCGACCGGGAGCTGACCTGGACGGAGGGGGCACGGTCCCGAGCGGAGCGAATCCCGGTCTTCGCCCGGCGAATGGCCATGAAAGGGATCGAGGATTATGCCCAAGAGAACGGTTACCGTGAAATATCCGAGGCCGTTCTCGACGAAGCCCGCGGCCACCTGGGGCTCTAGACGGTGCCGACGTTCCGAAACGTCATGCTCTGGCTCCACCTCTCGGCCATCGTTCTCTGGATCGGGGGGATGTTCGCCATTCCGTTCGTCGCGGCGCCGGCGATTCGGCGTCACTTCGCACCAGACGAGGCGGAGGAGCTGGTCGAGCGCGTCGTCCGCCGGTTCCTCCGCTTCAGCCGCGAGCTCATTCTGATCGTGTTCCTGACGGGTCTCTTCAGCGTGCTGAGCATCGGATACGCCACCCAGTTTGCCTACAGCGAGCGATTCCTCTGGGTGGTCGGCGCCAAATTCGTGCTCTTCGTCATACTGGCAGCCAATCAGACGTGGTACGGCCTGCGGCTCGTGCCGCAGCGTCGAAAGCCGCTGGCGACCGCCTCGTCGATCACGGCAGCGGGTCTTTCGGCGGTCGTGATCTACCTGGCCGTGATCCTTCGTGGAGGATGAACGAGATCCCGCCGCGTTCACCCCCGAAGCTCTGCAGTCGCTTGACGTAATGGAGCCGTGCCGCTTCGGCGTCCACTCCGAGCTCGTCGAGGAGGTATCCGGCATGCTTTACGAGCGCTGACCACGAATCGGTAAGCGGGATGCGGCCGGCCTCGAGCGACTCATCGGAAAGCATGGCGATGCGGAGCTCGACGAAGCGGTGGAACCGCTCCAGGGCCGAGATCTCTTTCTCGTCAAATTCGGCATGGAAGCGCTCGACGGCTTCGGATGAGCGGTCACCCCTCAGGCCGTCCAGATATGTGCCGCTGGGGATGTATATTTTCTCAAACCACGCACGGCAGAGCTCGTAGGCGGCGCGCTCCGGCTCCGTCCATCTGGCGAGCAGCGAAAGCGCCTCCTCGGACGAGAGCAGTGCAAGAAATCGTACGACGCGCCGCCGGTAGGAGGGCCCGTTCATCGTGTTCTCACTCGTGAGCGATGCAGCATGACTTCAGAAGTTCGAAATTATCACCAGGCCGCCGTCGCGTACCTCATCTACGGCCTGGTCTATCTCGCCGGCGCCGTCTATCTCACTCGCATCGGGGAGTCCGTCCGAGGTGCGGGCCCGGGCAGCGTCTGGTGGTTTCTCTTCGGCGCCCTGATGGTGGTCATCCTGCCGATTTTGATATGGAAAGGCTTCAAGTGGGTTACGCGCATTCTTGCCGTGCTCGTCTTTGTTCGCATCGCCGGATTGGTGCATCTGATGGCCACCGAGGCGCCGGCCGCCGTTCCGCTCCCTGGTGGCATGGAGCTGTCCCGGACCTACGGCACGGCGGCATTCGCGGCGATCGCAGCCGTGGCATTCGTGTTTCTGGTGCGTGCCGGCTGGCCGACGCGGTTTGCGCGGGCCGAACCTGACGAAGCGGAGTCGGCCCACTGAGCCGCAGGCGATGCCCGTCCGGAACGTCCTCAATCGAACCTCCCACAATCGAACCGTCCGCAGCCGAACCTAAAAGTCGATCCTGGGCAACTCCTTCCAGGCCGGCTCGCCCTCCGGCTTGAAGTTTTGCGTCGCGACGAAATTCCAGCCCTCGTGGAAATTCAACTTGAACTTCCCGCCGCCGAAACGCTCAAAAAGGTACGATTCAGGATCGTGCAGCAGGTCGAAAGCCTCCGTCGCGGGCAGCTTGTCCAGTCCCTTGAACCGCACGGAGCCACGCCACGGCTCCTGCACCAGGATCGTCACCGTACACTCGCTCACGAGGCGGGTGAACGCATCCTGGAGCGCGGCATCGCTCGGAGCCTCAATGCCCTGCCGGTTGAACTGCTTCAGGACATACGGCTCAAACAAGGTCCACAACCACTCCATACGGCCACATGGTCTGTTGCGACAGTGAACTCCTCGAAGGCCGGCCGTACGGCACGTCCGGATGCCGATCGTCCATCCAGAAAATACCGGCCAACCTCAAAATGCTAAGGTAGCGCGTGAACCCCCCAGCCATCAAGCCGATCTTTCGCCGTATCTCGCTTGAATTTTTACTATTTTTTCGATATTCACTGAGGGCACGAGTCTGGTGATCATCGGCATCCGAGCCGCGTGTTTGCCGGTCTCGAGGCGTACTCAGGAAGCGATTACCATGCGCTTTGTTAACACGCGCTTTGTGGCCGCGCGAGCGGACCGCGCTGTTCTATAGAGGTTCATTCACGAATACAGGTGGCGTACCCCATGAGCAGCATTAAACACCTCATTTTCGTAGTACTGGTATCGTCGTTCGTGGTCGCCGGATGCGGCGGCGGAAATGGCTCGGAAGCCGACGCCGACGGCGCCGAAGCGGCGGCCGACGCGACGCCGACGGGATCGTCTACCGTCTCGGGAACGATCAATTTCAACGGCACAGCCCCCGATCGCCAGCAGCTCAATCTTGATCGCGAATGTGCAGACCTGCGCGACGAACCCGCCCTCAGCCAGAGTGTGGTGGTAAACGACAACGAAACCCTTCGCTGGGTCTTCGTCTACGTGAAAGAAGGTCTCGAAGGACAGAACTTCACACCGCCGTCCGAGGCCGTCATTCTCGACCAGGAGGGATGCATGTACGAACCTCACGTCTTCGGCGTCCAGGCCGGCCAGACGCTCAATATCCTCAATAGCGATCCGCTTCTCCACAACATCCACGCGTTGCCGGAGGAGAACCGTCCCTTCAACTTCGGCATGCCGACTGCCGGACAGGAGCGTGACGAGACCTTCCGCGTACCGGAGGTGATGGTCCGTATCAAATGCGACGTTCACCCCTGGATGCTCGCCTGGGCGGGCGTGACCGAGCATCCCTTCTTCAGCACATCCGACGAATCGGGTGGCTTCAACATCGAAAATCTGCCGGCAGGCGACTACGTTATCGAAGCGTGGCACGAAGAGTACGGCACGCAGACGCAAGACGTGTCCGTCGGTGACGGCGAATCTGCCACCGTCGATTTCACGTTTGGCGACGGCGCTGCTGCCTGATCACTCTTTCCGACGTACCGTCGATGTTCTTCCGCGACGCCGGGCGCTCCGCCGCGCTCGGCTCCGTTCCTCTGACGACGAAGCTTTGCTGACGAGCTATGGCAGACCAATCCGCCGCCGTTGACGGCCACAACGGCCACGACGATCATCATCATGATCTGCCGTTCTGGCGAAAGTACATCTTCTCGACCGACCACAAGGTCATCGGGCTTCAGTACGGCATCACGTCGCTGTTTTTTTTGCTCTTCGGCTTCTCATTGATGATGCTCATGAGGTGGCAGCTCGCTTATCCCGGCGAGCCGCTGCCCATCATCGGTTGGCTCTTTAGCGACGAGTCGATGCCGGGAGGCGTCATGCTGCCGGAGTTCTACAACCAGCTCGGCGCGATGCACGGCACCATTATGGTCTTCCTCGGCGTGGTACCCCTCGCCGTGGGTGCCTTCGGCAACTACGTCGTCCCGCTGCAGATCGGCGCGCCGGACATGGCCTTCCCAAAGCTGAACATGGCCAGCTACTGGGTCTTCTTCATTGGCGGTGTCGTCATGCTGGGCAGCTTCTGGGTTCCCGCCGGAGCCGCAAAGGCGGGATGGACCTCCTACGCGCCGCTCGCCACGATAGAGACGATGGGCCAGACGATGTGGCTCATCGCGATGATCTTTCTCATCACGTCGTCACTGCTCGGGGCGGTCAACTTTCTCACGACGATCATCCAGCTCCGGGCCGACGGCATGACGTTCATGCGGATGCCCTTTTTCGTCTGGGCTCAGTTCATCACCTCGTTCCTCTTGCTGCTGGCCTTTCCTCCGCTCGAGGCGGCCACGGTGCTTCAACTCTCCGACCGTCTGCTGGATACCAGCTTCTTTATGCCGTCAGGCCTCGTGATCAGCGGTGAGGTGGCCGACGTGGCCGGAGGGGGCAGCCCGCTGCTCTGGCAGCACCTGTTCTGGTTCCTCGCTCATCCCGAAGTGTACGTCCTGATCCTCCCGGCGCTCGGCATCGTAGCGGAGATCGTCGCGAACAACACCCGCAAGCCGCTCTGGGGCCTCAAGGTGATGGTCTACTCGGTCATTTTCCTCGGATTCATGTCCTTCATCGTGTGGGCGCACCACATGTTCTTGACCGGCATGGGTACGGTGATGAGCACGTTCTTCCAGACGACGACGATGATCATCTCGATTCCCTCGGTCATCATCCTGACGGCGCTTTTCATCACGCTATGGGGCGGCTCGATCCGCTTCAACACGCCGATGCTATTTGCGCTCGGATTTTTGCCGATGTTCGGAATAGGGGGGCTAACCGGCCTTCCTCTCGGCCTGGCGCCGACGGACATACCGCTTCACGATACCTACTACGTGATCGGCCACTTCCACTACATCGTGGCGCCCGGATCGATACTGGCGCTGCTGGGCGGGATCTACTACTGGTTCCCCAAGATCACCGGCCGCTCGATGAACGAGACCCTCGGAAAGATACATTTCTGGGGATCGATCGTCTGCATGAATGCCATCTTCTTCCCCATGTTCATCCAGGGGATGGCGGGCGTTTCGCGGCGCCTCTACGACGGCGGCCAGACCTACGAATTCGCACAGGGCGTCATGCAGTGGAACGAGGTGATGTCGATCGCCGCGTGGCTGCTGTTTGTATTCCAGATCCCGTTCATCATAAATCTTGCGATCAGCATAAAGAAAGGGAAGAAAGCTTCGGACAACCATTGGGACGCGACGACGCTCGAATTCGCGGCGGCGCCGGCCCCGCCCGTGCCGCACGGAAATTTTCGGACACTGCCGAAGGTCTACCGCGGACCGTACGAGTACAGCCATCCGGATCATGACAGCGATTTCTGGCCGCAACACGCCCCACC
>CAZQAS010000012.1:9088-14498 GCA_964591285.1 uncultured Rhodothermales bacterium
TCTCCGACATCGGACATCCGACCTCTGCACAAGTAAGCACAGACGCTATATTCAACGATGCAGATTCCCTACACCGTAGCCCCGCGCCCCGATACCGGGGTCTATAACGCGAAGATCGGCGTCTGGCTGTTTCTCGCCTCTGAGATCATGCTCTTTGGCGGGCTCTTTTCCGCTTACATATTCCTGCGGATCGGTGCCCCCGCATGGCCGGGTGAGATCGCCGGCGTCGAATATGCCCGAGCATCCGACATTCTGAACGTTCCTCTGGCGACGCTCAATACGATGGTCCTCATCGGCTCAAGCGTCACGATGGTGATGTCGTGGGCATCGCTCGCCATGAATCGCTTCGATCGCTACCGCCTCTACATGGGCGCCACGATCGCCCTCGGCGTTGTCTTCCTCGTCATCAAGGCATTCGAGTACGGGGCTAAGTTCGATCACCACCTCCTCCCGGCCGAGCATAATTTCCTCGCGATCTACTTTGCGATGACCGGCCTTCACGCTCTCCACGTCATAGGGGGGATCGTCGTGAACGCCTACTTCTGGGGACCGGGGGCAAAAATGTGGAAGACGAATCCGAAGCAGTTCACAAACCGCATCGAGATCGCAGGGCTGTACTGGCACTTCGTCGACCTCGTCTGGATTTTCCTATTCCCGACAATTTATCTCCTCTAGAGAACCATGAGCGAATTGACGCACGTTGAGGACGTCAAGAAGCACGTACGGATCTACATCTCCGTCTTCGTTGCGCTCGCCGTGCTGACCGTCGTGACGGTTGCCGTCGGCTACCTGGAGCTTCCGATCGTGCCGGCACTGATTGCGGCTCTGGCGATCGCCACCGTCAAGGCGGCGCTGGTCGCCGGATATTTCATGCACCTCGTATCGGAAGAGAAGGTCATTCAATGGCTCGTGATGATGAGCCTCGGGCTCCTGATCGCGATGTTCGTGCTGTTCACCGTGTACTATTTCGATCAGGACGGAGGGATGCAGGCGTGGTTAGTATTTGGAGTGTGACATGTCGCTGAAGGCATTCCACATATTCTTTATTGCCCTTTCGACACTTCTCGCCCTAGGCTTCGGTGTGTGGGAGGTTCTCGCCTATGCGGAAACAGGCGGGATCACGCACCTGCTCATCGGCATAGCGTCGTTCCTTGCAGCGATCGGCCTCGTGATCTACGGCGTGCGCTTCTTGAAGAAGCTCAAGCATATTGGATATTTGTGAGGGAGGAAGGAAATGCCTGAAACTCAAGGAAGAATGAACGCCCGCGCGTTGCCGCCGCGCGGAGTTGCTGAGGTCACAACGTCGTTCGTGAAGCGAGCGATCGCCCCGCTACTCCTCTTTCTGCTGGTCTGGGCTGCCGTGCCGGCGGGAGCGGCCGCCTGCGAGGTCTGCTGGGGCGCCTCCGTCGATACGCCGACGACGCGCGGTATCGGGATGGCAATGCTGGCCCTGATCGGAATGACCGGAGTCGTCGGTGGCGGCATCGGCGCCTTCTTCTACAACATGAAACGCCGCGCCGATCTGCTTGGGCCGGGAGGCCTCGAAGTAACGGAGTCCGGCGCCATCCATAGCCGCAACGATGCGGACGAAACGTCAACCTTCTAGGAGGTACCCCCATGTTCGAATGGCTCGATCTCACGCCGTATCTCGGAATGCCCGAAAACGCATCCGTGCACGGGGCTCAGATCGATTTCATGATGGGTCTCGTCCACTGGCTTGTAATCGTGCTCTTCATTGTCTGGGCCCCCTTCTTTGTTTATACCCTCTACAGATTCCGCGCCTCTAAGAATCCGAAGGCGAACTACCACGGCGTTGACAGCCATCTCTCAACGTACCAGGAGGTCGGCGTCGTCGTGGCCGAGCTTGTGTTGCTTTTCGGCTTTGCGGTCCCGACCTGGGCCGCCCTGCGCGGCGACGACCACTACCCGGCCGAAGACGAATCGGTGGTCGTGCATGTGATCGCCGAGCAATTCGCCTGGAATATTCACTATCCCGGCCCGGATGGCGAGTTTGGTGAGCGCGACATTCACCTCGTGGATCTGCAGACGAACCCGATCGGCCTCGTCCGAGACGACCCGGCCGCGGCGGACGACATCGTGACCGTCAACGAACTCCATCTTCCCGTCGATCGGCCTGTGATCGCACACCTCACCTCAAAGGACGTGATCCACGGCTTCAACCTGCCGCAGATGCGCGTGAAGCAGGATGCCATTCCCGGCCTCTCCATTCCGCTCTACTTCCAGGCGACGTCGACCGGGGAGTGGGAGATCGCCTGTGCGCAACTCTGCGGCGTCGGACACTACCGTATGCGCGGCTACTTGACCATCCACGAGCAAGCGGATTTCGAGGCGTGGCTGGCCGAACAGGGCGGACAGGGGGTGTAGAATCTGGAGGAGTTAGGAGATAGGCTTCAGTCTAGGCGGCACTATTTCCCATCTCCTTTCCTCTAGGGATAGCGATATTCCTCCAGCACCTCCTTCTCGCGCGTCGTTTCGATGATCTCTCCGCAATCACCGCAGCGGTAGACGATCTCCTTTGGGGGTCCCGTAATTCCCGTCAGGAAGTACATCGCTCCCCAGACGCTATAGCGCGCCTGTGCCGTGACACGCGGATGCTCTCTCGTATGGCCGCACGAGCATGTCGGCAGTGCCTCGCTCTCGTCGGCGCTGAGCAGGATGGACGCCGGCTCTGACGTCCGCTCGCCTAGTGGCCCTGCGTGCCGGTACTCCTCGGCATCCGTCGGCGACTCGGTGATGTACTGCTCGGCTGAAAGCGGACCGGACCCCCACAGAAACAGCAGCACGAGCAGGAACAGTACGAGGGCCGAGAACTCGAGAGACTGGCTCGAGGCCAGGAGCCCTCCCTGGAAGTGCACCACGAACACGGCACCCACCAGTACCGGTATCTGGATGAGCGCGGCCGCACGCGTAAATAACCCGATCGCGATCAGCACACCACCCACCAGGTGCGCCAGGGCCACGTAGTGGATGAGCGCGACGGACGTCAGCCACGCTGCCGACGAGTCGCCGATCAGGTCCATGAACGCACCCGAGTTGGAGATGAAGATGATCCCTCGCACGAAAAGCCCGATGCCTAAATATATCCGCAGCAGTTCGAAGGCGAGATTCCCCGATCGGTCGAAGCGCTCGACATGTTTCCGAAACGGCACATAGGTGCGCTCACGAAGTGCATCGAGCGACCATCCTCCGGAGCCGTGCAGGAAGACGAGGACGAGCAGGAACAGGACGAGGGCGGCGAATTCGAACGACTGGCTCGCCGTGAAGAGTCCTACCTGCATGTGCACCAGAAACAGCGCACCCGCCAGGATGGGAAGCTGGGCGAGGGCTGCAAGGCGCGTGAACAATCCGAGCGCGAGCATTGCGCCCCCTACGATGTGGATCGCGGCCACTATATACATTAGGGTCGTCGACGTCAGGAAGGACGCCTCCGCACCGCTGATCAGGGCCGTGTAGGATTCCGGTCGGATCAGAAAGAGGGCGCCGCGAGCGAGGAGGCCTACGCCGAGGTAGATACGAAGTAAGTCGAAGGCAGCGTCACGGTGCGACTCGAGCCACTGGGACAGCTTGAGAAATGCACTCATCGTGCACCTCCATGGCTATTGATTGGGATTGTCGAGGCGTTCGGCGAGTCAGCCCGGCTCTTCCATCCGCTCGATCCGATCGAGCAGGAAGGCGCCCATGGTCTCACAGGCGCTCGTCAACGTCTTTCGGAAATCTCGGCTATCGTCACTGATGTAGCCGGTTACGACTTTTACGATATGGCACGGTATGCCGTAAGTGGCAGACACATACGCTACGGCATAGCCGCTCATGTCGGACATGTCAGCGATGCGCTGCCAATAGCTTTTTTCTGAATTATCCTGCGCCACGTGGTCCTGCGTCACCAGTATACCGGTCGGGATGCCGTCGAACGGGACTTCCAACGGCATGCGTGGGTACGATGGGGCTTCCAGCTCGATGCGGTCTCCCTCGAAGACTTGATCCGCAGCGACGAGCTCCCCAATCTTGAGATCGTCTTTGAGCGCGGTACAGGTGCCGGCGTGGATGAGTCGCTCCGGCTGATGGGCTTGCAGGAAGCGTTCGGTTCGGAGCGTCGACTTAATCTTGCCCAATCCGGTGATCGTGACCACGAGGTCGTCGTCGAATGACGTCTCGCCTTCAACGAGGTCCTCAAACCGGCCCCGTCCGTACTCTGCCAGAAATGGCGCGGCTTCTTCTTCGGTCGCGAAAATAATTCCGTTCATTGAACACGAGGCGCGATTTCGGGTAAGACGCACCGCTGTAGCACAGAGTACGCATCTAAATACCAGCGGGACGAGCCGAATCTGGCACGCCGCTCACCTATATTTACGGTATTCGCGAACGAAAATCACCATCGATGAAAGTCACCGAATTCATCGAACAGTCGGCGGAGCCGCTCATCTCCTATGAAATCATCCCGCCAAAGCGCGGCGGCTCTGTTCAGCGCATCTTCGATACTGTCGAGCAACTGATGCGGTTCGATCCGCCGTTCATCGACGTGACGAGCCACTCGGCGCAGGTCTACTATGAGGAGATGCCGGACGGCAAGCTGAAGCGACACGTGAAGCGGAAGCGACCCGGAACGCTCGGGCTCTGCGCCGCCATCAAAAGCCGATTCGGAGTCGAAACGGTTCCGCACCTCCTGTGCAACGGGTTCACGCGAGAAGAAACGGAGGACGCCCTGATCGAGCTGAATTACCTCGGCATCCAGAACGTGATGGCCCTCCGCGGAGACGACAACGGTTATCAGAAGCCCGTTCGTCCGGAGCGGTCATGCAATGATCATGCAGTCGAGCTCGTCAAGCAGATCGTCGACATGAACGAGGGGCGGTACCTGGAGGATATGATCGACGCACAGCCGACGAATTTTTGCATCGGCGTAGCGGGATATCCGGAAAAACATTTCGAAGCCCCGAACCTCACCTGGGACATCCTGAACCTGAAGCGGAAGGTCGACGCGGGTGCCCACTACGTCGTCACGCAGATGTTTTTCGACAATCAGCCGTATTTTGAGTTCGTCGAGGCGTGTCGGGACGTAGGTATCACAGTGCCCATCATACCCGGACTTAAGATCCTCACGAGCAAGCGCCACCTGAAGACGCTGCCGAGCTACTTCCACGTCAACGTACCCGAATCTCTGGCCGCCGAGGTCGAGAATGCGGATGACGACGATGTGGCTCAGATAGGAATCGACTGGGCAATCATGCAGTGCGAGGAGCTGCTGAGCGCCAACGTACCCTGCGTTCACTTCTACATCATGTCGAATCCGGAGCACGTCATGAAGGTCGTCGAGCCGCTCCGAAAGCTGGCGTGAGGTTGGAGCGTTAGAACGTTCCACGTTCCTTCTGCATCCCGCAACTGCCAGCCT
>CAZQAS010000012.1:14598-36625 GCA_964591285.1 uncultured Rhodothermales bacterium
TCAACTACTTCTGATAATCCTTGTCTTTCGAGCGCAGCTTCGCCTTGTACTTCTTGACTTGGCGGCGCAGCGCATCCACACACTTGTCGACGGCCTGTTCATGCGTAGCACCCTCGCCGGCGGCGCTCAAGGTCTGCTGGTAGACGTGCACGACGATTTCGGCTGACTTTGCGCTGCCGGCACTCCCGTCCTCCGCCAGGACGACGCGAGCGTCTGTGATGCCGTCGTAGTACTTCTCGAGCTTGGCGAGCTTCTTGGCGGCGTAATCCCTGAGACGATCATCCGCCTCGAAATGCCGCGCCGTGATCTGCGTCTGCATAGGTCCTCCAGAGGATAGTACACACTACGCGATAGAACCTCTCGGATGCCGCAATGAACTTTCTACGGATCCGCGATTACTGTATCAACCGCCGCGGCTCCGCGCGGTTCTGAGGAAGTGCTTGAATCACGACGGAAGGTCGCCTGTATCATTGGGAAGTCGGCACCTGCATCTCCTCCAAGTATCGATCTTCTAGAGTCCGCATTTCCTGTTTGTCGCGGGACGTTTCATCGACGTATCCGACCAAATGCAGCAGGCCGTGGATCAGGTATCGCAGCGCCTCGTGCTGGAAGCCAACACCGAACTCCTCATGCCGCTCGTGGGCCGTGTCTAAATCCACATAAATCTCCCCATCCACGGCACCTCCGCCGGCGTCCTCGGCATCTGAGGCCGATTCGCTGTAGTCGAATGCGAGAACGTCGGTGACGTAGTCGTGGCCTAGATAGCGACGGTTCAGATCGTGAACGGTCTGATGATCGGAGAGGACGACCGTCAAAGATTCGATCCGAACGCCCTCGCCATCGGCGACATGCGAGAGGACTCGGCGGCAGAGGTGCGGCGCGAGCGTCAGCTCCGGGTGTTGGATCTGTAGACTGATGCGCTCATCATTCATTCATCCGAGATCGTCGAAGAGTGTCTCGGTCATCGACAAGGCGACGCTGCTCATGACGAGCTCCGGCGGGAGCTGTGTGAAATCGGCCGAGAGTAGCCGTGCGTCGACGTTGGCGTAAAGCGAACAGCCGGCCTGGCGCTCGACGACCAGTCCATTCGTCGCCCCCGCTCGCCGCGCGAAGAAAATGACTTCGCCGAGCTCCTTGCTTGCAATGAATCCTGTGCAGCCCTGAAGCTGCAAAAATGAGCTTGCCGCGTAGATGGAGACG
Organism: uncultured Rhodothermales bacterium; assembly: GCA_964591285.1. Taxonomy (GTDB): domain Bacteria; phylum Bacteroidota; class Rhodothermia; order Rhodothermales; family VXPQ01; genus CAZQAS01. The sequence goes on from CAZQAS010000012.1 coordinate 15,799, forward strand.
AGATTGCCGGGCTGGTCCTCGCGGACGCCTTCGGGGAGCCGTACGTCGCGATTTATCTCAAGGGCAAGACGCCGCCCGCTCGTGGCGTCTTCCAGTTCATAACGTACGACCGCCTGGTCCTGCTTGGGCGTAACGCCAAGTACGGTACCTATGCGATCGAAATCCTCATCAGAGAAGGAGAACGGCATGTAAGAAATGAAAGCGCCTGCGCAGACAAACAAAAACCGCCATAGGTCTGGCGGTACGCCACCACGTCACGACGACGTGAAGGTCCATATCTGCCGGACAAAATAGGCGCTGTCCCCGGCAAAAACAATGCGACGGAGCGGCGTGCTACGCCGTGGCTTGAACCGATCCGGCCGACGGTGAATCGGAACCATAGGCCTGCTCAGGTTCATCGTGCACGTCGGGCGGGGCGACCGCGTCGCGCGGCATCATGTCGGGGTTCGGCTGATCGACCTCCTCCGCCGGTACGACTTCGCTGGCGTGCAGGCCCTTCGGACCGTCTTCCAGCTCAAAGTCGACGACCTGGCCCGTGCGCAGCGTCTTGAACCGCTTGTCCGTATCGATCGACGAGTAGTGAACGAAAATGTCGCCGCCTCCTTCCGGGTGGACAATAAAGCCGTAGCCCTTCTTGGCGTCAAACCACTTTACAACGCTCCTACGAGTACTCATGCGATGCCTCCGGAAAATATGCCTGGCTTTATGGAAAGGTACTTGGGATTTGCCGATCCACGAGTACGGTGGTCATGGGGACGTTGGGTCGATTGGGAGGCAGTCCCAAACACTGCGCCCGAATGAGACTGTCACACGAGTGTTTGCGGTGTGCAGTCGATAAGCCCAGAGTATGATGAATATAGAGGCAAGTACTGCCCCTGTCAACTTTCCTATGGGATTAGCGCTAAATATACCGGTCAATAGCGGGCATTATCCGCGTAGAAAAAGCTCCTATATACATAACGGCGGCACTCCGACTCTTGACGTCGGTGGCAATCTACGATCCGATAGGCGAGCCATCCGGCCGCGTAGACTGTTCGTAGAGCCGCCTGAATTCCTCAGGACTCTGACGATACGATGAATCGTTCAGCACGTCGGCGATGCGCCCGCTGAACTCGGATGCAGCTTCGAAGGCGCGCGCATCTAGATACGTGGCGCGTAGAATCTGCACGTATCGCGCCGCGAGATCGAGGTCCCGCGAGGTTCGAGCGTTTTGGAGCCTGTGAAGCACGATCGGTTCGGCCTCGCGAAGAAGACCCACGCCCTTCTCCACCGCACCAGCATCCTGGAAGGCCCGAGCGAGAATCAGGTACGAACGTTCGTCGCCGGGAATGGTGTCAAACGGCACGTTCACCATCAACGTGTCGAGCAGATCGAGCGCCTGCTCATCAAGTCCTTCCTCGGCCAGGCTCTGAGCGGTGTGTCCGAACACGTTGCGATAGTTGTCAACCATACGCCGGATGTTTTCGTCGTAGTAGACGTTCGGGTTGGCCAGATTCCGAAATCTGAAATTCATGAGCCGCTCCGGCGTAATTTCCGGCACGACGCGCCCGAGCTGTTCATCGTGTCGGATGGGCACCACCTGGAAGGCCTGTCCTTCGATCTGGAAGAAATTCTGCAGATTGAGCTGCCCGTCGGGGCTCACCGTTACGGCAAAGTAGACAGGCCGCTCCCAGCCCTGCTGTGCGTTCGTTGCGATGATGTCGAGCGCCGCCTGATCCGCCGCATACAGGATGTTCACCTCCTCGCTGTACGGCCGGCCTTCCAGACGCCACCGCATCGGACTCATCAACAGATTCGTGTCCGCCTGCGGGAGATACATCTCGCCCTTCTGCGCGAAATTCTCCGGATCGACCGGCAATTCAACCTCCCGCGGCTCCCAGCGGCGCACCGAGAGGTTTTCGATCTGGTCGTCGGACATCGAGATCGGCAGCGGGGCGGATTCGCGCGACCACTGGTTCTTCAACTGCTTGACGTACCACGATGTATTCAAGAGCGAGAGGTTAACGACGCGCACATCCCGCCGCTCGCGCTCGACTTCCTGCATATACCAGAGCGGAAACGTGTCGTTGTCGCCATTCGTGAAGACGATGGCGTCCTCATCCAGACTATTCAACATGTTGTAGGCATAGTCCGGAGCCACGTAGTTGCCCGATCGGTCGTGGTCGAAGTAGTTCTCCTGAACCATCCAAAAGGGAACGGCCAGGAAGATGACACCGGCCAGTCCGCCGAGCAGCGCCCGATGTCCGCGCGACCGCAAACGATCGGCGATAGCCTCTGAAGTAAGTTGAAGAAGGCCTGTAGCGCCGATCCCCACCCATAGACTAAATGCAAAGAAGCTCGCGACGTAGGAGTAGTCCCGCTCTCTCGGCTGCATCGGCGTTTGATTGAGATAAAGGATGATGCCGAGTCCCGTGACGAGGAAGAGGATGAGGACGCTGAAGGCGCGCCGCCAGTCGCGGTTGAAATGGTACCCGGCGCCGATCAGTCCCAGCAAGAGGGGAAGCGCGAAGTATTCGTTGCGCGATTCTCGCTCGCTCGGCGTCTGTTGGAAGTACTGGTTTGAGCCTGCCCGCTCGTCGACGAACTGAAAGCCGGTCGCCGGCGGAGCACCCTGTTCGTCGCTCGCACGACCGACGAACTGCCACATGAAGTAGCGCACATACATATGTCCGACCTGGTACTTCCAGAAGAACTCCCAGTCGGAGTCATACTGGCTGTAGACTCGGATGTGATTGGGATCGGGTGAGTACCGGCGCGGGAAGAGCACCTCGTCGTCGTAGTCGATTTGCCCCGTACGCGCTTCGAATGTGGGACCCGAGAGCAGCGGCGTCTGACCGTACTGCTCACGCTTCAGGTAGGAGACGATCGCCTCCGTCGTCTCCGGATCGTTCTCATCGATGGGCGGATCGGCCGCACTGCGGATGAAGATCAGGGCGTACGTAGAGTACCCGATGAGCACGACCGCGAGCGAGACCATAATCAGGTTTGCCGTCGGCATCCGGTGCGTATGAGTATAGTAGACGCCGAAGGTCACGGCTCCGACGATCACGAGCAGAGTCAGCACAGGGGCGCCGCTCGAGCCCGCAAGCGTGGGCAAGTACTGAACGATCCCCGGATAGATCACCAGGAACACCGCGGCCGAAGCGAGTCCGGTAAGTACGATACCCCTCCACCGCTCCATCCAGTCCCATTCCGGCCTATCCATCTCCGTGAAGAAGAAGATGAGCGCGATAAAGAAAACGGCAAGTAGATTCAGCAGGTGGACGCCGATCGCGAGACCGAAGAGGTAGGCGATCAGCACGAGATAGCGATTGGCCCGAAGGCCGAAGGGATGCTGCCCACCCGCGATCATCGATTCTTCCTGGCGCGCCTTGTCGCTCCAGCGCATGATGAGCCACACGACGACAGCCGTGAAGCACATCGAGAACGCATAAACTTCCGCCTCGACGGCGTTGAACCAGAATGAATCCGATGCGGCAAAGGTGATCGCACCGACGACGCCGCCACTCAGCGCGGCGATGCGATCGGGCGCGCTCCACGTCTCCAGCGGACCCTGCCACTCGCGAACCAGTCGCACGATGATCAGGTGGGTGAGCAGAATCGTGAATGCACTGGCGAGTACGGAGATCATATTGATCGACAGCGCAACATACTCGGGCGGCACGAACATCGAGAAAAGCCGGCCGACGAGCATGTAAAACGGCGCCCCCGGCGGATGGGAGACCTCGAGCAGGTGCGCGATCGCGATGAACTCCCCGGCGTCCCAGAATGAGGCGGTCGGCGCGACGGTTAGCACATACAACACCAGCGCGAACACGAACACGGCGCCGGCCACTATACGATCAACTAGATTCCAGCTCATCAAAAACGTGAAATGAAATAGTCCAAATGGTCAAGGATAACGCCCAGGCTACGGAGGCGTTTCAACGGTCCCAGATCTCCATGGTAACGCCCGCTCCCGCCACGACGAGCACAAATTCGCCGCGAATCGTCCCGCCCTCCGCGAAGTAACTGTGGACCTCCTGAATAGGCCCGCGCCGCACCTCCTCGAACTTCTTGCTCAGCTCGCGGATGACCGCGGCCGGCCGGTCGTTTCCGAGGACGCGGCCCAGCTGTTCCAGTGTCTTCAGCACCCGATACGGTGACTCGTAGAAGATCATCGTCCGCGACTCCGATTGCAGCTCTTCGAGACGTGTCTTGCGCCCTTTTTTGACCGGGAGGAATCCCTCGAAGACGAATCGCTCGCTCGGAAGGGCCGATGCGGCAAGCGCCGGGACGAATGCAGTCGGGCCCGGCAGCGCTTCTACCCGGATGCCTTCCTGCATGCACGCCCGAACGAGATAGAAGCCCGGATCGGAAATGCCCGGCGTGCCTGCATCCGTCACGAGGGCCACCTGCTGCCCCGCCAGCATCTGCTTGACCAGCTGCGGGGCCTTGGAAGTTTCGTTGTGCTCGTGGTAGCTGGTTTTCCGCGTCTCGATATCATAATGCGAGAGCAGAATGCCCGAGGTCCGCGTGTCTTCACACGCAATGAGATCGACCTCGCGGAGCACGCGAAGCGCCCGCAGCGTGATATCCTCGAGGTTACCGATCGGCGTGGGTACGAGATACAACATGGCCGGATCAGCCCCGCAGACCAATTCGGTGCAGCAGGCGATCCTTTAGCGCCGTCGTGGCACGCAGGTCCATCGTTTGATAGATCATCAGCCACGTTCCGAGAATCAACATCACGAGATTCGCGGCCCACATGCCGACCCACGGATCCAGAAATCCCCGATCCGCCAGCTTCTCACCCTGCACCAGGGTCACCCAGTAGAAAAGGAAAATGCCCGACGCGAGCAGGCCGACCTTCCCCAACCCTCCACGACGGATGCTGAGCCCGAGCGGCGCACCGATGAGCACGAATATGAGGCATGCCAGCGCGATGGAAAACTTCTTGTGGATCTCGACGCGGAATCGATCGGCCCGTTGCTGCTCCCACTGCATGGACCGGTAGGTGTCGTCGACCGTAGCACGCATCGTGCGCGCGTGGCTGATCGCCGTCCCGAACGCCTGCCCATGTGACTCGGGATCCAATCCGGCAAGTGCGATGCGAGAGGATGGAGGGGATTCGAAAAGGCTGTCGATCCTCGCAACGGGCAGCGGACTCGAAAGATCGCCCGTGAAGCGCGGCCCCTGCAGCATCTTGAGACCGTGGCGGACGAGTTTCCGGCGCGACTCCGCGACGCTCATCTCAAGAGAATCGACGAGGTAGACCATATCTCCCGTCCGCATCGTGCGATCGGAGCGGTAGCCGTTCTCCTCCGAGCTTCGTTCGAAGGCAAACTCCGAAAGGTCGAATCGCATCTGATGCCGACCGAAGGACATCCTTTCGTATCGCTCCTTCACCTCCGGCGAGCGATTCTTGAGTAGCCGGTGCACCTCACCGTCGAAAAGGGTAAGGATCATTTCAGGTTGATCACTGCTCGAGCGTAATCGGCCTTCACGTGCTTTGATCACCGCCTGGGAGCGGTCGCTGCTCGTGTAGTCGTAAATCAGGACGTCGCTGAGCGTCTCCGTATCATCGGAGATCTCCTGGACGAGGATGCTGTATTTGCTGAGCCCGTCGTAGAAAATGCCTTCGCGAAGCTCAAAACCGGGACGCTTCTGCCGAATGTCAGACCACAGGTTTCGAGCTCTGAAATTGGCTTCGGGAAGTATAATGTTGTTAAAGTAGGTCATCCCGCCTGTGAGAAGCAGGCCGACGATAAGCGTAGGCCAGATCAGTTGGATCGGCGAAATGCCAGCCGATTTGATGACGACGTAGGCACGCGATTCCGCGATCTTCCCGAAAACCATCATGGTGCCGATCAGTATGGACATGGGGACGGCCAATACCACCATGTAGGCCAGGTTGTAGGCGATGAGCTCTACGACCACACCGAAGGGCAGCCCCTTGCCGGCGATATCCGGCAGGTACTTGATGAGAAACTGCATCAGCAGCAGGAACATGAGCGTGCCCAGCCAGCCCAGAATCGGGCCGGGGAGCATTCGCAGGATCATGCCGTGGAGTCGCCTCGTCATCGGATGCCGGGATGCACGGCCGAGCTCGGTTGCTGCTCGGCAGAAGAAATGGAGTTTGTGCGCTCGCGCGGTTAACGACCTCGCTGGTGCGTTGTTCTAACGGCGCAGGCTTGCAGCAAACTAGGCCAGATGAGAGGAGGACATGCAGATCCAGCAATTCACGTTCAACCCTTTTCAGACGAATTCCTACATCTGCTATGATGCCGGTGAGGCCGCGATCATTGATGCCTCGTGCTCAACGGATGAGGAGATTCGGTCTGTGGAGCGCTTCGTTGCCGAGGAGAATCTGACCGTCCGACACCTGCTCCTCACACATGCCCACATCGATCATATTCTCGGTTGCCGTCGATTGTCCGAGACCTATGAGATGGGATTCAAGCTGCACCGAGATGAGGAGCAGCTGCTCGAAAATGCCGAGCGGCAGGGGCAGATGTTCGGGGTGAAGGTCGAGCAGCCACCGTCACCTGCCGGCTTTCTCAAGGAGGGCGACACGGTATCCTTCGGAGCGACGACCCTTGAGGTCATTCATGCGCCGGGGCACTCGCCGGGATCTATCTGCTTCTTCGACGCGAGCTCGAAGGCCGTCATCTCCGGCGACGTACTGTTTCACGGTTCGATCGGTCGCACGGACCTCTGGCGCGGGTCGCTGCCGGAGCTGATGGAATCGATCTTCCAGAAGATCGTGCCGTTAGGCGATGACGTGCGGGTATACCCCGGCCACGGACCGGAAACGACGGTGCGTGAGGAACGACAGAACAATCCGTTCCTTACGCGCGGTTCGCCGTCATTCGAGATTTAGATTCACTTGACGCGCGTGAGGCGCGCACCTGACTCGGGTTTGGCCATCACGACGAGGAGCTTCGTTCCCTCAGACTCGACGAGTCGGGGAACGGCGCTGCGAATGGACCAGCCATCGCTGACGTATTGCTGAAGCTCCGGGTGCTTACTCACTGCTTCCCCGTTCCTGAAATTGACGAGGAGAATCTTGGTGAGCGTTCGAGTCGGTCTCGAGCTAAAGTTGGTGAGCGTGGTGACCGGCGGATTCAACTCCGCCTCAGGTGAGCTTGCCTCCCTGCTTGCTTCCTGCATCTTCTTGATCGATCGCTGCTGACTGGACGATTATACTTCACGTGCCCAAGTTCTACTATCGCTTATATCGCCGCCATTTTTAAGAAGTTTTCGGCTTCACATCAGCGTTACGATCTTCTCCAACCTACGCGGGCACGTCCGTCGCCGTCCGTACTTCATCCATAATGCGTTCGTAGTAGGCCTCGTACATCGGCACGATGCGATCCTGATCGAACACGTCCTCGGCGCGCTTCCTGGCTGCCGCTCCCATGCGGGACTGGAGCTCCTCATCGAGAAGTATGCGCCGGATCCGTTCCGTGAAGACGTCGATGTCTCCTAAGGGGCACAGGAATCCCGTTTCTCCCTCGACGTTGAGTTCGGGCAGGCCGCCAATGTCGCTCGATACGACCGGAACGCTGCACGCCATCGCCTCCAGCGCGGCTAGGCCGAACGTCTCGGAGCCGCTTGGGATAACGAACACGTCTGCAATCGAGAGGATCTCCTCTACCGGCTCTTGCTTTCCAAGAAATCGGATGTCGGAATAGACGCCGAGATCACGGGCCAACCGCTGCGTGGTGTCGCGGTCGGGCCCGTCGCCGACGAACAGCAGCTTCACGGGCAGACCTTCTTGCCGAAGGCGATGAAAGACATGCACGACGTCTCCGGCTCGCTTCACCGGTCGGAAATTAGAGACGTGCACCATCACCTTCTCACCTTCCGGACAGAGCGCCTGCTTGAAGTGCTCCTTGTTCATTCGCGTGAAACGCTCGGTGTCGATGAAGTTGGGAATGACTTCAATCGGGCGCTTGATGTTGAAATGATTCTCCGTCTCGCGGCGAAGGTAAGCGGAGACTGCCGTAACGCCGTCGGACTGATTGATCGAATAGTTGACGACCGGCGCGAAGGAGGGGTCCTGACCGACGATGGTAATGTCCGTTCCGTGCAGGGTGGTGACGACGGGAATCGACAGCTCGTGCTGATCGAGAATCTGCCGAGCAAGCACGGCGCTGGTTGCGTGAGGCACCGCGTAATGGACGTGCAGTAGATCGAGATCTTCGAAGCGCGCGACGTCGACCATCTTACTCGTCAGCGCGAGCGAGTACGGTGGGTATTCAAATAGCGGATAGACGTTGACGTTTACCTCATGATAGAAAATGTTCTCCGTGACGTGACCGAGTCGAAACGGCATCGAGTAGGCGATGAAATGGATCTGGTGTCCACGCTGTGCGAGCGCCTTTCCGAGTTCGGTCGCGACAACGCCGCTTCCACCATAAACGGGGTAGCAGGTAATTCCAATCTTCATGAGAGACTATTACGAATGATGTGCCTTATGACCGGCATACGAAGACATCGAATCGGGAGGGAAGCAGGTTTCCACTTGGTGCTCGCAAATGCGCACGGCCGATTCTTAGATACGTGCGATCACGAATACGATTGACCACGTTCGCTCGATGTAGCGATGTTAGGTGATCACGTGGGCGCGATGTTACAGGTTTGTACGGAGGACGTGAGCCAGAAACTCGCCGTATAGGATCAGGTTGCAACCCCCGACGCGTCGGAAGCCACCCGACGATCGCCGCACAACAGATGGATTCTACTCGTCAACCGCAATTGACCATGCTACTTCGGTTCAAAACGCTTCCATTGCTCGTCGCCTTATTTCTGCTGACTGCGTCTACGCAGACGGCGGATGCCCAGGGCCTCGGCCTCGCCGCCGGGGCGAACTTCAATCAATTGAGCGACATTGACACCGGCGATCGCGAGGCAACCTTCGACAACGCCACGGGATGGCACCTCCACCTATGGGTTGATCTTCCGGCCGGTCCTATCGCACTGCGCCCGGGACTCCGGTACATGGATGCAGGCGCCGTCTTCGATGATGATGATCTCGTGATCCCTGATGAGGAGCAAGCGGTATCTCTGCTCGAAATTCCCATTGATCTTCGTTACCGGTTCACCATGCCGATCGTCACGCCGTACGTTCTGGCCGGCCCCGTGCTTCGTTTTCCGACTGGAAACGACGACGACGGAGACCGCCTACGGTCGTTCAGTGTTGCGGCAAACATAGGTGTCGGCGCTGAGCTTGGACTGGCCAGTCTCCGGCTCTTCCCGGAGATAAAATACGCATTCGGCATCTCGCGCTTCACTGAAGAGGAATACGAGCTGGGAGGAGTTACGTTCGAAGCCGACGATAGCCAGCACCTCAATGCTATCATGCTAAGCCTCGGCGTCGGACTTTAGCGATCAGTCCCGCGGCGGATGTTCTACGTCTTCGTCGTCGGCACCCCGCCGTGCCATCCCGGCCCTTGCGATTTCGAGGAGCTCCGCCACCGCCTCAGGACTGCGGTTGATGGTGAAGGCAACCTCCGGGAGTGACATTTCAAACTCGTCGTGCAGCACGAGCACATGGCGAGCATCGGTGTCCTCGAGGAGCTCCTCGCGATCACCCGTGAGGGGGACCTCCATGTCCTCCGGCTGCTGTGCGGGGATAACGTCTTCCCACGTCAATTCATGTTCGGGCTGATACCAGTCCCAGAACCATTCCTGCGTGTCCTGCGCATCCGGATCCGTCGGAACCGGTTCGTCGAGCGAGATCTCCTTGTCGTGGCGATAGGAGCGAAGACGATTTACTAATCCGCGCGTGACTCGGTGCTGCGTGCCGAGCAGCCATGAACGGAGGCCCATCTTCTCGGGACGAACGTCGCGGTGCTCCCATGCATACAGCAGCGTCTCTCCTACGATCTCTTCGGGCGTGAAATCGCTTTCCTGGAGAATCTCTTGCTGGAGGTAAAACTCTAGATCCCGGCGTGCAGCGCGGAGCATGACCTCCGTGTAGGGCTCGACGAGCTCGCGAAAGGCATCTTGATCGGAGTCCTTAAGGACGGCCTCCCAGTTCTCCGGTGGGGACTTTCGGGTCGATTCCATGTCGACGTGTTGCTTGATCCAGTGAACAGACGATCAGATAAACGAATGCTTCGCCGGACGGGTTTGGACGGGGGCGTAACAAAAAAGGCACGCTCCTGCTGGACCGTGCCTCTGTTTGTCCTTACGTATTCTAGTGCCGCTCGTCGCGGCGAGTCTCGCTTACGAGATGTCCTCGTAGAATCGGAAGCGCCGCTCGTCAACGGTGAACGGTCGGCTCGGCGCGACCGGACTGCGACCAAGGGCCCAGTCGGGGTGTCTCTGATCGGCCATCGAGCGCTCACTGAAGAAGTGGCGTGTCCGTACTGAGAAGGGGCGATATTCAGGCTCGGCGAGCCGTACGCGGTGGGCGATGGTCAGCGCCCGCTGCCAGTTTCGAAGATCTGACTTCGTATCCAGGTTCGCATAGAACCAGCGCTTCGGGCTTCCGGGATTAAAGGCACTGAACTGGAATGGATCGAGCACGACGTCTCGATACGAGTCGCGGCCGCGATAGCGGGTCTCGACGCGGTTGCGGACGACCCAGGCTACCAGCTCCATCTCCTCCGGACGCTTTGTCTCGGAATAGATGCAACGCGCCAACCAGAGCGTTTCTAGATCGATCTTGCTGGGCGGAAGCGGCGCAATCTTCTGAGGATTCTCGCGGATAGTCTCGACCAGCTCGAAATATTCGGATTGGGCTTTGCGAACTTCGGCAGCCGTGATCTTCGCGACCTCGTCGGCTGCGCCTACGGCCCTGGCGTCGGTGTTGACGGGCGCGAACGCGCTCGCCAGCGTACCGCCGAGTAGGTGGCTCTGTACAGCAAAAGAGCCCACAAACAGAATCAGCACCGCCAGGAGGGTGTACCCCGGCGCATGCTTCTTCAAGTACTCAGTATTGCTCATAAATCCAGGCTGGGTGGTGATGCGAATGCCTCGTGGTGTTAGCCTGTGTTCGGGGCGTCAACGACGATGCCATCATGAGGTTTCACAGTGCTACTATTTCGATAACTCCTGTAAAATCACATAAATAGCACTATGCATTACCTATTTCATCCGCGTTCAAATCGGTGGTCGACCGGCCATGCAGGCGCCGAAAACCGCGGTTTGTACCCTCTTAGGGGCCGACGTGCGGCGTGTTCAGGTTTCGTACTCTGTTTGCCCTGATCTTCACGATTCTCCAGGTTGCGGACCGCGCGGTACAGGAAGTCCACCTGACAAATGCTATGCCATCGCTGCGACTGGTCATCGACGAAAACGTACCGCTTGCCGGTGAGGTGTTCTCCAGGTTTGGCCAGGTGGTGACCCGGCCCGGAAGCGCTATTACTCGAGAAGACGTCCGACATGCGGACGCCCTCATCGTTCGCAGCGTCACCCGGATAGACGAGGCGCTTCTAGAGGGAAGCAACGTCCGATTTGTCGGCTCAGCTACCATCGGTGTGGATCATATTGAGACCGAATATCTGCATCAACGCGGGACTACGTTCGCCCATGCGCCGGGTTCGAATGCAAGCTCCGTAGTCGAGTACGTCATTGCAGCGCTCCTTCGTCTTGCCGTTCGACGGAACTACAATCTCGCCGGCAAGAAAGTTGGAATCGTCGGATGTGGAAGCATCGGTGGACAACTGGCCGAGCGCCTGCCGCACCTCGGCCTCTCGGTGATGATGAACGATCCCCCACTCGCCCGCCGCGCCGAGGAGGAAGGCCGCCCCCATAATTTTCGTCCGCTTGACGAACTCCTGGATCACTGCGACATCATCTCGATACACGTGCCGCTTATCCGCCAGGGACCGGATCGGACCGAACGCCTCTTCCATCGGGACCGTCTCCACGCTATGCAGGCTGGAGCGTGGCTCATCAACACCTCTCGAGGTTCCGTCGTCGACAATAAGGCTTTGACTGACGTGCTGCAGGAGTCGGGTCGCGGGCCGGACGTCGCCGTGTTGGACGTCTGGAATGGCGAGCCCACGCCGTCCGCCGAGCTCGTTTCGCGTGCGGCTCTGGCGACACCCCACATTGCCGGTTACTCCTATGACGGGAAAGTGGCGGGCACGTTCATGATCGCTCGCGCGCTTGCGGCCTATCTCGGCGAGGATCCTCCGGATTTCGGGGATGTGGGCCCGCAGCCGGTGCGGGTACCGCTCAGAGCGCCCGATCCGATCCTGCCGAAAACGGATTGGATGCATGGGCTCGTCGCGCAGATGTACGACATCGCAGCCGACGACGAGCGTATGCGGACGATACCGGCCTACGGCGAAAGCGAAAGGGCCGACCGGTTCATCGAACTCCGCAGAGACTACCCGACCCGCCGAACCTTCTCAGCACACCGCGTGCCGCGAAAGCTCGTACCGGCGAGATATCTGGATGCAACCGAGCACGGCCTCCACCTCCAGCTCGTGTAGCCGGGCCCCAGGGCCTCCTCGTGCCCGGTTAGCTTCGGTAGCCGTAGGAGCGAAGATACGTGGACCGATTTCGCCATCCCTCACGCACCTTTACGTGCAGATCCAGATAAATACCGCGCGCCAGGAATTCTTCGATATCTCTCCGCGCACTTGTCCCGAGTCGCTTCAGTGCGCGACCGCCTTTGCCGATGAGAATACCCTTCTGCGCGTCGCGCTCGACGACGATTTCTGCAGCCACGTAGTCCTTTTCATCCTCCCGCTCTTCAAACTGCACGATGTTAACTTGTACCGAATACGGGATCTCCTCTCGATACTGCTCGAAGACCTTCTCCCGGACGATCTCCGCGACGAAAAACCTCTCCGGATGCTCGCTGATCATATCTTTCGGATAGAAGGGCGGACCGAGGGGAATGCGATCGACGATCGCGCGGAGCAGCACGTCGAGATTGGTACGTTTGGTGGCTGAAATCGGCACGACGTCGTCAAAGGTGCGCAGCTGGACGTACGAATCGACCAGCGGCAGTGCATCCTCCTTCCGAATCAGATCCATTTTGTTGATCGCGAGGATCGCCTTGTGATCGCCGATGAAATCGAGGCTGAACTCATCCGGCCTGCTCTGCGTGGCGTCGGCCATGAAAACGAGCACGTCGGCGTCGGCGATTGCATCCTCGACGTTGTGCATCATCGATTCATGCAGCCGGTACCGGGGCTTGATGATGCCGGGCGTGTCCAGAAAGATGATCTGATGGCTGTCCTCCGAGAGAATTCCGAGGACGCGGTGCCGGGTCGTCTGCGGCTTTCGGGTTACGATGGAGAGCTTCCGCCCGACGAGCGCGTTCATCAGCGTGCTTTTGCCGACGTTCGGTTTGCCGATGAGCGCAACGTACCCGCTTCGATGACCTTCCGGGATCGTGTCGGGAATGAGTGGTGACGTATCATCCATAGTGCGTCCCCTTAACGACGGCTAACATCTCCCTCACCGCACGCTCGAGGCCGACGAGCACGGCGCGCGCTACGACGGCGAATCCGATAGACACTTCGGACAGATGAGGGACGGTTTCTTTGATGAGCGGAAAATTCTTGTAGTCGAGGCCGTGACCGGCGTGGATCGTCAGGCCGTGATCGGCGCCGAGTTTCGCGGCGTCCGCGACCATGCGAGCGAGCCGAAGGGCGTCCGCAGGCGTTTCCGCGTTGGCATACTCGCCGGTATGGAGTTCCACACAATTGGCGCCGACCTCGGCGGCCGCACGGATCTGATCGGGTTCGGGATCAACGAACAGCGCGACCTGCGGGATATCGGCATCGAAGAGGCGGGCGACGACCTCCTTCAGCTTCGACCGGCCGGCAACGACGTCGAGCCCGCCTTCCGTCGTGACCTCCTCGCGACGTTCGGGGACGAGCGTGGCAAGATCGGGGCTCACGTCGCAGCAAATATCCACCACGTTGTCGTCGGTCGAGAGCTCGAAGTCGAGTTTAGACTGAACGACCTCCCTGAGCAGTCGCACGTCCCGTTCGGTGATGTGCCGTCGATCTTCGCGGAGATGGAAAACGATGCCATCGGCCCCGGCCATTTCGCAAACGGTGGCGGCATGAACGGGATCGGGGAATCGTTCGCGACGCGCGTTGCGGAGGGTGGCGACGTGATCGATGTTTATCAAAAGACGTGTCGTCATTGCAGTCGTTGAGCGCAATCTGTATGATCGGCAGGTCAGAGGGCGTGACGGTCGGGTCGGCGGATATGGTCCGCTGCCATGCGAACAATATCGCAAAGAAGCCCGCGATTCGCACACGTCAACCGGGCCTCGGGCGGTGGACGGGAGCCGTCAAGCATTGCCGTTTGGTTGCTTTTCGGAGGGCCTTCCTGTATTTTCGACCGGCATTATAAAAAGGAGCAGCACACTCCGGATCTCCTCTGAGATCTATACGGAATTTGCTATAAATAGTACCGGGACACCCATCAAATATGGCTTCGAGTAGCCAAGGAATGAGAATAGCAATTCAGATTGTCCTTGGGATCGTGATCGTAGGTCTAGCCTATTGGCTATACGTATCGATCACGGAACCGTGGGCGGTTATCGAACGCCAGGAGGAACTCACGGAGCGCACGCGCGAACGGATGGAAGACGTCCGGACCGCGCTGATTCGATACGAAGAACGCCAGGGGCGTTTCCCCGGCACACTCGACTCGCTGCAGACCTGGGTGCAGACCGACTCCACGATTCAGGCGCATGCCGACAGCCTCTTCGGGCCGGACTTCAACCCGGATTCCCTCTTGTATTCTCCGCGAACCGGCAACCAGTTCGACTACGCAGTCAACGACACGGCTCGTGTGATGATGTACCGGCTACGGGATCCCGACTCGGACGACGAGATAGGTACGCTCGATCCGGATCCGACGCAGCTGAATGCCGCCAGCTGGGAATAGCGTCCGCGGACGCCCCCTCGTCCTTCATCGTGCTTTGGAGCGCCATTCATGGAAGCACACGTCCGGGCAGGAATCGACGTCTACGGACGCATTCTTCGCTATGCGGAGGTCGAGCAGTACGGATCACGATACCGGCTCCTTCGCCTCGGCACTTGCGACTTCGATTTCGACGTGGTCGACGAGGTGCTCGCGAATGAGGATCCGGAGCACGTAGAGACGGTCTCGGATGCCTTGGCGGACATTTTTGCCGGCTCGATCGCCGGAAGTCTGAACGTCACGATCCACCCGCCTGCCTGCTATTCTTTCTTCACGCCGCTGCCGACCGAATCCGATTCTTCGGAGCGAAAGATCCGGCTTCAGCAGGAGGCCTCCTTGCTCGCCGGCACCGAGCAGCCGCTGCACATCACCGCCGATGCCGTGCGTTCTCAAGAGCTGGAGGATGGCGGCCGTGTCGACTGGGTACACGTCCTGGCGGTCGACGATCGGATTCATGGGCGGATCCGGACGATCATCGAAAAACTCCCGCATCCGCGACGGAGAATGATGGTAAGCATGCAGGGCGCGGCGAGATCAATGGCCCGGATGCCGCGGCCCACTTCTGACGGCGGCACGTCCTACGCGATCGCCGTGGGCACATATCCGGATCACATCGAGTACACGCTCTCGCTCGACGGGCAATGGTACTTCAGCAACTACACGGTGCCCGTGCCCACCGACGACCTCCCGTACTTCGCACTCTCGCTGCTTCAGCGGTTCGGACTGTCCATCGAAGATGTCGGTCATTTGTTCGTTTACGGGAACGATGCCGACCCTGCCCACTTTTCAGGGCTTGAATCCGTGGCGGACATCGAGGTCGGACGTTTGGATCCATTTACCTTTCTCGACCTCGACTCCGGCACGCTATCACCTGATTTCGATGCTGAGTCGTATGTAGGCTGCGTCGGCGTGACGTTGTAGACGATCAATCCGAGCACCGCGGCGCGCGAACACGCTTCACCGAGGAGCGACTCATCTCAGTGATCTTCCATCTAACCGCGTCGTCATGCGCATCATCGCCGGCAGATTTGCGAGGCGCAAACTGTTTTCGCCGAAAGGCCATCTGACGCGTCCGACCATGAGCCAGACGCGGGAGTCGCTGTTCCATCTCGTCGAGAGTCGGATGGAGCTCGGCGGTGCGCACGTGTTGGATCTATTTGCGGGAACGGGAGCGATCGGGCTGGAAGCGCTCAGCAGGGGTGCCGAATCGGTGACGTTCGTGGAGAGTTCGGGGCGTGTGCTGAAATTTGCGCACCGGAATGCGGAGGAACTGGGTGTGCTCGACCAGTGCGTTTTCATAAAAACCGACGCCGTCTCCTATCTGGAGCGCTACAGCGGTCCGCCTTTTGATCTCATTGTGGCCGATCCGCCCTACGATCTTGAGGCGATGCCCCGAATGCCCCGGCTTGCGCTCCCGCACGCCGCGCAGATGGGGCTGTTCATCCTGGAGCATGATCGGCGTATCTTCTTCGACGAGCACCCGAATCTCGACACGTGTCGCCCGTACGGCCGCACGTTTGTATCGGTGTTCAATCCGTCACTGACCGAAGCATCGTCGCCGAACGGCGAAAATGACGCGCAGACATGAGGCTTGCACTGTATCCCGGTACCTTCGATCCGTTCACGCTCGGCCACCTCGACATCCTGGAACGGGCGCTGCATCTGTTCGACCGCATCGAGGTCACGGTGGCGGTCAATGCAGGGAAGCAGTCACTCTTCGACATACAGGAGCGCTGTGAATTAATTCGGAAATGTATTGGGCGCCTGGATCGTGTGGAGGTCGCAGCGCATGAAGGATTGATTGCGGAGCGTGCGCGGGAGGTAGGAGCCGTCGCGCTTGTGCGCGGCCTGCGACAGGTCAGCGATTTCGACTACGAGATGCGCATGGCGCTTGCGAACCGGAAGCTGAATGAGGGACTCGAAACGGTCTTTTTGCCTGCTTCAGGTACTCATGCGTTCATTAGCGCCACGATCGTACGGGATATCCACCGCTGGGATGGCGACGTATCGCCGTTCGTGCCCGCGCCGGTCGTGGAGGCACTGGCGGCGAAGCCACGATCTTGAACGGTGCCGCATCGGCGACAGCCGAGGGCCCCCGACTCCCGTGTAACCGACTCCCGTGTAATCGACTCGCGACTGCTCCACGTATCGACCCTACACCTATCGACCCACAAACCCGGACATGCCATTGACACTCGACTTCAACCCGCTCGTTGCAGCGGTTCGGCCCTCCGCCACGCTCGCCATGACGGCACGCGCCAAGCAGCTGAAGCGTGCGGGCCTTCCGATTATCGGACTGAGCGCGGGCGAACCCGACTTCGACACGCCTGAACCGATTTCCGAGGCGGGGATTGCGGCGATCCGCGAAGGCTTCACCCACTACACGGAGAATCCGGGTATGCCGGAGCTTCGCGAAGAGATCTGCCGAAAACTGGAGCACGACAACGGCCTCCAGTATTCGAGCGATCAGATCCTCTGCTCCAACGGCGCGAAGCAGTCGGTAGCCCTGGCGGTGCTGAGTCTCTGCCGGCCCGGCGACGAGGTGCTCATACCGGCGCCGTACTGGGTAAGCTATCCGGAGATGGTCCGCCTTTCTGGTGCCACGCCGGTCGCCATTCCGACGACTGCGGACGACAGCTACCGTGTCAGCCCCGCGATGCTCGAGAATGCGATCACGGAGAATACGCGCATGCTCATACTGTGCTCGCCCTCGAATCCGACCGGTTCGGTATATCCGCCGGGCGAGCTCGAGGCGCTGGCGGAGGTATTGCGCCGACACGAGGACGTGTTCGTAGTCTCCGACGAGATCTACGAGCACGTCATCTTCGATGCGGAGCACGTCTCGATGGCCTCCATCGCCGGCATGAAGGAGCGCACGATCGTGGTGAACGGCTTCTCAAAGGCCTATGCGATGACGGGCTGGCGCCTCGGGTATCTCGCCGCTGAGACCCCCATCGTCAAAACGGCGGCGAAGGTGCAGAGCCAGTTGACATCCGCACCCTCGAGCATCACGCAGCGCGCCGGCATCGCGGCGCTGCAGATGGACCGCCGCTATGTGCACGAGATGGTCGCGGCCTTCCGCAAGCGG
Organism: uncultured Rhodothermales bacterium; assembly: GCA_964591285.1. Lineage (GTDB taxonomy): Bacteria > Bacteroidota > Rhodothermia > Rhodothermales > VXPQ01 > CAZQAS01. Next base: position 33,782 of record CAZQAS010000012.1, read on the forward strand.
CGCGATTTCATGCTCGAGCGCGTCGGCAATATCGACGGAATGCGTTGTCCGAAGCCCGAAGGAGCGTTCTATCTTTTCCCGGACGTATCGGACTACCTGAACAGCGAGTCGCCGGACGGTCGTTCGATCGACTCCAGTGAAGACCTGTGCTTCTACCTGCTCGAGGAGCATCACGTGGCGCTCGTCCCCGGCGACGCCTTCGGAACGCCCGCCGGTTTGCGCATTTCCTACGCCGCCTCCATGGAACATCTGGAGGAAGCGATGCACCGGGTCGACGCCGGCCTCTCGGCATTGCGCTAGTCTAGCAGTCATTCTCTCGAAAGCCGCCGAATCTGTGAAGCCTGTTTCCTCCGTGAGTTCGAGTGGAGAGCGTCGTCGAAGTGGTGAGCAGCGTACTCAGGTCCCTTCTGCAACCAGCGGCCGTTCGCGCGGGAAGGACCGGTATTGGCTGCACATCCTGCTGTTTCTGCTTACGCTGGCTTCGACGGTCTATATGGGCGGCGAACTCGCCGGCCGCCTGCTCGTCTACGGCGAGCGGGGCCTCGGGGCCTTCATATCCGACGGACTGCTCTTCGGCGGCGCGCTGCTGCTGTTTCTGACGGTTCACGAGTTCGGCCACTATTTCGCCGCGCGCTTTCACGGCGTCGACACGTCGCTGCCGTACTATATCCCTCTGCCGTTCGTCGGCATCGGGACGCTCGGCGCGGTCATCCGCATTCGGGAGCCGGTGCCGAGCACGCGAAAGCTCTTCGACATCGGCGCGGCCGGGCCGCTCGCGGGCTTCGTGATGGCGCTCGCCATACTCGTGTATGCGCTCGCGACGCTTCCGCCGCCGTCCTACATCTTCGGGATGGGGCCGGGGCACGAGGCCATCCAGCAGTATGTGGAGCAGTACGGGCAGTATCCGACCGAAATGATGGAAGCCTCCGAGGGTGCCGTGACCCTGGTGGTCGGCGACACGATCCTCTACTGGATGCTGAAGCAGTTCTTCGTGGACGTGCCGCCCATGTGGGAGATGTACCATTACCCGGTGCTCTTCGCCGGCTGGCTGGCGCTCTTCTTCACGGCGCTAAACCTGATGCCGGTCGGCCAGCTCGACGGCGGCCACGTCGTCTATGCACTCTTCGGCCGTAAGTGGCACCGGCGGCTGGCGCGGCTCTTCTTCCTGGTTCTGCTCATCTCCGGCGCGATTGGATTCACGATCGATGCCGTGCCGTTGCTGCGCGAGCTGCATCCACTGCTGGATGAGGGTTCGTGGTTCATTCTTGCAGGCATCCTCTTTTTCTACTTGAATAAGCTGATGGATGGGGATTTGAAGCTGATTGCCCCCGCGTTGATCGGCACGATTCTCCTCGTGGCCCTCGCCGACTCGTACGTTCCCTGGCTTCAGACCGTCGGATACAGTGGCTGGCTGCTGTGGTGCCTGCTGCTGCTATATCTCGTTCGGGTGGAGCATCCCCCCGTACTCTATGAGCAGCCGTTGACACGCCGGCGACGGTTGCTCGGCATCCTGAGCATTATCGTTTTCGTGCTCTGCTTCAGCTTGAAGCCGCTCTACATGGTAGCCTAGCGCTCCGTGTTACGGCTCCGAGGTCGTGTCCTTGCGGCGCGTGGCACGGGCGCGTGCCGCGGGTGTTCGTAGCGGGTGATTCCGATTACCCTGCGGGATCCTTGCCGCAGCGGCTACGTTAAGCTGAGCCGCCCACGACAATTCCACACCATCGACTTCTGGATGAGCGTAGACTGATACGGTTTTTAGTCATTTCAACCACTTCACGCTCGATTTGCCAGTCTTCTATCGAATCGGACGGCCGATTCTCATGGCCGTCTTTGTGGCACTTGTTCTAAGCGCCTGTGATTCCGGACCCGGAACGACCTCCGCAGAGGCGGAACCGCCGGTCGTCTCGGACTTCAGCTTCAACCCGCAGGAAATCGGAACCGGTCTAAGTGACGAAGAGATCGTCACCTTCCCTCTCACGATGCGGGTCGACGTCGACCCCCGGGGCACGGAGCTGGACGAGGTGGCATTTCTGGTGCGTGCACCTTCTGTCGGTGCTGAGCCCGTTGCAGAAGGACAGCTCGATCCGGCCGATGGATCCTTCTTCGAGGGAACCGTCGAGATCTCTATTCCGCGGGGTGAGATCGGGCTCTACACCGTGATCGTCTATGCGGTCGGTGCCGGCGGATCGCTAAGCAACGACGTGCGAGGCAACCTCCGCGTCTTCGGAGAAGGTGAGCCGCCGGTGATTGAGAACGTTGCAGCGCCGGATACCCTGCAGCGTCCAGCGCCGGGAGAGGACAATGCGCTGCTTCCGCTGGTGGTCACGGTCAGCGATCCGGACGGATTGGCCAACGTCAATCGCGTGGAGTTCTGGAACGCCTCCGCGCCCGCTTCGAGGTTCGACATGTTTGACGACGGAGAAGGCGGTGACGAGACCGCAGGCGACGGTCAGTACACGCGCGTCGTCGAAATCACGAGCTCGAACGAGCCCGGCACTACGACAATACGTTTCCAGGCGACCGACAGGGCGGGTCTTGCCAGCGACGTCCATGAACACGAAGTCCTCGTGGTAGAATGAGCGCGATCAGTATGAAAGCACGTGGGCCGCGGTCGCGAGAAGCATCGAGGCGTCGTATGCCCTGGGTGGCCTTACGGAGTGCCGTGCTTCTCTGCACGCTGGTTTCCATTCTTTCGCTGGATGCCCACGCCCAGTTTTCCAAGGCGGCCCAGGAGCTTGCGAGGGTACGGGGAATTCTTCGAAACAGCGTGACGAATCTGCACGCAGCCGGCGACTCGCTGTGGGCCGGACCGTTCCTGAATCTCACGTTCGACGGCGGCGAGAC
>CAZQAS010000012.1:36725-41979 GCA_964591285.1 uncultured Rhodothermales bacterium
GTTTCGACGCTGCCGGCCCTCGCCGTGATCGTGCCGGAGCAGAGCCCACCCTATGACATCCACCTCGATCCCTCGACCGGTGATCTCTGGATCGCCGGGTGGGCCAGCGGCATTCGGCGGTCGACCGATGATGGAAGAACCTGGAGCCGGGTCGTGCTCCCACCGGATTCTCTCGATTACATCCACCCAGACTCCTCGTACAACTTTACGGTTGCGCCGCAGCGCGGCGGCACGGGCAATCTGAACCACATGGGGTTCAGCGTGCACGTCGATGAAGCCGGCACCGTCTGGGCGGGGACGCCGGCCGGAGTGAACCGGTCCACCGACGGTGGAATGAGCTGGCGTCGATTCAGTGCGGACGGCTCGCCTGGCTCGCTGACCGGCAGCTGGGTGATTTCGATCGAAGAGCAGCCGAGCGCGGGGCGAAATCCGGTCTGGATGGCGACGTGGAACGCCGGCGAAGTTGGTGAGGCGGGACAGTTCGGTATCACGATGACGAGAGACGGCGGGGAGAGCTTCGAAAAGATGCTCCTTGGCGAACGAATCTACGATTTCGCCTTTCGCGGCGGTGATACGGTTTACGCGGCCGGGGAATCCGGGCTGTTCATTACGAGGGACAACGGCGTCACCTGGCAGACCGTGACGAGTTTTCGCGACCATGACGACCCCGCGCAGCTCCTCCGGCGCGACGTCAGCACGTTTGCCGTTGCGACGACGCATGATGCCGTGTGGGTCGGTACCTCGGATGGGCTGATGCGGAGCGCCGACGGCGGCGAGACGTGGCGGGTTTTTCGAACCAACGTGCCGCTGCATCCCGACGAGCCCACTGATGCGATTCCCGACGTCGACACGTATGCCTATCCGAATCCCTTTTCACCGCAGACGGATCAACTAGTGCGGATCCGATATGCATCCGACGGCGGCAGCGACGTCGTGCGGATTTTCGACTTCCGAATGAGTCTGGTTCGCGAGCTGACGGCGGACAGCGCAGGCGATGGAGAGCGCGAGATCGCCTGGGACGGCACCGACGAAAGTGGCTATCGCGTTGCGAACGGCGTCTACTTTTATGTCGTCGACGGCGATGAATCGGCTCGAGGTAAGATCCAGGTACTGGAATGAGCATCCTGATGCGAAGTGTTACGGGCAAGTGGAGAGAGCCCGCCGGATGGAAGGCGGCGGCGATGGTGGCGATCTTGGCCATCGCGACGCTGCCGGATGCGCAGGCGCAGTACGCCGGGGCGTTCTCGCGCATGGGATTCGGGGCGCGCGGCCTGGCGCTCGGAAATGCGCTGGTGGCGGACGCGATGGAGGACGGCTCCCCCTACTACAATCCGGCGCTCGCGCCGCAGGCGACGAGTCAGAATCTGCAGGCCTCTGCCGCCCTCATGAGCTTCGATCGAGAGCTCCAGTTCCTGCAGTTCGCCACGCCGCTCGAGCCGAGGGCGGGGATCGCCGGAGGGCTCATACATGCCGGGGTTTCGAACATCGACGGCCGCGACAACAGCGGTTATCACACGCAGGATTACTCCACCGACGAGTTCGCCGTCTTCCTGGCATTCGGCACACGGTTCAGTGACCGGGTGGCCGGAGGGATTGGATTGCAACTCTACCGGGCCGACGTGCACGAGGAGTTGGAGGCCGTACACACGCTCGGCATCGACGTCGGTCTCACGTACCAGGCGACCGACGTCCTTCGAATAGGTCTCGCGGTGGACGATCTTCTTGCCCGCTACTCCTGGGACACGTCGAGTCTTTACGGATCGGGCGGAAAGACCACCTCCGATCGTTTCCCCTTGCGGGTTCGGGTTGGTGCTTCCTACCGGCTGGCGGACGGTAGAGCACAGATACTGGCCGAATACGAGTCTAGTTTTACGTCGGTCGAATATCGGACGCGCAGCGTGCAGCTCGTGGGCGACGCGCCCCAGGTCGTCGAGGAATCGGAGCGATCAACGGCTTTCGACGGACGTGTGCGGCTCGGTGGTGAGTATCAGCTTTCGGATGTCTTCACCGTCCGTGGCGGCCTCGATCGGATCGGGGAAGGCGTGCCGTCCGGGCTCGCTCCGGCTGCCGGATTCATGGTTGCGCAGCCGGTGGGACCCATCAGTCTAAATGGCGAGTACGCCTTCGTTCTGGAGCCGCATGGTACCGGCGCTATGCATCTTATCACGCTTCGCGTCTTTCTCTGATGATCCTGGCGGAATCGACATTGAGCCGGCGGCGAGCCACGGCCACACAACCCGGGGTGGTCTTCCGGTCTTTGGTCATGCCGGCGATGTGCACTGCGGGCGTGTTGCTCGCATTTTTGTTTACGGCGTCGCCTGCCGGTGCGCAGGACAGCGGACTTTCCTTTCTGCGCGTCGGCGTGAATGCGGAGGCCGGTGCCATGGGTGATGCCCACGTTGCCCGCAGTCGAGATGCATTCAGCACCTACTGGAATCCGGCCGGGCTTCCGGCGGCGGAGGTAAACTCGGCGGCCCTGTCCTACTATCGGTGGATTCTGGACACCGGCACCTATTCGGCCGCGGCACGATTCCGAGCCGGCGAGCGCGGCGGTCTCGGCATATTCGCGACGGCGATGGGGAGTGGGGATCTGGAGGCCAGACAGGAGCCCGGTGATCCGGATGGTACCTTCGGTGTACAGTTCATCAGCACGGGGCTGTCGTACGGCTACCAGTTCGGGCCCGTCCGTGCCGGCGTTACGGCGAAGTATCTAAGCGAGCGGATACAAAGCCGCTCATCGAATGGTTACGCCTTCGACTTCGGATTGCAGGCGGACGTACTTGACGGCGGCGTGCATCTTGGCGCCGTCGTGCAGAACATCGGCGAAATGAACGAGCTTGTGCAGGAAGCCACGCGGCTGCCGCGGGCCTATCGTGCAGGTATTGGGATTTATCCGTTCGACGTGCTCCTCTCCGAGGACTCGGCCATGCTTCTGGAAACGCTGCTCATCGGCCAGATCTCTCACTTTCCGGAGGCGGGACGCACGCAGATCCACGTCGGCGTTTCCGTGGCCGTGCTCGAGACGATCGACGTGCGTGCGGGATACATCGCCAACGATGCGCTGCGCAGCTTTTCCGTCGGTACCGGGTTCGATTATGAGGGATTCATCTTCGACTATGCCTTCTTGCCGTTCGAAAGCGGGTTCGGAGGTCCGGGCCACCTGCTGACGTTCGGCTACACATGGTAAAGGGGTGTTTGGCGCTCGGACCGTTGGTCGTTCACCGACGGACCGACGGACCGACGGCGGAGCTGACGACCGCTCGTCGAGCGCTGCTCGTCCACCGACCGCTCATCCACCGAAAAGCCGCATGACGGCATCGAGGCCGACGCCATTGATGCCGGTGCGAATGCGCACCGAGCACCAGAGGTCGAGGATCATCATCTGCGCGGCGTGGATCGGCACGGCAATCCAGAAAGACCGGCAGCGCCAAACGAGCGCCCCGAGGGCAAGCCCGCCGAAAATCGAGAGCACCGCCTCAGGAAGCGGTTTCGAGAGGTGCAGCACAGCGAATGGGACGGCCTGAACTACGACCGCATAAAGTCCGAAGGTGTGCGCCGTCCCAAACAGGACGAATCCGCGCCAGAGATACTCCCATCCAATCCAGTAGAGGAGGAAGAGCGCCTCGTAGGCTAACAGCGTTCCCCAATCGCGTGCCGCCGGCTGATAATGGGGATACTGGGACTGGAAGTCGGCCCCTGCAGATAGAAACCAGGTCCCGACGATCACGAGCGGGATGTATATCGCCGTGACGACCAGGGCGAATTTCCAGTCGCCCAAGCCGAGCCCAATCTCCTTTGGACCTCGGCGAAAGAGCAGCAGAAGAGCGCCAGCGGGCAGGACAAAACCCGTGAGGGCCTGCATCCCGAACCACCATCCCCACGCAAGGAGCCCGCGCATCGAGGCGGGAAACAGGTGAGCGAGCTCTGTACGAAAAAGGCGCCGGCTGCCCAGCGAATCTTGCAGGATCACGAGCGCCGCTGCCATCACGAGTACGAACACGGTCTGCCGGTCGAGCCGCCAGGCGGCGCGCAGCAGCCGCTGCCATTCGTCGGAGAGGCGTTTAGATGCGGACAAGATTGTGAGCAGCGGGATACTTCAATGGATCGCGCGGAACGGCCTGATGGAGCCTGGTTATTATAACGATCCGATAAGGACCCGTCCACGTCACCGATCGTCGACGTACGCATCTCGACCCCGCCAATGAACTTGTACCGGCCCGTGTACCTCGCGATACTGCTGTTTCTGATGGTTGGGTGTACGGAGCACGACCGCGCTTCCGAAGATCGCCTTGCGAGCGCCGAGGCCTACGACAGCCTGATGGATGAACTCCCCGACACCGTCGACGGCGGGGCGCCGCTGATCGACCGGCTGTTTCAGGTCTACGGGAATGTCGACCTCGCACCGTATGACACGACGGGCGCTCAGGCGTGGGTTGACTCGCTCATGGAGGCGCTCACGCTCGAGCAAAAGATCGGGCAGCTGTTCATCGCCCATTTAGAGGCGCGCGAGGACGGCACGCTGCTTCCTCGGGCGCTCGAGGCGGTGGACGACCATCACGCGGGCGGACTCTTGGTGCCTCGACTCCTTGACCCGGAGCAGGTTCTCGAACACACCCGCCGACTTCAGCTCGCGGCCAACGTTCCGCTCTTCATGGCGGCGGATTACGAGCGGGGGGTCGGCCGGTTCAACAACCCATTCACCGAACTGCCGTCGAACATGGCCATCGGCGCGACGCGCGACACGTCGCTCGCTGCTGCGGCGGGCCGGCTGACCGCCATCGAGGCGCGGACGATCGGCGTTAATATGGTCTTCGCACCCGTCGTCGACGTCAATAACAATCCTAACAATCCGATCATCAACATTCGGTCCTACGGCGGGGACGCGGATCTCGTCGGCCACATGGCGGCGGCATTCGTGCGCGAGGCGGAGTCGTACGGGCTGATGACCACGCTCAAGCATTTTCCCGGCCATGGGGACACGGACGTCGATTCGCACTCTCGGATGGGCGTGATACAGGGGGATCGTGCCTCCCTCGAGCGCGTGGAGCTTCGTCCCTATCGCATCGTACTGGGCGATCCGCCGCATTCGACGGCCGTGATGTCTGCGCATTTGTGGATCGAAGCGCTCGAGCCGGACCCGCTGCCGGCGACCTTTAGCCCGCGTATCCTGACCGATCTGCTTCGCGAGGAGATGGGATTCGAGGGCATCGTGATCACCGACGACATCAGAATGGGCGCCCTGCAGACGACGTAC
>CAZQAS010000013.1:0-1312 GCA_964591285.1 uncultured Rhodothermales bacterium
CGGAGGTCTCCGCTTGTGGCAGATTGACCTGGATCCCGAACTGCGGGATGAAGCTGGAGGTGAGAAGAAAGAAGATGAGCAGCAGGAGTACGATGTCGGTCAGCCCGGCGAGGCTGTAGGTTGACATCGGCTTCTTTGTATTCGAGAAATCGAAGGTCATAGGAGAGTAGTCTCGGTTTGCTCAGCGGGCGGCCGGCAAGTTCGCCGCCTGCCGCGGAGTCATCGGGCATCCAGCTAATACGTCACTCGCTCTGCGGTGCGTCCGCGCGATGGGGCGGGCGTCTGCAATAGATCGATGAAATCCGTGGCCGATCGCTCCATGTCGTTGATGAGTCGCTTGATACGCGTCAGCAGGAAATTGTAGAAGAAGAAGGCGAGTATGCCGACGATCAAGCCCGCCGCGGTAGTCATGAGCGCTTCCCAGATGCCGCCCGCGAGTACGCTGGGATTGACGTTGCCCTGTAGATTCTGGATTTCCTGGAAGGCGCGGATCATGCCCGTCACCGTCCCGAGAAAGCCGAGCATCGGCGCAATGCCCGCAATGCTGGCGAGGAGCTCCGTTCGTTTTTCCAGCTCAAAGGCCTCGTGCTTACCCTGGGCCTGAACGGCATCCTGGATCTCCGATATGGGCCGGCCGAGGCGTTCCAGACCATGCCGGAGAATACGCGTGATCGGCTTGTCCTGTGACTCGCAGAACCCCATCGCGCCGCGCACGTCTCCGGCCTGCACGTAGTCGCGCACGCGCTGCGTAATCGCCTCCGGATCCGTTTTGGCCCGTCGGATCGTCACGATTCGCTCGACGAAGAGATAGATGGCGAGAATCGAGAGGAGGAAGATCGGCACCATGATCCATCCACCCAGGACGAGCGTTTCGAGCAGCGTGGTCTGTTCCGGTCCACCTGCCTGGCTCAAGGCCTCCGCCGTATCGGCGGGGAGGGTCAGTTCTTGTTGCAGCAGCGCAATGATCATTGTGTATCGAAAAACACGTTTTCGTTAAGTGGCAAATCGGCTATTGCAGGCGGTGGACCCAGGCGTCGTTGGGCAGTTCGCTACCGGCGAGCTGGTTTCGGGCCTCCGTCGCTTCCTCGAGGGTCTCAAACTGTCCGACCCCGACGCGGTAACGTGTAACGCCGTTCTGAGACGAAATGACACCGGATCTGAAACCTTCGTCGCCGTATTCCTGAGCAACCTGGCCGGCGCTCGCCTCGCTGGTTTCCGAGTACACGACGATGGTAAAGCCGCCGGCGGCGGTGTCGATGCCGTCCGGGCTTCGAAGGGGCGTCGATGCGGGGGAGGCGGGAGGCTCCGTGCC
>CAZQAS010000013.1:1412-6690 GCA_964591285.1 uncultured Rhodothermales bacterium
ACGATTTCCGTACCCGTCGGCTCGGCCGGCTGCATAGCCAAATAACCCACGGCAGCCGCGGCGATGATGATGAGGAGTCCGGCGCCGATCAGGATAGTGTTTCGGCGGGAGGTGGCACCATCGAGTCCGTTGTGCCCTGCTCGCTCGGAGGGCCAGCCGCGTCGAATGCTTTCGTGTGGGCGTGCTCGGCGATCCGGTTCGCGCGAATCTTCCGCAGGCGCATCGGCGTCCCCCGGTTCATATGACTCGGACGGTTCATCGGGGTCCGCCGGTTCGAGTTCATCCGCCGCATTGGCCGCCTCCGCCGCCCCAATCGGTTCAACCGCCTCGGAGGGTTCATCCGCCTCAGGCGTCTCCGTCTCAGGGGTCTCCGCCATACGCATCGGCTCCGCTGGAGTCGCCGGCGGCTGCTCGTCGTGATCGTCCTGGAACTGCAATTCCGGCAAAGGCTCCTCACTGGCGTCGTCCTCGACGACGGAGTAGTCCGCATCCTCGAACTCTTCAGCCGGCAGCGGTCCGAGGGGATGCTCTTCGGTGTCATCCTCCCAGTCGTCCTCCCATTCGTCCGAAGGCTCACCCCCGGACTCATCATCCGTGTCTTCAGCGGTGTCGTCCCACGGTTCCTTCTTGAGATCGAACGCTTCCTCGTCCTCTATCGCGTCGGCCGCGTCGCGTTCTTCGTCGTCTTCGAACTCTGCCAGAGTATGCTCCGTGGGCAATTGTTCGCCGGACCACGTCGCGGCGCCGCCGCCTGCGACGGCATCCGCATCCGTTTCCGCGACGTCCTCTTCGCCGCGCGGTCGCCCAAGCTTGAGCGGCGCGAGCCCCGCGTACGGCAGGTTCGCCGTCTCCGTCAGGACAGAGTCGGGTTCGAAAGTCAGCTCACCGTCATGACCGCGGAATGTGCCCAGGCCGGCAAGGCGCGCATATCCGTAGTGGGCCACCTGCTGCTGGATACGCTGAATGACGGTCTCCAAGATCGGTCCGAGCTCAGACTCCGACACGTCGAGGCGCTGCGCGATTTCGGAAAGGATGTGCTGCGACATGCTCGATCGGCTAACGGTCTGGAGTAAAGGTGATTTCGTTGCGCGGAGGCGTCATGACGAGCTCGCCGTCATCGGATGTCTGAACGGAGCTATTCTCGTGGCGAATCGCGAAGGTGCCGAGACCCCGCACGTGTGCGGTTTCACCGCGTTCGAGCGACTCTTTAATCAAATCGGCTAGTGCGGACTCTACCTGGTCGCGAGGAGGACTTGTGGTCATGCCGCTCGGTGCGTCTGCTGAAGATGGAATGCACGATGGGGGCTGGGCAGAGACCGTCCGACGACGCTGATTCCGGAGTCCGTCGCAGGGACGAGCCTGCCGCCGCAAAATAAGGCTGTCGGCTCTGCGATTAAACCGCCCATTATCGTATTCACAGCCGGTATGTCGTCTTGGCCCGTTACCATCGTGCGCGCAGCCCGGCTCCGAGGACAAACGGCGACTGATCGTAGTGCTCCCACCGCTCCAGATAACCTGCACTTAGGTTTTCGGCCCGGACGACCACGCCTAGGACGGGGGTGAAGTCATACGTGGCCTCGAGGTCGAGGTCGAAATAGTCGCCGATCTCACGAGAAGGTTCGCTGGCAACCTCCCGGGCCGACTCATACGTCATAGCGGCCCGCACAAAGGCGCGGCCATCGGCAAAGGCATAGGACAACGCTCCCCGGCCCACGATCGGACCGAAATACGGGATTTCATCACCGGAGTCGGTGAGCATTCCGTTTCGGTAAGTGGCGCCGGCCGACAGCGAGAATCCGGCCGGTAGAACCACGGACACGTCGCCGCCGGCATAGTAGATCTCTGCATCGTCAAAGCGCGTCGCGATCAATCCCTGCGCGTAGCCGCCGGCTTCGGAGATCGTTGATCGCTCGAAAAAACGAAAGACCGGAGCGCGCTGATATCCGCCGTGGAGGTCGGCTTCAACGGCGCCCGAAACGAGGCGTCCACCGCCGCGAGCGTCGATCGTCGTAACGGTGGGTCGAACGGCGAAGTGGTCGATGAGGTACGGATTCTCACGAAGTAGTGACGCCGATGTGTGGTGCTCTGCTCCCGGTCGATTCTGTGCGTACAGGCGAACGCCGGTCGCCGGATAAAAGTCGAGAGTGACGTCCGGTGCAACATACGTGTGGGCGGTTGAATCCTCTACCATGTACGTCATCAGCCGAGCGAGCCCGGTCAGCTGCAGTGAGCGTCCGAGCGCGAGACGGAGACCCCCGGCGCCATCGAACATGTGAATGCCGCTCGACGGTTGCGGAGCCTCCAGCCGGAGGAATGTGTAATGCGCGTCTCCTCGAACCAACTGCCTGCCGTTCAAAGGGGTCTCAAGGTCGGCATCTGCCTCGAAGGCGTGCTCCTCACGAGCAAACTCGAACAAGGAGGTGGCGGCCTCGTTGAGTGCGTCCGTCTCGTAGCTGAGAACGTCGTAGCGCAGTTCCAACCCGGCGTCGGCGGGCAGGCCGGCTCGCGTCCGCACGCGTGCCGTGACACCACCTCCGCGCCCGTCGCGCGTCGGCGGATCATCTCTGAGGTGTCCCGACTCCGGAGCCGGAGCGGCGCCGAAGAGCAGGTAGTCGTTCAGAAACCCGTGAATCTCCAGTGCAAACGTCGCTGGGCGGGACGTGGCGCTCACGCCTACGAGCGCTTCGACGGCATCGTATGAGGCCGTGACGCCATCACTCACGTCATCGGGACGATGGCCGTCCGAGCCGCGGTAATCGGCGTTCGAGTACACCGCGGCGCTTTCGCTGAGCGGCCATTCAGACTCAAAGCTCGCCGTGCGGCTGAAATAGCGGCCGATGCTTGCCGACAGCCTCCCCGTACGCGGCGCCTGCCCGATCAATGAGGCGACCGGCGGCGGCTGCGGCGCTTGCAACGGGCTCGGCGGGAGGTCGACGCTCTCCTGCTTGTATTCTTCCACAAACGGTCGACGGTCCGGCGGGGTGGGCGCGACGCGAGGGGGCGGATTGAACCCGATGAGCGGCTGGCGCTCCAAAGACGGCATCGATATCTCGAGCTGACCGCGAATCTCGACAACGCGCGGCGCGATATCGGGCATCACGGGATCCTGCTGATCCTCCTGTGCGGCTGCGGGGAGTGTGATCACCGCACAGACGAGCCCGACGGCCAAAAGACGAGTCCACAGGGTATCCTCGAGGGACGTAGGCATATCGTTCATCTAAAGCGCCTCTTTCTCCTGACGTGCAGTCCGGGCGTAGGCCGTGCCGCCGTATTCTTCAATCACGCGGTCGTACACTTGCGAGGCATCGCCGGTTTGTCCCATCTGCCTAAAGGCGCGTGCCTGCTCCAGGAATCCGCGTGCCACCCAATCCGTGAAGCCTGAATAGAGGACAGGAAGCCTTCCCAGCTCATCGACGGCCTCACGGTGGTTGCCCATGGTGCGGTGCAGCGCGCCCAGACGATAGAGTGCCTCCGCCCCGATCTCATCGCTGCTGCGATCTACCACGCGTGTATACAAACCCAAAGCTTCACGGACGCGGTTCGAGCGTTCGTAGACGCGGGCAAGCCCGAGCATGGCCGGCAGGGTCTCCACCGCTTCCGGCGCCGCCTCGCTGGCGTCGAGCAGCAACCGTTCGGCTTCCTCCATTCGATTCAGTTGAATCAAGGCCATTCCCTGACCGTAGCGGGCCTCTGCGAGGAGCCGGCTGTCATCGCGGCGCGAAGACTCCAACCGTCGAAAGACATCGAGCGCATCTCGCGGACGCTCCTGATCAAGATAGATGCGTCCAAGCTGGCGCGCCGCATCCGGGAACCGATCGCTCTCCGGGAACTGGTCGATGACCTGTCGGAAATGCGAGGCCGCCTGCTCGGCCTGCTCGCGGTCGCTGTAAATGGCACCGAGATAGAAATACGCATCCGCAAGCAGCTGCGGATTGCGGGAGTTCGACACGAAGTCTTGCAGGTCCTCGAGTGCCTGCGCCGTGCGGCCGCTCTGATAATTGACTTCCGCCTTTCGAAACCGGAGCTCGTCCGCGACCGGTGAATTGGGATGGCTCGCGATGAAATCGTCGATTATAGCCGCCGCTCTACTGTCGTCACCCATCGAAATCAGCGCGTACTGAATGCCGGCGGCGGCGTCTGAAACGTAGGCGCTGTTCGGGTACTCCTCCAGGACACTTCGATAGGCGTCAACCGCATCGGCTGCGCGTCCGGCATTGAAAAGTGCATCACCGATGCCGTACTGTGCTTTGGCGGCGAGGGGATCGTTCGGATGGTCATCAATCAGCCGGCGATACTCGGCAACGGCCTGGTCGTAATCCTGGCTCTGAAAGAAGGTGTAGCCCAAATTGTACCGCGCCTCTTCCGCCCAGGGGCTATCCGGATAGAGTTCGAGAAGATTCCGGAATGCCGTCACGGCCTCATACGCGTCGCCTGCATTGCTGAAGGCCTGGGCGATCTGATAAAGCGCATAGTCTCCAGCCTGATCCGCCACTTCACGGTACGTGCGAATGGCGTCACTATAGCGCTTGAGCGCGTAGTAACTGTCGGCGAGACGGAGCAGCGCGTCACTGCGGTATGGCACGTGTTCGCTCTCGCCGCTGGTGCGATACTCATTCAAAAACGTCCGAAATTCGTCGGCGGCACGACTGTAGTTGCCCTGCCGGAAGTAGCTCCATCCAAGTGCATAGTGGGCGGCGTCGACGTGTTTCCCCCCGGGGACGTCTCGCAGATACTGCGTGAAGAGCTCCGCCGCGCGATCGACGTTGTCGAGCTGAAATTGACTCTCAGCGGCCCAGAACAGCGACTCCGTGCCGCGGTCCGAACGGGGATTCTCCCCATGGATCTCCATGAATCCCTCAAGCGCCTCGGTATAGTTACCGTTGCGATAGTGCAGCCAGGCGCGTTGAAAACGAACTTCGTCCTTCAGTTCGGGGGGCGCAGCGCCCAACTGCGCGGCACGATCGAAATTCTCCATCGCTTCTTCGAAGGATCCTCCCGCGATCGCCGTGTTCGCCTTCAGGTAGAGCGCCTCTCCGGCAAGCTCGGTGTCAGGATACCGCTCGGCTACACGCGTCAGTGTGGCATTGGCCTCATCCCACCTGCGCTGTTCGTAGTAACCGACGCCGAGCTCGAAGAGGGCGTGTCGGGTAAGCTCGTGATCGGGCCACGTTCGAACGAATTCTTCCAACAGCTCGACGGCGCGCTCGGGACGTTTGGCCAGCTTCTCGCTGACGGCCTGGTAATAGGTAGCGCGGGCCGCGAGGTCGTCCTCTTCCGT
>CAZQAS010000013.1:6790-28483 GCA_964591285.1 uncultured Rhodothermales bacterium
CTCGTAATAGACCTCCGCGAGAGCCAATCCGATATTCCTCGCATACGGAGACTCCGGATACCGAGCCGCAAGCAGCTCGAAGCCCTCCGCGGCGGCGTCGTACTGTTGACGCTTCACCTGTGTGAATCCAATGGCGTACAGAGCAACGGCGGCTGTCTCCGTATCACGATACTCGTTGGCGGCACGTCTAAAGTAGGCAAGCGCGTCCTCGTAGCGTTCAAGATGTAGCGCCGATTCGCCCATCCAGTAAAGGGCCTTTGCTGAGCTTTCCGCCCCCGGATCGTCCGCCAGCACCTGCTCGAGTACCGTGATTGCCTTATCGTGCTGCCCGGATGAATAAAAGAACTTTCCGAGCGCCAGCCGTGACTTCGCCGAGAGGGGATGCATCGGATATCGGCGCTCGAAGCGACGAAAGAGCGCGACGGCTTCGTCCTCCTGGCCGAGGGCAAGCGCGGCTTCTGCCTCAAAGTAGAGTGCGTTGGCAGCATGGACGTGGTCTGGATTTCCGCGGCGGAAGGAACGGAAGGAATCCATTGCCTCATGATAGAGCCGCGAGGCGAACAGGTCGTAAGCCCGGGAAAACTCCCGGTCTGGCGACGTCGCCTCCAGCTGCGCAGAGGCCGCCTGGTGCGGCACCACGGACGGAGCAAACAGTGCTGCCGAAGCTACGAGCAAGCACGAGGAAATAAGCAGGCGCATGGCACTGGTCGATGCGACGTAAAATGGGGAGGCAGTCCGCGCGGTTGGGCGGTGGGCGGCGCCGCCGCGAGCTTGCTGTCTCCGATGGTTGGCCGTGAGGAAGTAGCCGTCGGTACGGAGCGCGAGCGGTCAAGCGAAGCTGGACTCGTCGGCTATGGCTGTCCGTCTAATTGGTTCCGCTCGGGGACATCCTCTCTCGGTCGGCAGCGAAGCGGGCTGAGAGGCAGGGGCCCGCATCGTCACCAGTTCAAGTATAACTTAAAATAGTAAATATGTTGCAATATGGAACACTACAGGTGTCACGAGTCACCGATTCCGGGAGTAATTTCAGCCGGGAGCCTTACACTATAAACGACCCACCGAAGTATCTATTGCCACCAATGGAGGGAAGCTCGATGCCTAAACGCAGAGACCCCGAACAACGATCGGCCACGTCCGCTCCGCAGCCGGGACAGGCGCCGGCAAAGCCGACGGGCAACGAAATCTATAGGGCGGAGCCCCTGCATCAGGAGCGTCCACCCGAGTCTGAGCCCACCGAAGAAGAGCGTGCCGAGCTCGACGAGCTGCGGGCCGCCGTCGAAAACGCGTACGATCGACTCGGCGAGGCGGCCACAGAGCTTAGCGAACGGCTCAGCGAAACCTACTCCGCCGGCCGCGCCTTCGTGCGAGATAATCCGGCGAGCACCGTCGCAGGTGCCTTTGCCGTCGGCATCCTGCTTGGGCTGCTCTCTTCCGATGACTGACGTAAACACAATAGATTGGAAAGCAAGGAGGTAAAGGGGTACGATGGAGGCTACGCAATCAGGAGATGCACGAATTTCGCAGAACCAGGGCCGTTCCGAACGGCCTCGTGGCGATCGGCCTCGTCCGCCGCGCGGAGCTCGTCGGCATGAAGCCTACGAGCAGCAAGCTGCGAAAGAATGGGTGCGCGAGCACCAGGACGTTGCAGTCATCGCCGCCTTTGCGTTGGGCGTCTTCATAGGCGTCTGGATGCGAGGCTGACATGCGCTCGAAATCTGAATGAACCAATGCATAGTTGGAGGTGTTTGCCGTGGAAGATCAGGATAAAACAGGAGTTGACCAGCCGGCGACGAATGGAGCCGGTGCCGCCGAGGCTGGCGCCGAGAGTGCCGGAGAGACGTCCGCAGGTGCGAGAGACGCGCGGACCTCGGAATCGTACAATAAGCAGCTGGATGAACTAACGCGGGCCTATGAGCGTGCTCGCGACGAGCTGAACGACGCCGTTCGCACGCTCAGGGCTGAGATTGCGAACGTTGATCTCGACCAGGCGCGGTTGCGTGCTCGGACGTGGGTCGATGAGAATCCCACGCTGGCCGTTTTTCTTGGCGTCGGAGCCGGTATCCTTACCGGGCGTCTACTCTCGAACGCATTTCGATCCGAACCGCCGCCGCTCACGGACCGTGCACGTCTACGCGCCGATCGATGGGCGAGCGATGCCGGAGGGTATGCCAACGAGTTGAGTAACGCCCTTGCCTTTCATCTAGGCCGGGCGGCACGTGCTGCGGGGGACGCCGGTGATTACGTCGCTCACCAGGGAGCGGATGTTGCCGAGCGCGTTTCGCAGCGCGCCCGCCAGACCGGAGAGGACGTCTCGCGACGCGCGGAACGCTTCGGCAAAGACTTCTCGAAACGTGCAAGTCACGCCGGTCGCGACGTCTCTAAACGAGCCGAAGATGCTGCTGACGTGCTCGCCTCGTCAACAGAACGTTCGGTACACGCCCTCGAAGACGCGGCGCAGGAGCTTTCCAAGACGCTCAAGAAGAAGTCGAAGGCAGCCGGCAAAAAGACCAAAAAAAATGTCGGCCGTGGCCTTGAGTTCTCCGATACGGCCGTGAATGCGGCTCGAACGGCGGTTGCCGCCGTCGTGGTGAAAAAGGTAAACGACTGGATGAAGGCCATGCGCTAGGTCCCACCGTGGTGAGCTAGCGTCTAGGTCCAGTAGAATGCGGCGCATCCCTACCAGGGTGCGCCGCATTCCCATTCACCCCAATGACATAGCGGCCGACGATTCGTATACTTAGTCGGTTCGCCGCAAGGGCGCGCCTAGTCATCCCAGCATCTCCACGACACTGACCGTCCGACCGACGTGAGCATTCTTGCCGTAGGAACAGTCGCGCTTGATTCGATCGAAACACCCTTCGGCGCCCAGGAGCGGGTGCTCGGAGGCAGCGCGACGTACATCAGCCTTGCCGCGCGTTACTTCACCCAGAAGGTGCGCCTCGTCGGCGTCGTGGGGGGCGATTTCCCGGACGAATACATGCAGCTGCTGCGCAAGAGCGGAGTAGATGTCGCGGGACTGGAGGTCGTCGATGCGGGCAAGACGTTCGCGTGGTCGGGTCGCTACCACTACGATCTGAACGAACGCGACACGCTCGCAACGCACCTGAACGTGCTCGAGTCCTTTGATCCGATTATTCCGGAGGAGTATCGCGAGAGCCGTGTTGTCTGCCTTGGAAATCTCGATCCAACCATTCAGCGGCGCGTGCTGGAGCAGGTTCGCGATCCGGAGCTAGTGCTTTGCGATACAATGAACTTCTGGATCGAGAATACGCCGGACGCACTTCGCGAGACGCTCCGCCTCGTCGACTGCCTGATCATCAATGATGCGGAAGCCCGCGAGCTGGCCGGCGAGCCAAATCTCGTGCGGGCGGCCCAAATCATTCGGGGTATGGGACCCGACACGCTCATCATCAAAAAAGGAGAGCACGGCGCGTTGCTCTTTACGGAAGACATCATCTTCAGTGCGCCTGCCTATCCCCTTGAGGACATTCAGGACCCGACGGGGGCAGGGGATACGTTCGCCGGAGGATTCGTCGGATATTTAATGCAGGACGGTGCCGCGTCGATAGACACGTTCAAACGAGCCGTAATCTACGGATCGGCGATGGCGTCATTTTCTGTGGAGCAGTTCGGTCCGTACCGGCTTCTCGATCTCTCGGAGGAGGAGATCCGAAATCGGGCTGAAGCCTTCCGAGAGCTCTCCACCATCCCGGCCTTTGCGGCCGTCTACTCCGAATAGTCCCTCGCGTCGTTAGGCGGCGCGTTCCCGTTGGGCTTGCAGCATCTCCAGCTCGTCGCGCAGGTATTTGATCTCCTGACGCAATCGCTTTATCAGGAGTGCTTCCTGTCGTGACGTGAAGCGGCCTTCCGGCAGCGACATGATCTCGTCGTCGGCGTGCGAAGCCTGTCGGCGTAGTCGTTCTCGCTCTGCGTCCAGCTTCGACCGCAGCGCTTCTCTTTCAGCATCCAGCTCTGAATGAAGCCGTTCTCTTTCAGCATCCAGCTCTGATTGCAGCCGTTCTCTTTCGGCGTTCAGTTCGGATCGCAGCTGCTCTCTTTCGGCGTTCAGTTCGGAGCGTAGTCGCTCCACCTCTGCGCGTCCCTCGGATAGTTCGGTGCGCTCGGCGTCCATTCGTCGGACCGACTGCTCGAGCTCCGCCCGTTCGGACTGCATGCGCTGAAGGCTAGCCTGGAGTTCCGCTCGCTCGGCTTCCATCCGTGACACGGATTCCTGCGTGCTGGAATACTCGGACTGGGCGTCGCGCTTGGAAGCCTCCAGCTCCGCCCGTTCGGCCTCGAGGCGGCGGAGCGATTCCTGCACCTCTTCGCGTTGACGATGCAGCTCTGCGGAGGCTTCTTCCATCCGCTGCTGTTCCTGCCCGTTCTCAGATAGACGGCCTTTCAGACCCTTGATCTCGCGCTCCAGACGCCCCCGCTCATTATCGAATTGCGTCTTGAGCTTGCGGTAATCATTGCTTCGCTTCTCCAGCTCGACCCGTAGCCGCCGCAGCTCTTCGCCGTTGTCGGCGGGCTCGTCGGCCGGCTGATCGGCAAAGGCCGACTTGGGAAGCGTTCGGCGTTTTTCGATGAACTGTTCCCACATCGCCTCGAGGCGCTCGGCGCTCTCTCGGTGACGTGCTTTAAAATAGAGGTATCCGAAGAACCCCCCGAGAGCGCATGCGAGCACGCTCACCAGAACAAGCGTCAAGAAGAGCATGGGCGTCATGGCGTCGTACCGGTTTCTATTGCGCGGACCGTCACCTGCGGTCGGCTCGTGGATCGGTCCTCAATTTGGAGCCGAGATGGGTGCCGCAACGCCAGTTGCAGCGAGCTTCGGAGTACTTCGGCGCGCCTGGATGCGGTCTCGAGGTTCGGATCACCCACCACGACGAGGAAGCTGTACCCTTTGGTTTCATCGATTATCCGGACCATTTCACCAAAGAAGCTAATGGCCTCGTCGGATAGCGGAGCAGCACCCGACGGCGACTGCTCGTACGATTCTGCCGAGCCGGATCGCGCATCGATCAATGTCTCTGTTCGCTGGAGCAGCGTCTCGAGCCTTCGAGCTGCGGCTTGGCCCGGCTCGACGTCCCCGGTACCCGCCTCAGACGTATCGGCACTCGGCTGCTGCGCCCGTTCGGACGTTGCCGTCGCCATTTCGTCTGCAGGCGCACGGCTACCGCCAACGGCGAATTGAAGGAGTGCAGATCCGAGCAGGATCGTACATGCGAGGCAAAATCCCGCGGCAACGAGGATGGATCGGCTGTTCATGTGTACTACTGGAGAGGGCGAAACGTCGAAAGATCACCCCGCAAAAAAAATACCGACGTGTTTCTGCCGGAGAAGACGGCTGCAATTACCGTACGGAGGGGTAGATCTCTACCTGCATCGGCAATTTTTGCCTGCGACGGCCGCGCCAGGCGAGAGGAGGGAACCGCTGGAGACCGTCTTGCTAATACATGCTGCCGCAACCGCCCTCACTAAATAGACCTCATGCGGACGTTTAGTCTGTTCATCGCAGCGATTCTGGCGTTCGTCGCCATAGGGTGCGCGAACGATTCACAGGACGAGCTGCCGGCAGCGTACATTCGAATTCATCTCGATAAATCCGAGCCGGAGCGGCTCCTCGAGTACTATTTCGGTAGTTATGTTTCCCCGGAACCCGCCGACCCCTTCGAGGTCGGCATCGTCGCAACGGTGGGGCGACGTCATTATGTCAACATCGACTCACTCGAACACCACTTCCCAAGTGCCTCGTCGCACCTTGTGGATTCCGACGACAACGATCGAATCGATTGGGATGAGTTTGAGCAATTCATAGAGGCGACCTATTACCCGGCTCGATCCGTTCCGCTAACACTTGCCCAGCTACAACAGGAGGCAGGGTTCGATTCGACAGATTCGGACTGGATGAATGTGGAGATTGACGGCGTGATGTCGACGGCCCGCCGCTCCCTCTTCGTGCGCGAATCAGACCTTGTGGATGCGCTCGAGAATTATTGGGTGAATGAGGAGAGACTACTGTATCCAGATGCGACCACGATCATCGGTGAGCACATCGTCGACGGGCACCGAGCGGAAACGACCGTGATGCGCAAGCGGACCGACGGCTTCTGGGATTTCATGGTCTACGGCGCCAACGACACGCTCGCATCGTCGACGGCAACGCCGCCGAAGGAGCTCCGATCTCCAATCCAGTGCGTAGGCTGCCATTTCGGCAACAAGTTGTTCGAGCCGGAGCGGAGCTTTCCGGCGATGGCGGAACCCGGTCCGCACGGTCCCCGAAGAGTGTACGTCCCGGACTCCTTGCGCGATGAACGCGTCGTTCGGTTTTTCGATGAGCACCGAAAGCGCTCGGATACCATTCTCGGACTCTACGGCACATTGTTCGTGGCGAAGCTTCAGGCGCTGAATCGAGAGGGCGACCTCTCCGAAGAACGTCAGGCCCTGCTGCAGTCCCTCAATCTTTAGCTCTGCCTATCTCATCCTCCATGTCCAACGGAACCGTCAAGCTCGTCAACGCCGTTTTTTATGCCCATCACGGCGTGATGCAGGAGGAGCATCGCATCGGCGGGCGCTATGAAGTCGACGTGATCATGCACCTCGATCTCGAGCGCGCGGCGCAGACGGACGACCTCGAGCACACCGTCGATTACGAGAAGATCTATCGTCTCGTCGAGGAGATCGTCACGCGGAATCGCTTCTATCTGATCGAAAAGCTCGCCTTCCTCATTGCTCGAAAGGTCCGCGATACGTACCCGACCGTCGAGTCGATAGAGGTGGCCGTCCGCAAGCCGAATCCGCCGGTGGGGGGAACTGCCGATCATGCGGAGGCGCGGTTTCGACTCGAGAGTTGACTATTTTCCTCTCGGGACCTGCTGTGTCAGACAGTGGAAGGCCCCGAGGCCCCAGATAAGCTCACGGCAGTCGATGCCGACGACATCACGCGTTGGGAAGCTGCGGCGCAGCATGGCGATCGCTGCTTCATCACTGGGATCGTCGAACGTCGGAACGAGAACCGTTCGATTCCCAACGTAAAAGTTTGCGTAACTGGCGGGCATCCTCTGGTTTTTCACGACGAGCGGCCGCGGCATCGGCAGTTGCAGCACATCCAGAGGTTTATCCAACTCGCTCGACGCTTCGCGCAGCCGCTCGCTTGATTCACACAGTATTTCGTAATCGTCGTGGGAGGAATCTTCCGCCGCGGCGATGAGGATCGTGGTCGGAGAAACGAAGCGTGCCACGTCGTCGATGTGTCCGTCGGTGTCGTCACCCGCGATCCCTGCGCGGAGCCAAATCACGGTGTGAACGCCGAGAAACTTTCGAAGGCGCTGCTCGACGGCTTCGCGGGACAGCTGCGGGTTCCGATTTCGGTTCAGCAAGCAGCTCTCCGTCGTCACGAGTAAGCCCCTGCCATTCACCTCGATAGAGCCGCCTTCGAGTACCATGTCGCCTTCAAAGGCGGGAATCCCGAGCTCTTCGGCCATCCGTCCGCCGGCGGCGTCGTCGAGGTCGTAGGGAGGGTACTTGCCACCCCAGCTATTGAACCTCCACACGGTGGCGGCGAGATCTCCGCTTCGTCCCACCACGAAAATGGGTCCGTAGTCGCGGACCCATGCATCATTGGTTGAAATCTGGTGGAATCGGACGTCACCGACGGCTCCGACTTTATCCAATGCAGCCACTGCCCTACGGTGCTGCTCGTCCGAGTTTATGTTGATGCGCACCGTCTCCGATAGGGAGAGCACCCTGACGACCTCGGCCATCGTCGCTTCAACGTGTTCGAGTTCGTCAGGCCACGTTTCATCGTTGTGGGGCCATGAAATCCACGTTGACTGATGCGGCTCCCATTCAGCGGGCATCCGATAGCCGTCCGTGGTGCTTGGTGAGCTCATCTACTCGTCGTCGATATACCGGCGGGACAGATCTGCGTATGCGTCAATGCGGCGGTCGCGGAGGAAGGGCCACTCGGTACGTAGTGCATCAATGCTGCCGAGATTCAACTCCACCACTCGTACCGCCTCGTCACCATCGGGCGCCTGAGCAAGAATGGAGCCGTCGGGCCCAGCGACGAAGCTCCCGCCCCAAAATTCGATGCCTTTCTCGTCCTGGCCGTGCGGCGCGGATTCGAAGCCCACGCG
Source organism: uncultured Rhodothermales bacterium (assembly GCA_964591285.1). Lineage (GTDB taxonomy): Bacteria > Bacteroidota > Rhodothermia > Rhodothermales > VXPQ01 > CAZQAS01. Next base: position 14,932 of record CAZQAS010000013.1, read on the forward strand.
ATTCACGGCGACCGAATAGCAGCCGTTCGCGACGGCGTGTGAGCGTTGGACGAGCTCCCATGCTTCTCGTTGCGTGTCGCCTCGGGTGGCCTTTTCGGATGGCAGCCAGCCGATTGCCGTTGGATAAAAGAGAATTTCAGCTCCCCGCATGGCCGTCAGCCGAGCTGCCTCGGGATACCACTGGTCCCAGCAGATGAGCGTGCCGATCGTCGCCGGCCCCGTCCGAAACGCGCGAAATCCGAGATCTCCCGGTGTAAAGTAAAATTTCTCGTAGAAGAGAGGGTCGTCGGGAATGTGCATCTTCCGGTATCGGCCCACGAACCCTTTATCGCCTTCAACGACGGCGATCGTGTTGTGGTAGAGGCCCTCCGCCCGCTTTTCGAACAGACTAACGAGCACGGTAATGCCCAGCTCGCCGGCGAGCGCCTCGAAGCGGCGGGTCGTCGGTCCCGGAATCGGTTCCGCGAACTTGAAGTTGCGGTGATCTTCGGATTTGCAGAAGTAGGGCGTTCGGAAGAGTTCAGGTAGGCAGACGATCTCTGCGCCCTCCGAGGCCGCCTGCCCGGTCATTGCCAATGCCCGACGGACGTTCTCCTCCGGATCTTCGGCACACCGCATCTGCACGAGTCCGACGTTGACTTTCCTATCCATATTGCGGTTCCAGAACGCATTTTCGAAGGAAGTCGTGAAGCAGGTGGTCCACCTCGCTCGTGTCGGCCAGATTGTTCAACACCGCCTGAAAGGTTTCATCCGAGGCAATTTCGGGATAGTGTTCTCTATACCGATACAAACGCTGGCGCTCCCGAAATGCATCTAATTCACTGTGAAACTGTGTCCCATACATGCGACGGCCGTCAATGCGAAATGCTTGATTGGGTTGCGTATCGGAAAACGCGAGCTCGACACCGCCGGGTGGAAGTGCGACCACCCGGTCGTGGTGTCCCATGTTGACGAGGAAGCGCTTGGGAAAGGCTCCGAAAAGGCGATCCGATCGTCCGGCGTCGGTAAGCGAAACAGGATGGCAGCCCATCTCGGCTCGCGCCGAATCGTGAATCACCTCCCCGCCGAGCGCTCGTGCGATGAGTTGGTGTCCCCAACAGGATCCGAAGGTGGGAAAGTCGGTCTCGTGGGCGAATCGGATGAACTCCAGGAGGTCGGATGTCCACGGATAATCATTCACGGCGGAATACTCACCCGCGCCGCCAATCATGAAGGCGTCGACACTGGAGAGAAGATCCTCGGTGAGGGCATCACGCAGCACGTTCACCGGCCGTAGCTGGCCCGGATCGATGCGACATCGCTCCATAAAGCACTCCTGCTCCTGGATCTCGATGTCATCCGTACTACGCGCCTGTAGGAGCAGAATGCGAATGTCGGAGAGGGAAGCCATCAGCTCATCAGGTATTCGTGAGACAGAAGGTCGGGAAAATGAGTCTTCATCGTTTGATAGAACCGATGCAGTGGCAGACCGACGACGTTGTAGTAGTCCCCCTCGATGCGCCGCACGAACAGCGCCCCCTGGTCGTCCTGAATGCCGTAGGCGCCGGCTTTATCCATCGGAGCGCCGGAGGCGACGTAGGCGGCGATCTCTTCGGCGCCCATGTCCGCAAACGTGACGCGCGTGGCCTCGTGGACCTTCACGGCCCGTTCGCTACGCGGATGGATGAGGGCGATGCCCGTATAGACGAGATGCGTTCGGCCGCTGAGACGTCCGAGCGTTTTCCTTGCATCAGCTTCGCTGGATGGCTTGTCGAGAATCTCGCCGTCCAGAACGACGATCGTGTCGGCTCCGAGCGTGAGTGCCTGCGGATGCACCGCTGCGATCTCGGCGGCTTTCCGATGCGCCAGCGCCTCGGCAATCTCGGGAGGCGAGGCGCCGGCCGGTGGCGTTTCGTCCGCATGGCTGACCTCGACCTCGAAGGTCATTCCGATGCGATCGAGTAGCCGGCGGCGGCGCGGCGACCGGGAAGCGAGGATGAATGGTACGTCCAATTTCATTCGTATTTCCGGGCAACGTAGGTCTGTAGGACAAGCACAAACGTAGCCACGACGATTGCGAAGAGCGCGATGACGGATATCCAGTCTCCGAATCGTACGTACGCAGTGTTGGTGCTCCGATCCGATATCGTGACGACGCGGCCCGACTGTTCCATCCATCCGACACGGTCAGACATCCGGCCGTCGGGACCAATGATGCCCGAAATACCGGATACGGATGCCTGGACCATGGTGAGTCCCGACTCGATAGCACGAAGCCGGTTGAAGGCGGCGTGCTGCCGATATCCGAACGAGTCGCCCCACCAGCCATCCTGGGTCAGGATGACGACCAGCGAAGCCCCGCGCCGTGCGTACCGGCTGATCACGTCATCAAACAGCGACTCAAAACAAATTGCTACGCCGAAGGAGCCGTTTGGGATCTCCAGGAGATCATTCCCGCTCCCCCTGGCGTAGCCCGCGACCCCGCCGGAGGGAACGGCGAGGCGTCGAAGCCAGGGCCATCGATCCTGGAGCGGTACGCGCTCGGCGAAAGGTACCAGGCGTTCCTTACGATAGGTCTGTACCTCGACATGAGGTTGGAAAAGCAGTGCGGCGTTGTAGTAGCTGCCGGCGCCGGAATCCAGAATGGCGCCGGTTAGGATCGGTACGCCGGACGTATCGACGCGCCGCTGCACGCGCGCTCGTGAGGACGCGTGCGGAGGCAGCGACGTTTCGGGCCACAAAATCACGTCAATATCGGCTCGATAGAAACGAACCGCTCTTGCCGCAGCCGTCGCTTCTGCCATGCGGTGCGATTCATCCGTCAAAAGCGACTCGCTCATGAGCAGGAGCGTATCCAATCGGGATTCATCGTCGAGGTCGGCCCACGCTGTCGCCGGGAAACCCGGCTGCACCAGGCCGATGCGCCATGTTGGGGCCCTCTCTTTGCTTCCTTCCGGCGGCGCGAAGAGGCCGACGCCGATCAGCGCCGCGGCCACGAGAACCCCGACAGGCAGTGCGGCGCGAACCCGTCCCGAAATGCCGGCGGCGATCCACGTCGCGCATAGGTTTGCGACGAGCACGAACAGCGTCAGAAGGGGAACGCCGCCCAGCGAGGCGAGCTGGTTGACGGGAAACATCTCCGCCTGCGTGTGCCCAAGCAGGGACCACGGAAAGGCGAGCGGGCCGCGCCTTAGCCCGAGCTCCATCACGAGAACGAGCGCGATCAGCGCAAGCGCGCCCGGCACAAGACCGAAGCGAGATTTGAAGAGCACGGATAGGCCGAACGGAGCGGCCATCCACATGGGAATGACGAGGATTCCCGGGAGCGATAACCAGGCTGTTTCGGGCATCGCGTGGAAGAGCGGCCAGCTAAAGGCCACGGCAAACGTTATCATCAATGCTGCATACGCCTCTAGATACGCCGCGCGCGCCGATTCGCGGCCCATCCACAAGAATAGCAGCGGCACGAGAGCTACCCACGCCACGGCGGGAAATGGGAAGGGCGGAAAGCTGAAGCCCAAGAGGAGCCCGCTGGCCGCGATTAGTACCCATCGCGGCAGATACCTTTTCCTTTGTAAGAGACGGCTATTTGACACGGCGGGGGCCGGCGAGTAACTTTTTCGCGCACTCCGAGGATTTCATTTCCCTGGCCATGATAGTACTGACCGTTTGTAATCATAAGGGTGGCACGGGAAAGACGACCTCGGTCGTCCACATCGCGGCGGCCCTCGGCATGAGCGGATTCCGCACCCTTATCGTCGATCTCGATCCGCAGTGCTTCCTTACGCACATGCTTGGAGTCGACGAACCGCCGGAGGTCTGTTCGTCAGCCATGCTCTTCGACGGCGAGGTCGCTCTGCGCGATATTTCCGCACACTCGCTCGCCAACTTCGACTTGATCCCCTCGTCGCGTGCGCTGACCAGGCTGATGCGCCGGCTGAACAAGCCTACCGACGTGTACTGGACGAAGGAGTCGCTGCAGCAGCCTGCAGAGTACGACGTCATCATCTTCGACACGGCAGCGGCGGTCACCGTCTACAGCCTGAATGCGCTCGTGGCAAGCGATTTCGCGCTCGTGCCGGTGACGCCGGAGTATCAGCCGGTCGTCGGTGCCGAGCAGACGGTCCGGTCGGCGGAAGTCGTACGCGAGCGGCTCAATCCTGATCTCCATTCACCGTTGTTTCTCTTTACGCAGGTCGACTTTAGGAAGAAGAGTCACCGAACCTACCGGCAGTACATCCGCGGAAAGTACGGCTCCAGCGTGCTTCAAAGCATCATTCGAACGAGTGCCGCGCTCGCCGAGGGGCACTCTGACGGTACGACGGCTTTCGAGCACGATCCGAATTCGCGCGGTGCTCGAGACTACGCGAACGCGACCGACGAACTCATTCAGAGAATGCGCCCCGGGGAATCGGAATGGCCGATCGACGGAGCGCAGCTCCACGACGAGAGGGGTCAATCCGAACTTGGCGGCGGCTCGCACGCCCGGTCCGAGAGGGTACGGGAAGTGGGATCCTGATTCATGATGCGAGAGGCATCGCTTTTACTTCTCTACGCTGCGCTCGGCATCTTGCTGCTGATCTTTCTCGGTACTCGTCTCGCCGGCGTCCCACCTCTGGGCGCCGTACTTGACCCGAAATCCGGTCTGTATCATACCGCGCGGCTCGCCGACGCCGAACCGCCGTCGACTGTCCGCATTCCCGGTCTGACGGACAGTCTGCAGATCGTTTGGGATGAACGCAACGTGCCGCACATCTTTGCGGGCAACGGCCTCGATGCGGTCGCAGCGCTCGGCTACGTCCATGCCCATCACCGGCTCTTCCAGATGGACTTCATCCCGCGGGCGGCGTCCGGACGCTTATCGGAGGCGCTCGGAGCCGCTACGATTCCGACAGATGCATTCTTGCGGCGAACCGGAATGGAGTGGGGCGCGCAAAAGAACTTGACGCGCATTCAACGCGCAGGAGGCCTCGAGCGCGACATCCTCGAAGCCTACTGTCGGGGTGTGAATGCCTACGTCAACGCACTCGCCTCCGCGGATCTGCCGTTTGAGTTCCGCCTGCTTGGCTACGAACCCGATCAGTGCTCGCCCATCCAGCCGATGCGCGTGCTTCAATACATGAACTACGATCTCTCCTACGGGACGGACAATCCCGCGTACGGATGGCTGCAGCGGCGCCTCGATCCACACGACTACCGCACGCTGTATCCGGCCGATCCGGATTACTCCGTACCCATCATTCCGTCCGAATCGGAATCGGGTGTCCGAGCGAACGCGGCACAGTCGGAAAGCGGAGCGCGTTGGGAAAGGATCCGCTCGATTGATCGACCGGATGCAGCTGCCGGCCGGACTGGAATACAGCCCGCCGCCCGTCGGAGCCGCTTCAGCACAACCGTCTCATCCCTGCTGGAAGGGTTCATTCCTGGAAAGGGCTCGAACAATTGGGTGGTTGCCGGATCGCGCTCGGCGACCGGTAAGCCCATCCTTGCGGGCGATATGCATCTCTCTGTAACCCTTCCAGCCATCTGGTACGAAGCGCATATCGTGACGCCGGAAATGAACACCTACGGCGTGTCCATTCCCGGCGCGCCTGTGCTCGTGGAAGCGTACAACGAGTATCTTGGATGGACCTTTACCAACACGGGTGCCGACCAGATCGACCACTATTTGCTCGAAGTCGACAGCTCGGAGACGCGATATCGGTTCAACGGTACGTGGCGCGATCTCGAACTCGTGCCCGACACGATTCACGTCAAGGATGCGCCCCCTGAAATCGATACGCTCCGATATGCTCACTGGGGGCCGGTTTCGAAGCGCGGCGGAGAGTGGATTGCCGAACGGTGGGTGGCGCACGACTCGAGCCGTACGTTGCTGGCCGTCTGGATGATGAATCACGCCCGGAGTCATGACGAATTCCAAGAGGCGCTTCGATACTGGGACACTCCGATGCAGAACATTCTGTATGCGGACACGAGCGGCGTAATCAGCATCCGCTCGACGGGCCTTCTGCCGGTGCGACGGGGCGGAAGCGGAGCGGGGCTGCTCGACGGCACGTCTGCCGAGGGCGAGTGGATCGGCCGCGTGCCGTTCGATGAGCTCCCCTTTGCGGCGCGTCCGTCCCACGGCTTCCTGACCTCCACGAATCAGAAGCCGACGGATTCCACCTATCCCCATTACCTCGGTCACGACTGGGGAGGGACGACCTATCGGTCCATCCGCATCGACACGTTGCTCCGCCGAAAGACCGTGCATGGCGTGCGAGACTTGCAGCACTACCAAGCGGACGTTCACGCCGTACAGCGCGACTTTTTCATTCCGCTGATCGATACGCTTCGTGGATTGAGCAGCCGTGCGGATTCGCTCAGACAGCTACTTGGGGCATGGGACGGCGAGGCGGCGCTGGACCGGCGTGAGCCGATCGCGTTTCACTTTTTCCTCAAGGAGCTGGAGCGTCTCGCCTGGGACGAGAGTGCATTCGATGCCGTGCGGATCGATCCGGCGGGAGACACGCTAGCTGAGCCCGCTCGCGTTCCTACTCCGTCGCAGACGCGCCTCTACTATTTGCTGACCAACCGGCCGACCTCAAACTGGCTGGACGTCGAATCGACGCTCGAGGTCGAGTCCGCGGCCGGACTGCTTCGGAAGGCTCTGGAGGGCGCCGCCTCCGACCTGGCGGCACGCTATGGCTGGGACACACCACGCTGGCGATGGGAGGAGCGGCACGGCATACGGTTCAACCACCTGATCGGCGCGCTCGAAGGCCTCGGACGCGGACCACTCCCTTACCCGGGCTACAACGCCACGCTCTCTCCGGCATCGGATACCCTCGCGACGCACAGCGCCAGCTGGCGCGTGGTCGTCGATTTTTCCACTTCTCCGCCTTTCGGACGCGGAGTGTATCCAGGCGGTCAGAGCGGCAACCCGTTCAGCCGCTTCTACGATCTGCACATCCCCACCTACTTAGCGTTTGAGTATTATCCACTGCACAACGGCACGGAGCCCGAGGACGTCGGTGGCGCCGGACCTCACCAGCGAACGGTTCTTTTTCCTGATTCCCCCTAGCACATGGAGCAACACCGAGGCGTCGAACAGCGCTTTTCGTCGAGGCTGGGCCTGCTATTAAGCGTACTCGGCATCGCTGTCGGGACCGGAAACATCTGGCGCTTCCCGCGAATCGCGGCACAGAATGGCGGGGATGGAGGTGCCGGGGCATTTCTGATCGCGTGGATCATCTTCCTGTTCGTGTGGAGTATCCCACTGATCATCGCCGAGTACGCGATCGGTCGGCATGGTCGAAAGGGGGTGATTGGATCCTTCGCCCGAACGGCGGGCGGTCGCTTCGCGTGGATGGGCAGCTTCGTGGCGTTTGTGGCGACGGCGATCATGTTCTACTACTCCGTCGTCGCCGGCTGGTGCGTGTTCTACTTCATCGCTATGCTGACACAGCCGCTTCCGCTGAGCCTGGAAGGTGCTACGCAGGTGTGGGATGGATTTCAATCCGGCGGCACGCCGCTGGTGTTCCATGCGGCGGCCATGGGCCTCGGCGCGCTGGCCGTGTGGAAGGGTGTCTCATCTATCGAGCGTGTGAATAAGGTGCTCATCCCGACGCTGTTCGTGATCGTGCTGATCTCCGTCGGGCGCGCTGTCACATTGCCCGGCGCCGGTGACGGGCTGGCTTTTCTGTTCACCCCCCAGCTGGATCTACTCACGCGGCCGTCGATCTGGCTGGAGGCACTTACGCAGAACGCGTGGGACACCGGAGCAGGATGGGGGCTCATATTGACCTACGGCGCCTACATGCAGCGCCGCCACGGCATCGTGAAGAACGCCTTCATCACCGGGATCGGCAACAACATCGTCTCGCTTCTGGCCGCGATCATGATCTTCGGGACGGTCTTCGCGGTACTCGGCGCCGAGATGTCACGGCCGGAGGTGCTCGAAGTGATGAAGACGAGCGGCCCAGCCTCGACGGGACTCACGTTCATCTGGATGCCCCAGCTCTTCGCAAAAATGCAGTTCGGAAGTATGCTGGCCGTGCTGTTCTTCCTGGGTCTCGCGTTTGCCGCCTTCAGCTCACTCATCTCGATGATCGAGCTTGCGACGCGCGTGTTGATCGACGCCGGACTTCGCCGGCCGCAGGCGATCGCCTCGGTAGGACTCTTCGGCTTCATTCTCGGCGTCCCCTCCGCACTGTCACTGGACTTCTTGGGGAATCAAGACTTTGTCTGGGGCGTGGCGCTCATGATATCGGGCGCATTTGTTGCTTTCGCGGTCATCCGATACGGGGCGGCGGACTTCGCCCGTACGGTCGTCTCGGGCGGTGATCGCGACTGGTCCGCCGGGTCGATCTGGCAAAACCTGATCCGATTTGCCGTGCCGCTGCAAGCAATCGCGCTGCTCGTCTGGTGGCTCTACCTCTCGGCCACTGCGTACGCGCCCGATACGTGGTACAATCCCTTCGACCCGTATAGCGTGATGACGTGCCTGGTCCAGTGGGGGGCCGTTCTGGTCGTCTTCATCAGCCTCAACCGATGGATTGTGCGCCGTACCGAGGGACCGCATAGCGGCCCATCGGTCACAACCGGCTCCTAGCGTACGTCAGGACATTGCGGCCGATGGCATCTACGGCTCGAAACGATACCCGCGTCCGTAGACCGTCAGGATGTGCTGCGGATCCTCCCGCGACGGCTCGATCTTCTTCCGGAGTGATGCGATGTGGCGATCGACGGTACGGGTGTCGACCTCGGGCGGCAGGTTCCAGACGTCACTCAATAACTTCTCGCGGCTGATCACCTTGTGGCGATTATTGATCAGGTATCGGAGAAGATCATATTCCAGTGCCGTGAATGCGATTTGCTCGCCGTTTCGATAGACCTCGTTCGAGGTGAAATTGATTTTCATCTCCCCGAACTCGTGAACGTCCATGGGAGACTTTGCGGCCGGTTGCGTCCGTGTTAGGATGGCCCGCAATCTCGCTTCGAGCACGTCGGCGGAGAAGGGCTTCGGGACGTAGTCGTCCGCACCCAGCTCGAAACCCTTGAGGATGTCTTCCTGACTGCCCTTGGCTGTCAGCATGACCGTGGGTGCATCGAGCTTGGCGGAGCGAATGGACTTCAGAATTTCGAATCCGTTTTGCCCGGGGAGCATTACGTCCAGTAAAATTAGATCGAATGGACCGTCGGTGAAGAGGCACTCCAAGGCCGTCGTCCCATCGGCGCAAGTCGTCATGTCATACCCTTCGAGGCTGAGATAGTCGGTGAGCGCACGCCTTAGGTCGTCGTCGTCTTCGACGAGGAAGAGGCGGTACGTGGAGGCCTCAAAGTCGGATGGTTGAGCGGATACCGTCGGTTGCACCTCTAACTTGCTATCGATCATTACAACTGCGACCCATGAGTGAGAATGCGAACGCCGGCCAGTTTCGGCCGAAGCGGGATAGGTTAATCTATCCAGACCGGCCCCCCGTTTATAGCGGAGTAGAAACGATTCGGACGTAGTGGTTCTGCCGGGGAGCATGGGGGATTCCCCGGTACTGGTAAAGGTAGGCAAATGCGCCTAAAGTTTTGGTGGGCGCCGCCGATACCCCGGAAGACTGTGACTCACTTCATCGGATGGTTCAGGTGGTTGCGAAATGCACGGAGTCGGCGGAATCTTAGTAAATGCGGTTTTAGCACTAATGGATGAGCTCTCTGCCTCATCAGTCATGGCGGCGGCCGGGCTGCTCGTCGTGCTCGTCGCATGGTTTGCGTGGACGCGAACTGCGCGATGGAAGCGTGAAGCGAAGAAATGTCGCACGACGCTCGACTCTATTGTCGGCCCCGTCATCGTGACGGATTCCGAGTTGCGAATTCTCGACTCGAACAAAGCGGCGCGAACGAAGCTCGGTCTCGGCAAAAAGCGCCGACGAAACGAGGGCCTGCTCACTGTGATTGGTGCTGAGGAACGTCAAACCGTCGAATCGGTGGCCGAACAGCTCCGTAGTTCCGGCACCGCCTCCTTCGAGACGGAGATTCAGGGTGGGAAAGAATACGTACGTGCGCGCCTGAAGACGATGGAGGTTGACGGCCGGGCACGCGTCGTCGCCTCACTCGAGAATATTACGGAGGAGCGGAAGGAAGCCGAGCAGTACGAATCCTTCATTGACTACATCATTCAGCATGCGCCCGTCGAAATCTCGATTCTCGCTCCGGACGGACGCTATCTATATCTCAGCTCCTCGCTGATTACCGATCAGGCGCAGCAAAAATGGTTGATCGGAAAAACGGATCTGGACTACTGCCGCGAATCGGGACTCCACATCGAGTTTGCACTGCGACGACGCGGGCATCGGATGGAAGCGATCGATCGAAAGGAGAGCGTTTTCTTCGAGGAGGATATAGTGATCGACGGCGTCCATAAACAGTTCGCCTGGCAATACTGCCCGTTCGTCAACGATGACGGCGAAGTCACCATGGTGCTCGGATTCGGCGTCGATCGTACCGAGGTCAACACGTTATCGAAAGAACTTGACTCTGCCCGCGCAGAATGGCAGAAGGCTACCCGTCTAAAGGAGGCGCTTCTTCAGAACGTGAGCCACGAAATCCGCACGCCGCTCTCGGGCATCATCGCGACGGCGAAGATGCTCCAGCCGGAGGTCTCTCAGGAGACGCGCGACTTCCTCAAGAACATCGAAGATAACGGGCACCGCCTCTCCGAAACGCTCACGCACATCCTCGACCTGGCGGGACTGCAGGCGGAGAACCTCGACGTGCGGCCGGAAATACTCAATCTCGCCACGGAGGTCGAGCAGGTTGCGCGTTCCGTGCAGCACACGATAGATCACCGCGGCCTCTTCCTTAAGTTTTCGGCCGCGCAACCTGAGATTCTCGTCCGAGCAGATCGTGTCGCCCTCTCGCGCTGCATCAAGAGCCTCGTCGACAACGCGGTCAAATTTACCTCGGAGGGGGGAATCCTCCTCGATGTTTCGCAGAGCCACCAGTATGCGTACGTTCGCGTGATGGATACGGGCGTGGGCATCGATATGGAGGCGCAGCCGGACGTTTTCGAGGCCTTTACTCAGGAAGAGGAAGGGACCGATCGGGCGTTCGAAGGCGTGGGACTCGGCCTTACCGTTGCGCGTAAGCTGCTCTCGATGATGGATGGGGACATCCGGGTACATAGCCGAAAGGGGGCCGGCAGTTCGTTCGTCGTACGGCTGCCGCTCGTCATGCAGGAGCTTAAACGACGTAGTTCCCTCAAATCGCGCATCCTAATCGCCGACGCACAGCGCGAGTCGCACCGAATGATCACGCACATGCTCGGCGACTACTTCGATTTCGAGTCCGCACACTCACTCGCCGAAGCGGCAGCGCTCTCCGGACAGAGGCAGTTTGAGGCCGTGTTCGTTGATGTCGGTCTGGATCCGGATGTAGACACCTACGAGGTGCTGCGCAACTTCCGCGAGGCGCCCAACTTCCAAGAGGCCGCGTTCGTCCTTATCGATCAGCATCGCGTCAATGGCAGACGAGCGGAGACACTCGATGAGGGCTGGGACGACTACGTCTCGAAACCACTTCAGAAGCTCGAGCTCCTCAACGTGCTCTATGCGCATACCGGGCATGCCGCCCCCGTTATGTGATTGTTTTATGCCAAGCCTCCCGGACCAGCGATAGCTGGCTCCCGTCCGGATTGGCAGGGAATTTGACTTCACCAGGGGCACGGCACGCCACCGGGCGACATACGCTCCGGCAACCGCCGGATGCCGCATAGGGGCGGAACTTGCGGTGACTATCGGGTCTTTGCTAGTGTGGAGCGGACCGAATGTCCCTAGGTGCCCGTCTCACGAACTCGTTCGAGAGGCGTCGACCGATCAATCTGATGGAGGACCAACGACGATGATGACTATAGACGGTACATATCAGCGTGCATTTTCGTGGACGTTCGTGCTGGCACTGCTGGTGGCGTGGCCCTCTCAAGCACAGGAGCTCCCGCTAGGATCGGCGATGCCGATGGCGAATACTGCCTTCAGCAACGTCCAGGGTGGCGATGCCTCTCTCTCAAGTCTTGCCGGAGAGAGCGGTACGGTCGTTGCCTTCTGGAGCAACCAGTGCCCCTGGGTCGAGCGGTACGAGAGCCGCTTCAACGATATTGTGGAAGAGTTCGCAGGGCGAGGCTTCGGATTTGTGTTGGTCAATTCGAACGACGTATCCGCCTATCCCAGAGAGTCGGCTGACGAGAGTGCGCAGCATTTCCGGGACGCCGGATACCCGAATTCCGTGGCGTACCTATCCGATCCCAATTCTCAACTTGCCGAGGCGTTTGGCGCCGAACGTACGCCGCATATGTACGTTTTTGACGGCGATGGCGCGCTCGTCTACGTCGGCACCATCGACGACAGTCCCGGTGATCCGGGAAGTGTGGAGGAGCAGTATCTACGTGCTGCCCTGAATGCGGTCGGTAACGGTTCGAACGTCGCCGTGCCTCGGACGAAGGCCTTTGGCTGCACGATTCGATTCGCGGGGTGAGTGCTCGAACGGGTGATGTGACAATCGCGGAAGTCGCCGACTGCTTCACGCAGCTTGGCGATGACCACCAGCGTCGTTTCCATCGCTACGCCGAGGTGGTTACGTCGTACCAGCGAGAGCGCAACTCCGTTTATGGCCGTTATTGCAAAGCGGTCGGTGCACAGGGCGATCACCGATACCCCTACTTGCCCATCGCGGCCTTCAAGCAGGCACCGGTGGCGTGCTTTGAGCCGGAGGAGGCCGAACACGTCTTCGAAAGCAGCGGCACGGGATCCGGTCAGCCCAGCCGTCACTTCGTCCGAGACCTTTCCGTTTACGATCGCGCGATCGAGGCCCACTTCGAGCAGGTCGTCGGAACGTGCAAGATCGTACTCGCGGCGCACCTCCCGCACTATCGGGCGATGGGAGCCCGATCTTCTCTTCTTTATATGATCGAGCGGATCGTCGCGAGATTCGGCATTGCGGGCAGCGGCTCGTTTCTCGACGATCCCGGCAAGCTTGACGAACTCGTCGCACTAAGCGGCGACGCCGAACGTCCACTCGTGGTGTTCGGTGCTGCGTTTGGACTCCTCGAATTCGTCGAATCGCATCCGTATCCACTGCCTTCAGACGCACTCGTCATCGAAACCGGCGGCATGAAAACACGTCGCCGCGAAATCGCGCGAGAACCCCTTCACGCGCGATTGGCCGCGGGATTCGGCGTCGAAAAAGATCAAATCTGGAGCGAGTACGGCATGTGTGAGCTGTTGAGCCAGTGCTATGCGCGTGGTGGATCCCTGTTTTACCCGCCGCCGTGGATGCGATTTCAGGTGTTCGACGTCGAAGATCCTTTTCAGGAGGTGGACGAGGGCGAACCCGGTATGCTCGGTCTCTTTGATCTGGCCAACGTTCACACTGTTTCCGCAATCCTAACGGAGGATCGTGCGGTTCGGCGCGGCTCTGGCTTCGAAGTCATCGGACGCCTTACGGGCGCCGAACTACGCGGGTGCAACTTTTTGCTGGAGAATGTCTGAGCACGCGGTCGAAGCGCCAAATCACCATGATCTCGGATCGCAAATTTGAGCAGCGCATC
>CAZQAS010000013.1:28583-41948 GCA_964591285.1 uncultured Rhodothermales bacterium
GCGGTCGAAGCGCCAAATCACCATGATCTCGGATCGCAAATTTGAGCAGCGCATCGGCGCCGTAGTTGATGCCGCGAAGGACTGGAGCGATCCTGAGTATCCTCGGCGAGCCGAGGCAGTCGACACGACCCTGGAAGCTGACAATAGCTTCACGGAGGAAGCGGTCGCGTTCGCCGTGAATCAACAGATGTCGCTGCTGACCGCGGACGACCTGCGGTCCTGGATAGGTGATCGACGTGCAGAGCGGGAGATGGAGGTCGGCGTTCTGAACGCCGGGAATGTCCCACTCGTCGGACTGCAGGATTTCCTTGCCGTCGTGCTCACGGGACATCGATACCGGGGCTCGACGTCCTCCAAGTCTCCGGAGCTGCTTCCGGCATTCGTCGCCGATCTGGCCAGCCGGTGCCAGGATCTTGAAGCATCGTTTCTGGATGTACACGAACTTCTCGAAAGGGTGGAGGCGCTCATGGCCACGGGAAGCGATGACACGGTCGGGTGGATACACGAACAAGCGGACGTCTACGGCATCCCACGCGAGCGCCGGCTCGTCAGAGGCCATCGCTTTGCGGTCGCCGTCCTGGGTGGAGACGAATCGGAGGAGGACTACGAGCGCCTCGCCGAAGACGCATTGCTTCACGAAGGACTGGGCTGCCGCAACGTCGCCGTCGTGTGGGCACCGCGCGGCACCTCGCCGGATGCGCTTCTCGATGCGCTGGCGCGATTTCGAGCGGTCTTTCCCGCGCACGAAAGCACACCGCGGCGATTAAAGATGCAACAGGCGTTTCTGGAGGCCGTCGACGCGCCCCACGCCTACGGAGAGGGACTCGAATTCCTCGTCAGCAAAGGCGAGCCGGAGGCACAGCAGCCCGGACACATTCGCTGGACCGAATACACGGAGCCGGCCGAAATCCTACGGTGGCTTCGGCAAAACGCCGACCGCGTACAACTCGTCGTCGCAGGCGATGGCGTCGCGCGCCGTGTAACGGAAGATGACCGCGAAGCCGAGAACGACCGTACCGACGGCCGGCGGGCGCTGCCGATACGTTCCGAACATCTAGGACAGGCGCAGCGACCTAGTCTCTCGTGGCGTCCGGACGGCGTCGATGTCGTTGCATTCCTTGCCCGCCTGAAGTGATGTCGGCTACGAGCCGCTGATGTATTCGTCGACGGCAGACTCGACTCCGGCGATGATGTCGTTCCAACGGGCCGAATCCTCCTTCGTCACCGTTAGGAATTCGGGAAGAATGAAGACGTTGGTAACGCCCTCGATCTCGAATAGGCGGCTCCCAAGGCCGTGCTTGGCCGCAGAGCCGGGGCTATCGAAAGATTCCATACCGGATTCAATGAATGTGCCGTCGTCGAGCGTGAATTTTAGGCTGTTCGGATTTGGTGTGGGAGAGGATGTTATGCGGGGCATATCGGAGCTATGGCAAACTTGGGGTGCAATGTAAAAAAGGTGTACCATTAGACCGATGATGGGCAGGTTAGAGCACACCACCGGCACATGATTGGTTAGACTGACTCAGATGATACTAAAGAACTGATCCTGAAGATGGAGGCTATTCCGGAGCGACCACCCGCTTCACGCCCGCAAGTTTCTGCGGACCACCAGCTGCCGGAGGGCAGGACAAAGGTGGAGCGCATAGGACGTCAGACGAAGGGGCTGTTCGACGACTTCACCCAGTGGGTCGAGTTGCGCCTTCGGCTTTTTCAGCTGGATGTCCAGGACAAAATTAAAACCAAGGCGAATGAAGCGGCCATCAAAGTCGCGCCCTTCGTCGTGGCGGCCTTGGCCGGACTGTTTACTTTGATCACCGCCGCGCTTTTTATCGGCTGGTGGCTTGGACATCCGGCGTGGGGCTTTCTCGTTATCACGGCAGTCTTGTTCCTCGTTGCGGGAATTCTTTATGCCCGAAGCAAGCGACTCGATGCCGAGAAGGAGCACGACGTCGACTGGAGTCGTTCCAATGGAGCGTCGTCCGGCTGACCGGAGTAACCATCGATCGATACGCACTGACGTGGCGGGCATATGGCGCAGGAAAGCGAGAATAGATCCGAGCTGGAACGACAGCTCACCGAGAAGCGAGAATCGATCGATCGCCGAATCGACGTATTGGAGGATGAGATCGTATCCACTCCCGCCGCGATTCGGTCGTCGCTGGCGAAGCATCCGGTTGTCGGTGTAGCCGGCGCAGTTGCGGCGGGCCTCGCCGTAGGGCTGCTTTTTGGCGTGCGGAAGAAGCGATCATCTCGAGTGGCGCCCCTCCATCAACGTCTGGTCGAACAGTATATCGATGCGGTCGGCGACGAGGTGCGGCGCAAGACGCGGCGCGGAAAGAACATGGCCGAAGCCGTCCGAGAGTCGCTTCGCGACCGAACGCCGTTGATTGTTTATGCCCCGCGACTCGCGGACGGGGCGCAGGAGTCCCGCGGCTTCATTAGCCAGCTTGGCGATATCGCCCTGAAGACGGCGCTGGGCTTTACCATCAAGACGGCCATTGACTTCATCACGGCGAGTTTGAATGTTAAGGAACTGCAGCAGATGCTCGCATTGGAAGAGGAGGAAGAGCGCCGTGCCGGAGCGGCCGCAGATCGGGGTACCTCCGGGAATGGAGCCGCCGAATCGTTCGAGGAGCGATCCGGATTGGAGCCGTCTCCGCCTGAAACGTAATCGCGCACTGGGCTGCTGACGGAACCATGCTTCGACCTTTTTGGTAGCGGATTTCGCGTTTCACGCTCTGAATCTTGCTGATCGAGGGCGCCCGACGCTCGGTTTCCACCACTCGCTATTCCGCAGAAGAATGCGCATTGTCTTTCTCGGCCCGCCGGGAATTGGTAAAGGGACTCAGGCGGCACTACTGTCCGAGCGCCGGGGCCTCAACCACACCTCTACGGGCACGATTATTCGTGCTGCAATAGGGGCCGAAACCGCCATCGGGCAGAAGGCCAAACAATACGTCGAAGACGGCCACCTCGTCCCCGACGAGCTCGTGCGGGAGCTCGCTGAGACGGCCATTGCAGAGCAGGACTACGACGATTTTGTGCTAGACGGCTATCCACGCACTATCGTACAGGCCGAATGGCTGACGGAGTACCTCGCCAAGCACGATTCACCGCTCGATGCCGTGATCAACCTGGACGTCCCGACCGATGTCATCGTCGATCGGCTCTCGAAGCGTCGCGTCCACAAGGTGACCGGGGAGAACTTTCATCTCGATTTCAAGCCTCCCCCTGCGGATGTCGATCCGGAGCTTATCATCCAACGCAACGACGATCGTCCGGAGTCGATACGCAAGCGCCTTGAGGTATACAAGCTCGAGACGTCGCCCGTCACGGACTACTACCGCCAGAAGGGGCTGTACGTCAGCGTCGATGGAGTGGGCACGATCGAGGAGGTTTACGCTCGCATTGAGGATGCGTTGTGCGTTGCGCCCCTCGAAAAGAAGCCTTCGTGACGCGGCGATATCCGTTTTAGCATGCACATCATCTCGAGCGCAGACGCTACCGAAGGCGTCCAGGAGCTCCGTCGTCGGATCGATACCTCACTGCAGAATCTCGTAGATCCGCGCGAGCCGGCCGGGCTCTATGAGCCGGTTCGCTATGTTCTGGCGAGCCGTGGCAAGCGCCTGCGACCGCTGCTCCTTCTGCTGGCGGGCCAGGTCTTCGGCGTCGATCACGAGGATGCGTTACCGGCCGCTCTCAGCGTGGAGGTCTTCCATAATTTCACGCTCGTTCACGACGACATCATGGATCACGCCGAGGAGCGTCGTGGGCGCCCTACGGTGCACGTCCGTTGGGATGAGAGCACGGCCATTCTGAGCGGCGATTATCTCCTCGGGCTTTCGTACGACCTCTTGGCAAGCTCTCCTACCGGGAACGCGGCCCAGCTCATCTCGCGGTTCCAGCGCATGGTCGCACGCCTCTGCGAAGGCCAGATGCTGGACAAGGCATTCGAAACCCGCACGGAGGTCTCCGTGTCGCAATATCTGGACATGGTCGACTCAAAGACGGGCGCCCTGCTCTGCGCCTCACTGGAACTCGGCGGTATGCTCGGCCACGCGGACGCGTCCGATCTCCAAACCCTCTCCGCCATCGGCATGAACGTCGGCCGAGCCTTTCAGATCAAAGACGATCTACTCGACTTGACGGCAGAGGACGAACGATGGGGGAAGACGATCGGGGGCGATTTGATCGAGGGGAAGAAGACATATCTTCTTCTGCGTGCCATCGAACGTACGACCGGCAACGAGCGCGACTGGCTTTTCGATATCGTGCGAACCAACGGCTTGCCACCGGGTCAGGTCGATGAGGCCCGCGAACGAATGCGGCGCTCAGGCGTGCTAGAAGAAGCACGCCGTGAGGTACTCCGATACTCGAAAGCGGCACTTGATTCGACTGAGAGACTTCCGGATGTTCCAGCCGCCGGTACGTTGCGGTGGCTCCTGTCTAGAATGCAGGAGCGACTGCATTGATGTGTTAATGTAAAGGGAGAGCTGGATCGCACACATATGGTCGTTCGCGAAGTCACCGTCACCAATCGCGCCGGACTGCACACCCGTCCGGCCTCCATGATCGTCCGAACCGCCTCGAAGTATCAGTCCGAATTCTTCATACAGAAAGACAGCTACGAGATCAACGGCAAGAGCATCATCGGCGTCATGACGCTTGCCGCTGAACAAGGAGCCACGCTGACGCTCACCTTTGAAGGGGAAGACGAGGAAGAGGCAGCGGCTGCCGTCGCCGAACTGTTCGAGAACGGCTTCGGAGAGGTTAAGTAATCGAAAAGGACAAGCTCACCTACTATGATTTCTGAACAGAACGACGTGCAGATATCGCCTGAGGAGACGATTAATGAGACGGCGCATTTTGAGCTTGGGGAACGCGTCGTCGAAGGAATTGGCGTGGCTCCGGGGATTGCCATTGGTCCGGCGTATCTCTACGCTCGCGCGGCATTCGAAGTCGAAGAGCGACACATCGACGGCGAGGAGATGGAGGACGAGGTTAAGCGCTTCGAGCGAGCCGTGTCCCGCTCGGAGCGAGATCTCAACAAGATCGCGTCGGTGGCTCGCGAAAAGCTCGGCGAGGGCAGCTCCAGCATATTCGAGGCCCAGGCATTAATGCTTCGGGACTCGGAGCTATACGAAGCGGTCCTGGAGCGCATCCGGCACGATCGCATGAGTGCGGATTATGCCGTCCAGACGGTCATCAACAAGCATCGTCAGCTACTGAAGGCAAGCGACAGCGAATACCTTCGCGAGCGGGCCAACGACATGCTCGACCTTCAGGACCGCATCATCCGGCACCTGCGACGCGGGAAGATCCTTTCAGACGTCGATTCGGAGTCGATCGTCGTGGCCGAAAGCCTCACGGCGGCCGACATCGTTCTCTTCAGCCGTCGCGGAATTCTGGGCTCGGTGCTCGACTATGGCGGTGCAACTTCGCACGTTTCCATCATGGCGCGCGCGCTCAGTCTACCGGCTGTCGTCAGCACCCACGGAATTACGAACGACGTCGAGACCGGTGACATTCTCATCCTCGATGGACTTGATGGACGCGTCATCATCAATCCGTCCGATCAGACACTTCAGTTCTACGAGGAGCGACGGGAGCGTTATAAGCGCCTGAAGCAGGAGCAGAAGCAGCTCGTGCCACTCGCTTCGGAGACGCTCGACGGCGTCGAAATCAAGCTGATGGCCAACCTCGAGTTTAAGGAGGAATTGAAGCTTCTGAAGGAGTACGGGGCGAAGGGCGTCGGGCTTTTTCGCACCGAAATCCTCTTCTTGATGCAGCGGCGCGTATCCCTCTCCGACGAGGAGCAGTTCTCCACCTATAAGCGGATCGTCGAAGCCGTCGGGCCTCATCCGACGACGTTTCGCGTTCTGGATTTCGGTGGTGACAAGATGCTGCCGCTCGGCCACCGAGAGCACAATCCGTTTCTCGGCTGGCGCGGCATCCGAATACTGCTCGATAAGCCCGAACTGCTCTATCCGCAGGTTCGCGCCATCCTGCGTGCGAGCGCTTATGGGCCCGCCCGAATTCTGCTGCCGATGGTGACGGAAGTAGATGAGGTCGTACGGTTTAAGGCGGTCGTAGAGGAGATTGCGGACGATTTGCGCGCGAAAGGGGAGTCGTTCGACCAGGAGATTCCGATCGGCATCATGGTAGAGGTGCCGGCGGTAGCGCTGAAGGCCGATCGCTTTGCCAGCGAAGTCGACTTCTTTTCAATCGGCTCGAATGATCTTACACAGTACACACTCGCCGTCGATCGTGGCAACGATCTGGTCGCGTCTATCTATCAGGAGCTCGATCCGGCCGTTCTGCATCTGATCAAATGCACGGTCGACGCGGCGGGGCGTGCCGGTATTCCTGTCAGTCTCTGCGGCGAGATGGCCGCGCGCTCGGTTGCGACGCCGCTTTTGATCGGACTCGGCATCCAGGAGCTCAGTGCCTCGCCGATCTATCTTCCCGAGATCAAGCGCGTGATTCGCGCCATCCGAATGCAGGAAGCCCGTGACCTGGCAGAAAGATCGCTTCAGGCGCGTGATGCGCACGAAGTAGAAGCCATTCTGAAGGAGTGGCTTACGGAGCACGCCTGCGACGTGGCAACTCTTCTCGAGCGCAACTCGGCCTGAGGGACGCTCGCTTGCGGTCTCTCGTTCGGGGGCATCTCCGATTGACTTTACCTGCTCCCAATTTCTTGTAACTTGGGAACGGCGCTCGAGTAGATCGCGTAGCGCACTAAGGCCGGCAGGTCCTCTCGCTTGGGAAACAACGGCGTGCCGGAAGGATGCGCTCGTGTACCCCTCCGCATTCACTTCCATTCCGATCTGTGTCTCGTTCGCCGTTAGGCTTCATGTCTCGCTGTAGACCTCGTCATTTTCTCGTATTCGCGCTGACGTTCGCACTGACAGTGCCCGCCGTCGGTCAGTACACCTTTCATTTCGGCCGGAATAAGGTTCAGTACGATCAATTCGATTGGCACATCCTGAAAACCGAGCATTTCGACATCTATTATTATCCCGAAATGCAGGAGCTGGCCGAGCACGGCGCGCATTTCGCAGAAGAGGCCTATCAGGAGCTGCAGAATAAGTTCAATTTCTCGCTGAACCACCGGCCGCCGCTCATCTTCTACTCGTCAAACCTACACTTCAAGCAGACGAACATTACGCCGGGGTTCATCCCGGATGGAGTAGGGGGCTTTTTCGAATTCCTGAAGGGACGCGTCGTGATCCCGGCCAACGGGAATATTCATCAGTTCCGGCGCGTCGTTCGACACGAACTCGTCCATGTCTTCACCTACTCCAAGGTGCTGCGCGTCGTCCGTGACCATCGATTACCCCCGGACCGATTCCTGCCGCTGTGGTTTACCGAAGGTCTTGCGGAGTACTGGTCCGGCGATCCCGATCATTCGCATGAGATGGTCATGCGGGACGCCGTATTCTCCAACTATCTGATGCCCCTTGAGAACATCTATCGTATCCACGGTAGCTTCCTGATGTACAAGGAAGGCGAGGCGCTCTGCCGCTTCCTTGCGGAGACCTACGGTGAGGAAAAGCTTCTCGATCTCATCGAGAATTTCTGGAAGGACCGGGACTTCCGCCGCGTGCTCGAGCTCACCTTTCGCGAAGAATACCGGACGATAGACTCGAAGTGGCAGACGTGGCTGAAGGATCGATACTTCGAAGAAATCGGTGACGTAGAGTTGACGTCCCTGATCGCGCAGGGCATCTCAACGGAAGGTTTCAATTCGAAGCCGTCGTTCTACCGCTTCAAAGACGGGTCGCGAAAAGTCTACTACATCGGAAATCGCACCGGCTACAGCAACGTCTACGAAGTGGAGGTCGATTCGACGTTCCGCCCGCTTGAGGAGCCGCACGTTCTCGTTCGCGGTGAACGAACCGACGAGTTCGAGGCCTTTCACCTGTTCGAGAGTAGAATCAGCGTCTCCGAGGACGGTAAACTCGCCTTTGTGACGAAAAGCGGCGAGTCGGACGTGATCCATGTCTACGATCTCGAGAAGGACGAGCTTGGTGCTACGTACAGTTTTGAGGATCTCGTCGCTGTCTACTCACCGGACTGGAGTCCCGACGGCAGCAAGATCGCCTTTTCCTCGATAGGTCACAGCGGGTTCAGCGATCTCTATACCTTCGATGTGGAATCCGGCCGGCTGATGCGGCTGACGAACGACAGCTACGACGATCGCGATCCGGACTGGAGCCCCGACGGCGATCGCATTGTCTTCTCGTCGGACCGTACCTCGCTCGGAAAGGAGAATGCGTACAACTTGTTCGTCTACGATGTCGGGGCCGGTTCGGTAGAGTATGTCACGTTCGGGAGGCGGCTCGACTTTTCGCCGCGGTGGAGTCCCGGCGGCGATGAGGTGATCTTTGCGAGCGCGGTTCGCGACTCCTCGGGTCGTTTCGGTGCGCAGAACATCTGGGTCGCAGACGTGCCGGAGACTGAGCAAGAGCCGGCCGAACTCGTCTCGGCATCGACGGCGCTACTGGGTGAGCCGGCCATCCCATCGGGGGAGCGCCGCATGCGCCGATTAACGAACCTGACGGCCGCGGCCTTCGATCCGGTGTGGACGGACGACGACCGCCTCCTCTTCACGAGCTTTGAGCATTTTCGTTTCACGATCCGAGGTCTCTCGGATGTGGATTCTCTGCTTGCCAATCCGCGTGTCGAGAGGTCCGTCGCGCTGACCGACGCCGGAGAGCACTGGGCGTTCGCGCGCATAGGTATCGACGATGGGGCGGAACGGGTAGCATATAAAAAGAAGTATTCCCTGGACATCGCCCAGGGGCAGATCAGCCAGAATCCCGTGTGGGGCACGCAGGGGGGAGCGGTCATGGCCTTCTCCGATATGATGGGCGACGACCACTGGTACGTTATGATGTACAACAATTCAAGGGGTGCGGAGAGCTTCCTGAAGAGCTTGAACGTCTCCGTTTCGCGCGTACAGCTTCGAAATCGCACGAATATCGGATACGGTATCTATCGGTACGGCGGGATGCGGTACGACATCACCGATCCCGATGCATCTCGCGAGTATCCGACCCTTTGGGAGACGATCTACGGAGGATTTGGTGCGATCAGTCATCCGCTCTCAACGTTCCGGCGCATTGAGCTGAGCACGTCCGTAAGCTGGGATGACAAGTATATTCCTTGGGAGAACATCGACCGACAGGCGCTCCTCGTCTCAAACTCGATCTCACTGGTGCACGACAATGCGCTATGGGGGATGAACGGCCCGGTCGAAGGATACCGCGGAAGCCTTACCGGGGCGTACACGACCGACGTGCTGTATTCGAACGTGAGTTATTTCACGCTGGCGGCCGACGTTCGCCATTATTGGCGTCTGCATCGCTCGGTCACGTTTGCGTCCCGATTCCTCGGACGTTTGAACGAAGGCCGCGAGGCGAGGCTCTTCTTCATGGGTGGTAGCTGGGACCTTCGGGGATTTCGGATGTTCAGCGTGCGTGGGCAGAAGATGTGGTTCACCTCCCACGAGCTACGTTTCCCGATCTTGACCGCGCCGTCGCTCTATTTGCCGATTCTCGCGCCCCTCGGTATCGCGAACCTTCGGGGAGCGCTGTTCCTCGATGCGGCCCATGCCTGGAATAACGACTACAATGAGACGAGTCTCACCGAACAACGTCGCGATCAGCTAAACGTAGGAGAGACGGTCGGATCCATCGGAGGCGGTCTTCGCCTCAACCTGTTCGGCGGTTTTGTTCTCCGCTACGACGTCGGCTATCGATATCGCGAAGGATTCCAGGAGCGGGACAGGTTCTTCAAGCAGTTCTTCTTCGGCTGGGATTTTTAAGATCGTGCGCGCCCTTTCAACCATACTATTGCTGGCGGCACTTGTGGCCACCGGTTGCTCGTCGCTCCATCTCGACGGCAGGAGCGCACACGTCCCCATATGGACGACGGAAGGCGACTCTCCGCACCGTACGAGTGCCGTGGCGCGTGTCCTCGATCCGCCTTTGCAGCAGGTCTGGGAATTCAACGCAGGTGCTGGCTTCGGTCCCGTCTCACCACTGATCGTGGACGACGTCGCCCTCATCGCCACCCGCAAGGGAGAAGTGCACGCCATCGATATGAGTTCCGGGAAGCGAATGGGACAATCCTCCTTCGGGGAGTCCATCGACGGGACGCCTACCGTTGAGAACGGCATCCTGTACGTACCAGTCAGTTGGGGTGGCCGGGCCATTCAGGCATACAATCTCAGCAGGGGATCGACGGTTTGGAAGGTTGAGGGGGCGCCGGTTGAGGCAGGTCTGGTCGTTCATGAGGACGTGCTGCTGGCAGCCGATGTCGAGGGATGGGTTCGTGCCTACGATCTGACGGATGGATCCGTGCGGTGGGAGGTGGAGCTGGGTGAACGTGTGGGCGTGAAGGGCGCGCCGGCGCTCGTCGACGGTCGCCTGGTAGTGGGCGATGATCGAGGCCACGTGACAGCGCTCGACGCAAGCAGCGGGTCTATTCTTTGGGAGCGGGACGTCGAAGCGCCCGTGCAGGTCCCACTCGCAGCCGCCAAAGAGGCCGTATATGTGCCTACCACGAGAGGTAGGATGCTTGCGCTGAGCACGGAGGACGGCGCGATTTTGTGGAACTATGAACTCTCATCCGATGAGGTGTACTTCTCAGCGCCCGCTGTCGGGCTCGATGAAGTCGTTTTCGGCGCGTCCGACGGGCAGGTGCGTTCGCTCGACCGGGCGGACGGCGGGGTCCGGTGGACCACCCAAGTCGATGGAGCGGTGACGGCGACGCCGCTTATGACGGAGGGCACCGTGTACGTAGGTACCATGCGCAGCAGGCTGGTCGGACTCGCGCGAAGTGATGGAACCCGCATGTGGGAAACGAAACTCGAGGGGCGAATCAAGTCGCCGTTTGCTTCCAGCGGCACGCAGGTCATCGTCCTCGCCGAGCCCCGACATGTCTATCTGTTTGATGTTGAAGGAGAGAAGGTTGCAACACGTGAAGATTAGTGCGGTGTTGGTCCTTGCCATCTGGCTCGTCGCCGCCAATTTGGCTTCGGCGCAGGAGCAAGCGTACGTGCGCGTCGAGACGAATTATCCGGAGGCGATCCTTTTCGCAGATTCACTGCGGCTGGGCAGCGCGTTCGGTCAGATCGTGAGCGTGCCGTCCTCCCTGCGCATGCTTCGGCTCGTCCCGCCCGACGTTGACACCTGGTCCGTGGCCCCGGTCTCCCGACGCGTGGATCTCGCGCCGGGCGACACCGCAAGTGTGCGGATTGACTTCCCGTACACGTATCGTATCGAATCGATTCCCTTTGGCGCCTCCGTGCACATCGAATCGGCCCCTGGTGACCTACGACGGATTGGATCGACGCCGACGCTTTACTCATCCCAGGAACCGATAAAGGGAACGCTCTTGCTGGAGCGGCCAGGCTTCGCCGTGGAGCGGATCGATCCGGGAAGCGAAGTGTGGAACCGCTACGTCGTCGAACTCAACCCGACGGACGAACTGGGTCCGACGGCTTCGCGAGTTGACTGGTCGCCTCCGACAAGGCATCGCGCGTGGATCGACTACGCCGCCTTGGGTGTGGCGCTGGCGGCGGGAGCGGCCGCGATCCACTACAAATTCAAGGCGGATGACATCTACGCCCAGTACGAGGACACGGCCGATCCGTCGCTGCGATCCGACATCAAGAGCCTCGACCTCCGCTCAGGCGTTGCCTTGGGGGTAATGCAGGCGGGGATCGGAGTGTTTGCCATCAGACTGGCGCTTCGCTAGCACGTCTCTTCGGCAAGTTGTATGCTTAGCCGGACGGTCGCACGCGATTCTTCTTAGGGCCCGAACGTTCCGTCGCAGCAGCGATCGTAGGCGAAGGTCTCTCCAGATAGAAGCATGGGTTCACCTAAAAGCGATGCTTAAGGAAAGGTTGGCCGAGGATCTGAAGGACGCGATGCGCGCAAAGGACGATGTACGGCTTCGTACGATTCGATCACTCCGTGCCGCCCTGATGGAGAAAGAAATCGAACTCCGCAAGGGCGGAGAAGGCTCGCTGACGGAGGAGCAGGAGCTGGCTGTTCTCCAGAAGCAGGCGAAGCAGCGCCGCGATGCGATCGAGCAGTACGACGATGCCGGTCGTGAGGATCTGAGCGGAAAGGAGCAGGAAGAGCTGAAAGTAATCGAGGAATACCTCCCGCGTCAACTGACCGACGACGAAGTACGACAAATAGTTCAGGAAGTCATAGAAGCCACGGGTGCGCAGTCTCGCGCCGACATGGGACAGGTAATGGGTGCATCCATGCAGAAACTGCGCGGCCGGGCAGAGGGCCGAAAAGTCCAACAGATCTCACAGGAGCTCCTCTCCTGAGTCAATCTAGTGGAGCTTGAATCTCTCGACGTTCTCATTGTCCTCATCGTGGCCTTCGGGATTCTTCGCGGCGTCACGACCGGTGCTATCAGGCAGGTCATTAGCCTCGTGGGAACGATCGTTGCGATCATTCTCGGCCTCGAGTTGATGAACGTCGTTGGGGGGCTCGTTGGAGCGGCGATCGGTCTGTCGGAGGCACTCGAACCCGTCCTCGGCTTTTTTCTGGTTTTCCTCGCTATTCAGATCGGCCTCCTCTTCGGCGCGAAGATCCTCGAGGCGGCCGTGAAGATGCTGAAGTTGAATCCTTTGAATCGCGTGGCCGGCGCCGTTTTGGGTGCGCTGAAAACGCTCCTGATTCTAAGCGTCGTTTTTCTCGTGATGGGATTCTTCGACGTACCGGAAGAAGAGAATCGACGCGCCTCCGTTCTTTATGAGCCCGTCGCGTCCGTCTTTCCGGCAACGTGGGACTACGTCGCACGCTACCTGCCCTATATGAGAGATCTCTCGGAGCAGTTTGGACAGGAAATCGAAAGCGTTCTGACGGAGCGGACGTTCTGAGCCCATCGCTCGCGGGATTGCTGGTGGGCAGCCGCACGATTCACGTCGCCGGAGTCGCGCGAGCCCTTCGCATCAGCAGCAGCCCGCCAATCACGAGTACGCCACCCACTATTTGGGCGACGTACACGGCTTCGTTCAGGAGCAAGAAGCTGCTTGCAAGCGCCACCAGTGGCACAAGATTCCCGTACACCGCCGTATCGGACGCACCCACCCTATTGATTGCGTTGTTCCAGAGGGCGACTGCCAATCCGGTTGAGAGTCCACCGGAATAGAGAATGGCCCCCCAATGTATCCACTCGATGTCGTCCCAATTCGTCTCACCGTAGTATGGGATGCCGATGCCGAAGAGTAACGGAAGGGCGAAAAGGAGGCTCAAGAAGGTGAGTCCGGTTGGAGACACGAACGACAGCGCGGGCTTGCTGAGCGCCGTGTAGGCACCCCAGAAGAGTGCGGCG